>OMIR01000033.1 GCA_900299125.1 Nitrosopumilales archaeon | reverse complement strand
AACTTTGTTTTCATTTTTGCCGCCTTGTCTTGATCAAGTGCTGACTTTATCTCCTGTGCCTTTGCTTTTTCGCGTAATTTTTCTTTGAGCATTTTTGTTTTTGCGTCGTATTTTTCTCTCAATCTTGCCAGTTCATCAGCGATTTTTTTTCTGATTTTTTCTTCTTCAGTTAGTGACTTTGATGTAGTGGTTGCCTTTGTGGCAGTCATTGTCGGCATTGGAGTAGGATTCTCCACACTCTGAGCAGTCGAATTGCCTTGAACAGATTCTTTAACAGGTTCTATAGGAGTAGATTCTCCTGATGCTGTAGAATTGTCAGAGCTTTCTGCAAATGATAAACCCACAGGTCCAAGTATAGCTGCACTTAGTAGTATTAGTGATGCTAGGATTCCTAGTCTTTGCATAACTCAAAGCAGTTCTTTGAGCATATTTAAGATTGTGGAATGATTCCTACACAGAGCGCCTAATTTTTTGACTTAAAGTTTAGTTAGTCTCTAATCATTTTGTTAGGTATGGTATTACCGCTAGCTGACGAGTTCAAGCCAAAGTGCTACATTTGCAATTCTCCATTTGATACAATTGAATCACTAAGAGAACACCAAAAGCAAAAACATTCAGAATTTGTTAGCTTTCATGAAAATCAAAAGCGCGAGCCAGCACCTGGCGATGTTACAGTTTTCTAGCAAATGCCAGATTCTCTACTGCTAGCTGCAAACCAATTATTTCTCAAAAAGCAATTCCAAGATGCAATTAAAATTTACGACCAGATTTTACAAAACGATCCACACAACATTGATGCAATCAATAACAAGGGATATGCACTGGGCAAGCTCAAATTACACCAAGAGGCAATCACATTCTATGATTTTGGACTAGCACTATACCCTAATGAAAAGACCCTGCTCGTTAACAAAATATCCTCGCTTCGAAAAACAAGACAAAACGAGGCTGCACTGCAAATATGCAATCAAATCTTACTTGATAGTCCTAATGACAATATCGTATTGTATCACATGGAGCGAATACTAGTATCACTAGCAAGATATGATCAATCCATTTTATGCTGTGATAAGATCTTGTCAACATATCCAAATAATTCAGAGGTGTTATTTGACAAGGCAGTATCACTGGCCCAGATTGGCAGCCCTCAAGTCTTTGAGGTCTTGTCACTGGCAATCGGTGCAGACTGGCGACTCAAAATAAAGGCAAAAAGCCACAGTGCATTTGCAAAATATAATTCTGATCAAGAGTTCTTGCGCGTCATATCTTGATTTGACTGGAGTAATTTTTCTGCGATCTCTTTGGAGATTTGAGCGATATCATAGTCATTGTCAATTTGCAGTGCGCTCTTAAAGCACTCTAGTGCCTCTTGGATTTTTCCCTGCTCTCCCAAAGACATGCCTTTGTATGCTAGTGCCATTGCGCATTTATCATCTAAAAACAATGCACGCTCGTAGCAAATTATCGCATCATCGAATTTTCCTAGACTGTGCAGTGCCGTTCCCTTGTTAAGAATTGCAGTTACATTATCAGGACTCAAATCGCATGCCTTTTGAAAACTTTTTAGCGCCTGCTTGAATTTGCCCAAGTTTTGGAGCGCAACGCCTTTGTCGATATTTGCATCAAGATTATCCGGATTTGTCTTTAGAATTTGATCATACAGAGTGATTGCCTCAGAGAATAGGCCCTCATGGCATAGCTCTGAAGCATCATCGAGTGTCTTATCCAACTCATTCAATGGTTTTACAACGGCAATTACGGACATTAGTCTTGCTATCAAATGCAGTGATTTGTAGAGATCGGTGTGTCAAGGCCTAATCCCTAGCTAATACATTTGACAACAATTCCATTTTATCCAAAAGCACCATTAGCAATTCAATGTCTAATCGGTGTGAGAAGTGCAATATCACCTTCTATTCTTCTGACGGGTTGAACGCTCACCTAGAGAGGACGCATAAAATAATTGAACAAAAGGACAACCGAGTGCTGGATTCGTTTACGTAGCCAAATTACTTGTGCGATGACAGTTGTTCCAAAAACTTTTTTATTGTACCATTTCAGAGTATTCTCATAGCTTTGTCAGTATCTTTGATACTCACTTGGTTATGAATCCCAAAAATGCGGATTTCATTCCAAGTGTCATTTTATGATTAATTGTTTTGCCCCAACATTGTAAATTTAGCAGGACTGGCTATTTGATATGAAAGTAATTTCCACTTTATAGCCAAATCTTGTAATTTTTGTAATTTTTGTAATTTATATCATAACTTAAATCCAATCCAGAAAACCAGATCAATACGATGATTCAGATAACAAACATGCCATATTACTTGGCATTATCACTAGTGCTGGTAATTTTCCTAGCATTTCCTATTTCAGATGATGCATTTGCAGAATCCGCCAAAGTTATCATGACCAAGGGTTCAAGTGAGAATCAGAATTGCGGAACCAGTTGTTTTACACCAGGTAATGTTTCTATTAATTCAGGTGATTACATAACATGGGTAAATCCAGACTCTGTTGCCCATTCTGCATCAGCTGCAGACGGTTCTTTTGATACCGGTGCAGTATATCCCGGAACAACTAGAACACAAAAAATCACAGTGGAGGGAACTCATAATTATTCATGCATGTTCCACCCCTGGATTACTGGGACTATAAGCGTAGGACCAGCACAGAACATCATTCATGATAACAAGTGCAACCAAATCTGCCTTGATGGCCAGTCATTTTATACTGGTGACACACTAAGAGTATCAGGCAAACTGGAAAAATTCTTGCAGGACACTCCGGCAATAATTAGAGTTCTGCGCGATTCAAATCCTGTTCATGTTGCAGCGACAGAGATTTCCGAAGATGGAACGTATGATTATTCATTTATCATTGATAGACCGTACTTTGATCATAACGGAGAGTATCTAGTTCAGGTAAAAAATACCGTTTTTGATACAGTGTATGAGACTAGCTTTGATTACATTACAGATGATTCCAATTCAGACAAGAAATCATGGATCGTAGAAAATTCCCCCATTGAAAATATCAAGATACCATTAAAGATTACCAATGCAACAATTCAAAACATCAGAGCAGACCCAGAAATTCTCGGGCTAGTCATTTCATTTAATGCAGAGAGTTCCGGTATTATTACACTAGAGATTCCAAGGCAACTAGTTGATGCAAAGAACGGAGCGGGTGGAAAAGGCCAAGACGATGCGGAATATCTCGTATTACTAGACGGGGTGCAGGTCAGCTTTGAAGAGATCCAATCAACCTCAGAGAATAGGACTTTACACATAGAGTTCCCACAGGCAAGCAAGCAAATTCAGATAATTGGAACAGTCATGTCAAGCCAACAACAGGAATTAGAGCAAGCTCAGGCTGCTTCCGAGCCAGAACCTAGCACAGTTGAAGAGAAATCAATTGCCAAATCATCACTAAAAGAGATAGAGGCTGGCACATCCAAGTCAGAATATTCCCTAGGCGAGATTGCCACACTTTCTGTAAAAATGCTCAAACCAGTTGCGTCTCAAAATATCGCAGTTACAGTTACAGACCCATCTGGTGCTGTACTGATTTCAAGAACCCTAATGACAGATAATACTGGTTCTGCAAGTGCCGAATTTAGAATCTCCAAAGGATTCAAGACTGGCACATATAGCATTGAGGCAACTAGCTCCATAGAGGGCAGTGCAATTCATACCAGCTCCGATTTTAGCGTAAAATCAATTACAGACCAAATACAAATTGTATCAGTGCAGACAACTGACCAGTCCGGTAACCCGGCCGAGTTATCTCGCGGCAGTATGGGGTTTGTCAAGGTAGTAGCTAATGCCCAAAAATCAACACCGGCACTAATTACTGTAAATATTGTGGATTCCAATCTAGTTCCTCTTGGTGTTGCCTCTATTCAGACAACTCTAAGTGAGGGAGAATCGCGAGTCATCTTGTCATTTATTGTACCAAATGATGCAGTAGTTGGCAGTGCCAAGATCTATGCCAGTGCCCTATCAGACACAATTAGTGCTAGTGGAATTCCTCTGACTGGTGAGTTTGCGGCGTCTACGCAAATCAACTAAGATTCCAAGCCAAAAAAAACTTTTCAATTATTGTCAAAGACTATAATTCAACGCATATAGAGTAATTCAGTCAAAGAAAAAAAGACAGTTAATTTTTAGAAATTCAGCAATTTAAAAAAAATAGAACAGATCTGTCATAAAATTAAACTCAACTTTTTCATGATCAGATTTTTAGAACATTTTCAAGTATGCGTATTGAGAGATTTACTTGTTATGGACGACCTGTGAATTTTATACAATCTATTTGATAAATTTGATATATTTATTTAATAAAGTCTCACAAGATTTAATATTTGTAAAGTAAAGAACGAATTTGTTGATATTAGATAAAACTGACATGAGGATTCTAAAAAATCTCCTAGTCGATGCAAGACTATCCTCTCGCCAGCTGGCACTAAAGTTAGGCCTATCAACTGTTACAATACTAACCAGAGTCAAGAAAATGGAGCAAGAAAAAATCATCCGAGGTTATACTGCAATGATCAACCATGAAAAGCTAGGATATGATCTTACAGCTATTATAGAAATTTACACAAAAAAAGGCAAGATGGTAGAAATAGAACAAGACATTTCAACACTAGAAAATGTCTGTGCAGTGTACGACGTGACGGGTGAATCAGACAGTGTGATTGTTGCCAAGTTCAAGAACAGGGAAGATCTTAGCAAGTTTGTCAAGGAATTATCATCTAGGCCAAATATCGACAAGACAGTTACCAATGTTGTGCTAAATACAGTAAAGGAAGATTTCAGACTCGCATAGGCAATATTAATAAAATTTTGAGATGCTCTAAAAAACAATGTCCAAGTTATCCTTGCTAATAATTGCCCTAGTCTTTGTGCCCGTTTTAGCATACAGTCAGGGAGTAATACTAGAAAAGCCCCAGCGCGGCTCTGAGGAGATTTCAGATTATTACAAGCCCCAAGACGTAAGACTAGCCATGGTAATCATTGCAATTGCCGTAGTAATCCTGTTTTTGTATCTGGCACGAGATGTTATTTTGCGCAGAAAAACAGAATATGAAAAGAAAAGCTTTGAATCAAAAAAGAACAGGGATTATGAGAAATACCACTCTGATTGGAATCGTGATGATGAGGATTTTTTCGGACAAAAAAAATCTAAAGAAGCTCAAGAATTTCGCAAAATGATGCAAGAGTCCGCTCTTCCAAATTACTATGGTGAGCTAGGTCTGAGTATTGATGCTACACAAGAGCAAATCAAGGCAAAATTCAGACAGCTTGCCAAAGAGTATCATCCAGACAAGTCAAAGGATGAAAAGAGTGCAGAAATTTTTGCTAAAATTAGCAAGGCATACGAAATTCTCTCTGATGAGCAAACAAGAAAGGATTACGACAAGTACTACAAGGCATCATTTGGATAATGTATCAGTTATAGTAAGATTAAGCTCAATGCCGGAGCTCTTTTGCACATAGTTTGTCAGATTGGCGGAAATTACAACACTTTCAGATTCCGGGATTAGCTGTATGTCTGCAAATTCCGTGTTAGGTCCAAGCATTGCCTGCGAGAGAAATTTGGATATTGACAAATCATGAATCAGAATCTTTGCCTTGTATGCAGTAGTGTCTGAAAAATAAACTCCCCCTCTAGTGGTAGGCCTATTAACTGGAACATTAGAAAATGTGATCTCGGATTGCTCTACGGCAAATTTTTTATTCTGAATTTGCAGACTAGAGATGCGTATTTTTTGCTCAACTAGTCTTTGCAAGAGATTCTTGTCTAGTGTCACAAATTAAAACCAAGTCAAAACAGTATTGAATCTTTAGCATGTATGATACGAGGTTCGTATTGGGAATTTTCAAGGTAGTATCCGATCTGATACATGGAAATCCCCAACAGAGCGGAAAATAATTCTAATACAAAATAAGATGATTTGTTGTAATTTTTACAAAAACGCTTAGCTACA
Organism: Nitrosopumilales archaeon; assembly: GCA_900299125.1. Classification (GTDB taxonomy): domain Archaea; phylum Thermoproteota; class Nitrososphaeria; order Nitrososphaerales; family Nitrosopumilaceae; genus Nitrosotenuis. Next base: position 8,381 of record OMIR01000033.1, on the reverse strand, counting down.
GATTTAAAACTCTGCTAATGAACCACATACTAATGCAACTGTTTGCCAATCCACAAACTTTGCGCAATGAGATTCTCAATATTTCAGCAACATGCGGACTGGACAGTCAGTGTTTTGGCAAAATGTTAGACTATACAATCAGGCTTTTTGAGACCCAGGGACTGGGCAAGGAATACTATGGATATCACAATATCACTCACGAGTTAGAAGTCACTTACATTACTTTGATTGTTCTAAAATGGAAAAACATTGTCAGTGAGATCAAAGATGATGACTTCAAGTATCTATTTGCAGCTGCACTCTTTCATGATTTTGATCCGCAAAAAAGTGTCGATAAGCCACATGAGGATAACGTAGTCAAATTCCTTACCCAAGACCAAAATTTGGCCCAATTATTCAAGGATGCTAATTTGGATATTAACATCATCATGGCCTTGATTTTGCGCACTACATATCCATGGGCAGGCAAGCTAAGAGAGCATGCAGAAGAGCAAATTGCAAAGTGCTTTGATTGCTCTTCAATTACCAAAGACAGTAAAGAAATGCGCGATTACTATATGCGGCTTGGTTGGCTTTTATCAGTAGTCGATAGAATCAGCGGATATGCACTAGGTGATTTTACAAAGGCAATGGATATGGCAAAGAAAAATGCTCATGCCCTTGCATGGCATCCGTCATTAATTGTCAAGCGCTCTGTTGGTTATTTTGAGGATCTCTTAAACAACGAAGCAGAAATGTGTGAGGCAGTTCTTCATGCATTACCCAAAGATATGAGAAAAAATTTCATGGACACTGTGACAGGTTTTCTAAATCTCAGACAGCAGGAAATTAGAATCCAGTCAGATTATCTTTATGAAAACCTAAGATTGATTCCAAAAATAGAGCCAATGCGCACAAGACTCGATAAAGAATTCCAGTCAAGTCTATTTGATATTTTCAATGAGCTTCCAACTCCTTTGCAAATAAACCGGGAAAATTTTTTCAAATCAGTTGAAGATCCCAAGATAATTTTGAATACTCTGCGTGTAGGTAGTTCTGATGGTCCAGTCATTGGTTTTGCCAAGGGCGGACCGCTTGAAAACTATACACTAAGGCCGGAAATAATTGATCAAAATTATGGCAAACACAATACTATATTTTTAGAGCCAATCGCACTAAAGATGGGTTATTGGGGAATGCGTGGTGGAAGTGAAATGAGACACTTGTTTACAATGCAGGCTCATTCAATGAAATACCAGTACCTCACTAGCTTTGCGCTCAGGGATGTCGTACAAAAAAGAATTGACAGTCACGAAAAGGCCGAATTTGTGACCAAGTTCGATCCCGAGCGCTGGGATTATTACCGAATAGAACTATAGGCAAACTCTTTATTATTATACAATTTTTTAATTTTTCGTGCAAAGACTGGTTGTAATTTTTGTGCTCTGTGGCCTAGTTTTTTGCTCCATTGATAGTGTTTTTGCCCTAGATGGCATTCAAAGAGCAGAAATACAAAATCCGCGCCTGCTCAATTCATTTGGTGAGGCACTCTCGCAAAATATTAACACAAACTCTCAGGTTCAAATTTCATCAGATATTTTAAACAAGCAGCAAAATATCCAAACGTTTGTCTACATTGTACAGATAACAGACGATTCTGGTGTGATACAAAAAATCACATGGATTTCTGCATCGCTGAATCCAAATCAAAAACTGGCCCCTGCAATATCTTGGATTCCTACAAAGCCGGGAACATATACTGCGCAAATCTATGTCTGGGATTCAATTAGAGATGCAAATGCACTATCAGCAAAGACAGAACTAAAAATCCTAGTGAGCTAGACCACCCTACAAAAACTAGTGCACAAAGAGTCTTTGCAGCAAAAAAACGCAGATATCATAATTTTGGCCATTTTGAGCCATGGAAAGTATGAAAAATGTTCTAAATTGGGTGATTTTCTTGCATTTGCATATAAAATCAAAGATCTACGCTCCACTATTCTGTAAAATAATTTTCACAGGATTCCGCTAATAGAGGATCATCCAAATCCATAATATTATGATAGGCTATTGCGTCAAATGCAGAGCAAAACGAGAAATGTCAGGCATAAAGCCAGTTACAATGAAAAATGGCAAGCCGGCATCAAAAGGAACATGTCCATCATGTTCAACAGCTATATTCAGAATCGGAAAGGCTTAAGCCTTTTCTGATAATTTTTTCACACTAATAATTCCACTCTGGAGTGAGTCCATTCCAAAGCGATTTTAGTGAAGACGGGTCCTTGCCTATTTCTTCAGTAATTCTATTTTTTAGTGCAAAAAACATGTTGACTAGAGCATCTATACCTCCATCAGCATACAGTTCTTTTCCTATTTCAGAAATGCGCGATTTTTTTGCCGAGATCTCGGTTGATTCCGGGTTTTGAAGGCAAAAGGTGAGAAGATCAATTAGTTCTTCTTCCAACATAAAGTCCATGATACTATTGAATTCTTGCAGAATATAGTCATTGTGCGACAAGTCATTTTACATGAAAATTTCATGATTTTAAAATTCCAGATTTTATCAAATAAAAAATTAGAACTTTGATCTCAAATTCAATCCCATAGTAGTAAAGACTCCTATTGCAAGCATTGCCAAGACAATTGGGCCAAATTCCGGCGTCACATGTATTGGGGCAAGTTCTTCCACAGGTCCACTCCAGTTTGCTTTTTCTTCAGGTTTGCCAATTCCTAGCAACTTGATTTGAACATCAACTGGGTCTTCAGATTCCAGTACTGATGTAGATTGTTTGTCAATACCACTATGAGAATGCAGTCCTCTCTGATCAAGAATTATTTTTTGGTTCTGAGTTGCAATTAAATCATAATTGACGTGTTCGATAGAGTTTCCTTGGGAATCAGTAAATGATAATTTGACTGACATCTCTTGGTCCTTGAGTGGGACAGTAGTTACAATATTGACATTAACTGTACCATCCAAAGATGACACGCTCATTGATGCTCCATCCTTGATCTCATTAGGATGGAATGTGACTTCTAAAGTACTATCATTAATTGTTGTAAAAACATGAATTATTGGATGTCCAGCTCTTTGAGGAGTAAATTCAGAATAATACACTCCGGGATTTTGCAAGTCCTCAATCATTTCAAGTCTCACCTTTTTCTCATTCAGAGTAATTGTTACATCCAAATCTGATGCAAGCCCAGTAATACCTTTTTGCGGTAAATCTTTTTGCACATTACTATCTGCAGCCATATTATGAGATGTTGCTCCATGATTCATGGAAGAGTTTGCATCGTGTGACATTTTTTCATTCGACATTGACATGTCCACAGAGTTAGTAATTTGTTCTGAATTTGACTTGTCTTGCAGAGATGCAGTTGTGATTAGCAATATTATGGAATTATCAACTCCGACTATGGCAGGATCGTTCTTCCAACTAAAATCAATTAGATAATCACCTACCACTTCAGATTTGTGAGCAAATGCATTATTTGTCAAGCCAGTCCCCAATGCAAGTAAAAGTATCAGAATTGCTAATTTGCAATGCATTAATGGGATCTTACAGCATGTCATAATATTGGTTTTGGACTAGTCGTTGAATTCAGGTATCAAATTTTATTGTAGCATTGACAATTCCAAAATAATGAAAATTGACCACATAGACTTGGCCTTTTTACATCTAGCAGTCTCAAAAAACGGAAAATTCAACGAGCAAGACATTGCAGGCTCTGAGCTAGCATATCTAGGTGTGGGCAGGACACTAGACAGGCTAGCGGCACTAAAGGAAAAAAATCTAATCAAGTTGGATGGTGCTTATTTTTCCATTACCGATTTAGCCAGAGAGTTATTCTGGGGCAAAGACACCCCTATTCAGACAAGACTGCTAAGACTATTACAGATAAAGTCGTTTGAGGAATCAGAAATTATCAGGTATTTACTAGAACCGAAAGACATAGTCATCGAGTCAATTGAGGAATCAAGGAAAAAGGGATTTTTTATATTTACCACCATTAAAAAAGACGACCGAGTTTTTCGCGTCTGCGAGCTTACTCCAGAGGGCAATGATCATGTTCTAGTCCAAACACTTGATTCAAAATCGCAGCTGCAAAAAATTCTCCAAGAGATTTCCATTAAAATAGATAGGGCAGAACTAGACGAATTCAAAATTAAAGAAATCCTAGATAAAATCAAAAAGATATCTACTGAATTGGACTAGTCTGCATGATTGCCTTTACCTTGTCCTGAATCTGTGCCAGTATCAACTCTGCCTTGCCTTTGTTCTCAAATGACTCTACCTTGTTATCCATGATTGCGTCAATTTCATAGCTCTTGTCAACTAGTACCTTGGCCACATGCTCATCTAGCGTTCCATTTCCAATCAAATAATACGCAAATACAGTATTTTTTTGTCCTATTCTGTGCAATCTGTCTTCTGCCTGCAAGTGAATTGCCGGACTCCAGTCCAATTCTGCAAAGATTACATATTTTGCCCTAGTAAGGTTGATTCCAACGTTTCCTGCACGCAGTCCAGCAATCATTAGTTTTGTCTGTCCGTTCTGGAAGGAATCAATACTGTCCTGTCTTTGTTTGTCAGTCTGTCCGCCAATAATAGATGCGGGTTTGAATTCCGAGAGACTCTGATGCAATAGTGAGTGAATTGATTTGTGATGGCAAAATACTACAACGCTTTCCTCAATTTCCATAATGTTTTTTACAAAATTAATCACGTGTGGTAGCTTGGCAGCTCCGGCGGCTTGTCTTTCGCTTTGAATTGCTCGCTGGTATGCAGTTGATGCATCAAATGGAGTTTGTGCTACTTTTCGCTCATCTTCTAATTTTCTCCAGATTCGCTCCAGTTCTTTATTGTAATAGTTTATGTCAGAGTCAATGATTTCCTTGTATCGGATTTTCTCTTTGAGCTCAGAGAGAACGTCTGATTTTTTTCTTCTAAGCATGACATGTTTTTGTAGCATGTTTCGCAGTGATTCGCGCTTGTTTTCCAAAACAATTGCCTTACCTTTTTCATTTACATAGCAGAAATATTCACAAAATTCTTTAAAGCTGCCCAACAAACCAGGGCGCAAAATATCAACAATTGGCCAAATCTCTGATCCGCGATTGTAAATTGGAGTCCCGGATAATCCAATTCTATATTTTACAGATTCTAGTGCGGCAAGTTTTTTGATTGCGTGGTATTTCTGAGTCGTCTTTGATCTCAGGTTTTGCACCTCATCACATACTATGGTTTTGAGTCCAAGTTTTGATAGGTCCTTGTATCTTTTGAATAACAATTCATAGTTGATAATATAGAAATCAAATTTGTCCAGTGCCTCGGATTTTCCCACTCTGATAATTGTTGATGTTGGGGCTTGACCATCAACTAGTCTACCATTTCTGCTCTTTCGGACCAGGAATTTTTCAATTTCTCTCTGCCAGTTTTGCAGAGTTACAAGCGGTGCCACAATTAAAGCAGGAAATGCGTTTTGTTCTGAGGCGATGTATGATAGAGATTGTACGGTCTTTCCCAATCCCATTTCGTCTGCCAAGAGTGCGTTTCCGGCAGATTTTAGCAAAAAGTCTAATCCCTCTCTTTGAAAATTGAGCAGGTTCCCCCTGAACTGCTTGCCGGGATTTGCCAGCTGTAGGCGTTCAGTCTTTTTTGGCTTTTTTTGAACTACTTTGGTTGATGGTGGTACCTTTTTTTGCCAAATGTTTTTTGAGAGAATCTCTAGTGGATATCTATCCATAATCCACTTGATCTGGGATACATTTTTTGGATCATCTGGAACAATTGCCTCGTATTCCCCATCGCCATACCAGGCCTGCGGGATAATTTGTGATACCATAGCAACTGCGCGCTCGCCGGTAACTTTCCAGCTCCAAGCGCCTGAAAACTTGTCCATTACATATTCCAGAGTACCGAAATTAGTCATAAGCCTCGATGATCTTCGTTGGATTGTTTTTTTCCTTTATGAATCTTGAGATTGTAGATCCCTAATTCATTTAAAAACACAAAATAATTTAGCAAAAAAACAGACAACTAGGATAATTTTTGATAAAAAATAATAGATTTTATTATTATTCCAAATTTATGAGAATCTTTGCCAAAGTTTTAATGAGTTATCATCAAAATTCAAGGCATGAAGTTCTCTCAGACAAGCGAGCCGGAGGTCCAAAAACCACTGATCATTGCAGCCCTCCAAGACATGGGAAATGTAGGAAACATTGTGATTGATTTTATTAACAAATCAAAGGGTACAGTTTCATTTAGGAGAGCCGATTCTACAGAGTTATCTTATGTTTTAGACAAGGGCGGACACATAGAGATCCCAAAGGAGGGATGGGACTATAGATTTAGTCAAAATCTGATAATTTTCGGCGGGGGTTCAGGCCAACCAAAGACAAATGAGGAACTCCACGAGTTATGCCAGGATGTAATTTCTGTGGCAAAAAAATATCAGGTCAAGTTCATCTATACCGTGGGAGGATTTCACACATCACGGATAATTCGCCAAGAGCCAAAGGCATTCATCACTACGACTTCAAAGGTTCTAACAAAGCAGCTTGAAAAATTGGATGTTCATTTGACTCCTACAAAGTCAGTCATTACCGGTTTTAATGGACTGATTTTGGGCTATGCAAAAATCAACGATATTTACGGAATTGGGCTATACGGGGAAATTGACGAGCCATCCATACCACAATATAGGGCAGCAAAGAGCATCATAAAGACACTAGAAAAGCTCACATACCAGAATTTTGGCTCCACGCAGGAGCTTGATGTAATGGCAACTGAGATCGACAAAAAGCTGCGCTCGGATTGGAAAGTAGACTATTAGTGCTTGTGCATTCCAGAGTCCAAGTGGCAGTCACAAGAGCACAGTTCTGTTTTGTGGTTGTTCTGACAGTCTATGCATTCGTAATGCTTGTGTTTCTCACAGCTAGCGCAGATCATCTTTTGTAAATTAAAGATAGGTCATATTTTAGGACTGCGTCAGAGATCAATTTCGCTTTTTTCAAGTATTTCTCCGGTCAGTGAATAATACGAACTAGGCTCCATCTGCTTTGCAAAGCCCTTGTCTATATTGATTAGGTAAATTGAATGCAGTTTGGCGTTAAGTATGTCATCGAATTCAATTGGTGGATTTTTGTAAAATAGATCGCAGTGGGCCTTTATCTTTTTGATTTCCGAGTGCGGCCTATCAGAAGGCTGTGCCAAGAAAAGCTTGCTAATTGGCAGCATACCAATCACAGGTGTTGCAAGTGAGAACTCGTCACAATACTTGCTGTACCTGGCAATCTTGCTAATTATTCTGCTGATATAGTAATCTATAGTGTCCAATGCATGCTCTGGCGGCGTAAAACCGGTTTCAATTTCTACAATGACGGTTTTGTTGTCTTTTTTTGCATAAATATCACATACTAGGACGTCGGAGAGTTGTTTTTCAACATCAACGGCAAAACCTTTTGCCACCAGGTTTGCAGCGCAAATCAATTCCAAAACAGAGTGGTTAATCTTGACGAGATTTTGCTGATATAGTTCGATTAATCTCTGCCTAACAAAGTTGAGTTTCGGAATCTGTTCTGGGTTCAGACTTTTGCCTAGATGGTTAGTTACCGTGTATACATCGTCTTGAAATTTTTCTAAATCCAAATAATCAAAATTAGAGAGAAATTAGTTTTAGGATGCTTCTCTAACGGATTTCACTTTGGCGATTGCTTCTGGTGCACTGTTGATTGGCTCGACAGTTATAGTAACAGTGTCCTTGGCATTTCTTCCAGTATCATCGCTAACAGTTAGCTCGAATGTGAGTGTTTTAGTCTCACCATTTGAAACTATAGGTGCTGTAAATGTTGGCTTTGCAACATCATTTGCAGAGAGTTCAACTCCTACACCAGATAGTTGCTTCCAAGAAAATGAAATCTTGTGTTTTAATGGATCCTTGCCAGTTCCAAATAGATTCACCTGTGAATTCTCTGAAACTGTTTGGTCTTTGCCTGCATATGCAGTCATTGCCTTGACAATTTCACCAACTACAGTGATATCCACTGTATCAGGCTCACTGTCTGCTTGACCATCATTTGCAATTAATTGGAATGTAAGTACTGTATCCTCTTGAACTGTTGGTGCCACAAAGCTTGTATCTAGTTCAGTGCTAGTTGATAGTTGAACTGTTGGTCCAGCGATTTGGTTCCACAGATAGGTCATGTTTTCACCATCATCATCAGTTGCAGTACCGGCCAAGTTGACAGTGGTCTTTACATCCACAGTCTGGTCTTCACCGGCATTTACTACTGGAGGTGTGTTAACTGGTAATACTGTAATTTTGACGGTGTCTTTGGTTGGGAATCCGTTATCATCTGCTACTTTGAGCTCAAAGACTAGAACTTTGATTTT
>OMIR01000032.1 GCA_900299125.1 Nitrosopumilales archaeon | reverse complement strand
TATCATCATCTTCTGTACCAATTATTAGATTGTAGGTAGACTCTGGTTTACCACATGCCTGAATTGTCACGATTTGTGTTTTATTCATAGAGTTACCGAATTTGTCCTGAGCTATCCATGTCACAGTTGTTTGCCCAATTGGAAATGTATCTGGTGCGTCGTTGGTAATTTTAGGATGATCATCAGTTAGATCGGTTGCTGTTGCTAGACCTACTATCACTGGGGTTCTAATAGATATCAAATCTGTAACAACATCATCAGGTATAGTTAGAACAGGTGATGAAGTGTCGATCACTGTAACTTTTTGTGATGTAAAAGATTCATTTCCTGCATCATCAGCAGCAGTCCAGATTACCATGGTTTCTCCTAATGAAAATTTCTCTGGGGCATCGTTAATCAGGGATTTAATATCAGAAATATCTGTGACAACAGGTGGTTGTAGACTAATACTGTTAGAGTCTTTACTGGTCGCTTCTACAACTGCGTCAGATATTTTTGCAAATTTAGGAGATATTGTATCTTGAATTATAATTTTTTGACTTATTGATTCCAAGTTTCCAGCTCCGTCAGTAGCAGTCCAAGTCACTATGGTTTCACCTAGTGGGAAGAATTCTGGTGCATCGTTAGTTATTGATTCTATTCTAACATTATCTGATGCTAATGGAGTTTCTAAAGTCACTGTATTTTCTAGTTTAGATGTCGCCTCTTGAGTGATGTCAGATGGTTTGGAAATCTCTGGTTTAGTTGTATCCACAATTGTTATTTTTTGAGTAGCTGTACTTGTGTTTCCAGCTCCGTCAGTAGCAGTCCAAGTCACTATGGTTTCACCTAGTGGGAAGAATTCTGGTGCATCGTTAGTTATTGATTCTATTCCAATTGCATCTTCAGCCTGTGCGTCACCAAGGTTTACCAGATTATTTGATAGTGATGTAGCTTCTTGAATCACATCCACGGGGGATTTTATGATTGGACTAGTCATATCAGTGAGTATGACTTTTTGTGTGGCATTCACAGCATTACCTGAAGAGTCAGTCGCGGTCCAGGTCACTGTAGTTTCACCGAGTGGGAAGAATTCTGGTGCATCGTTAGTTATTGATACATTACTTACTGTATCTCGCGCAATAGGATTTCCAAGCAATATAATATTTTTATCAGATGATTTTGCATCAGTTGAGATATCTGATGGTGGTGTAATAATTGGTGATGTATAATCGTGGACCGTCACTGACTGTTGTACACTTGCAGAATTACCAGATTCGTCTGTAACTGTCCAAGTAACAATTGTCACACCAAGTTTAAAATTTTCAGGTGCGTCGTTAGTTATTGATGTAACTTCAACCTTATCAGTGGTCTTGATCTCCCCAAGATCAACCGTATTCATACTTTCACTAGTGGCTTCAACTTCTACATTAGAAATGTGTATTTCTGGTTTGGTTGTATCTACAATAATCACTTTTTGTGATGCAGTTGTCAATAATCCCACAGAGTCAGTAGCAGTCCAAGTCACTATGGTTTCACCTAGTGGGAAGAATTCTGGTGCATCGTTAGTTATTGATTCTATTCCGACATTATCTGATGCTAATGGAGTTTCTAAAGTCACTGTATTTTCTAGTTTAGATATTGCCTCTTGAGTGATGTCAGATGGTTTGGAAATCTCTGGTTTAGTTGTATCCACAATTGTTATTTTTTGAGTAGCTGTACTTGTGTTTCCAGCTCCGTCAGTAGCAGTCCAGGTCACTATGGTTTCACCTAGTGGGAAGAATTCTGGTGCATCGTTAGTTATTGATTCTACTTTGTTGAGATCATTAGCTACCGCATCCCCAATTGAAAATTTTGTAGTGTTGAGGCTATCTGCTTCTTTAATGATATTTTCAGGTATTGTAATTATAGGTGCGGTTGTATCCACTACAGATACAATCTGAGCGGCAGTGTTAGTGTTTCCCGAAGTATCAGATACGGTCCAGGTGACGGTTGTTTCACCTAGTGGGAAAAATTCTGGTGCATCGTTAGTTATTGCCAATACTTCCACCGAATCAGACGTCTTTGGGATTCCTAAATCAATGATGTTTTCAAATAAACTTGTTGCCTCAAAAACTATTTTCCCAGGAGACGATATTTTTGGTGCCGTAGTATCAATTATTGTGACATTTTGAATCTTTGACACAGTATTTCCAAAATTATCAGAAGCAGTCCAAGTAACAATTGTTGTACCTAAGGAATATTCGGAAGGTCCATCATTAACAGTAGATGTAAAACCTGTTGTATCAGTAGTCAAAGATTCTCCAAGAGATACAATATTACCAGTCTTACTTTTTGCCTCTTGAATTATATCAGGTGGTGTAATCAAATTTGGTGCTGTAGTATCTACAACATTAATTTTTTGAAGAGTCGTAGAGTTATTTCCAGATAAATCAGTAGCGGTCCAGGTCACTATGGTTTCACCCAGTGGGAAGAATTCCGGTGCATCATTAGTTATTTTTACGATTTGAACATCAGTCACATTTGGAGGAATTAATGTGACAGAATTATTTTTTTCAGATATTGCCTCAACCACAGCACTATCCATTGGCAAAATTTTCGGTTTTGAAGTATCGACGATAGTCACTTTTTGCTTTGCCGAACCTAAATTTCCAGACACATCAGATACTGTCCAGGTAACGGTTGTTTCACCTAGTGGGAAGAATTCCGGTGCATCATTAGTTATTGAATAGATTTCAGAATCATCAGAAATTATTGGCTCGCCTAAAATAATCATATTTTTATCAAGACTTGTAGCTTCTGAATTAATATCAGCTGGAGCAATAACTTTAGGTGGTTTAGTATCAATAATTGTTATGGTTTGTATTGCAGTTGCTTCATTTTTTGCAACATCAACAGCAGTCCAAGTAACAACGGTTTCTCCCAAACGGAATGTTTCTGGTGCATCGTTTGTAATTGATAAAACACCAACTAAATCATCTACTTTTGGATACCCAAGATTCACTGAATTTTCCAGACCTTTTGTTTCCTGAGAGATATCACTCAAACCATATATCAGTGGAGGTGTAGAATCCACTACAGTGATTGTCTGAGTAGCAATTCCGACATTTCCTGAATTGTCAATAGCAGTCCATATCACCGTAGTCGTACCCAAAGGAAACTCATTAGGGGCATTATTTGTTAGCGATTTAATACCAGAGTCATCAATTGCTATTGCTTGACCTATAGAAATTCTTGTTAATCCACCAGTGGCCTCAACATATAGATCCTTTGGGGGGTTAATATTGGGTTTTTTGAGATCATTTACTATAGTTCTAGTCACAGTTACTGGGTTGTTTTGCTCAGACTCGATAGATTTAGAATTAATTTTAGTAGTTTGAGTTGTGGAAACAGAAATACTTTCTGTCATGTTATCTTGAGATCCAAATTTTTGTATTCTGTGATTACTTGAATCTACGACAAATAGATCACCGTCAAGATCAGTGGCAATCCCTTTGGGCATCTTAAATTGTGAGTTACCTGTTCCTGTTTTGCCAAAGCTGGCAACTGTTTTACCGTCACCATCTAATACGACTATTCTATTATTTCCTGAATCGGCAACTATCATTTTTGAATCAGAATCAATATCAATCCCATCAGGTGATAGTTTTATTCCACCAAATGATGACGTATAACTAGATAAATAAACACCATCTGAATTGAATTTGAGAATTTTTTTGTATCCATTATCAGTAACAAAAATATTGTTATTAGAATCTATAGCAACATCTAATGGTGTTAAGAATTGACCGTCTCCTGTACCACTTGAACCTATAACTGATACAAATTTGCCATTAGTGTCAAATTTTTGTATTCTTGAATTGCCAGTATCTACAACATAAACAAAGTTATCTTTTGAAACTGCAATGCCGGTAGGAAGTTTTAGGTATCCATTATCAACGCCTGTTCCACCCCATGAGGTTATGAAATTTCCATTAGTGTCAAATTTTTTAATTACATTCAATTCGTGATCAACAACATAGACATATCCTTTACCCACGGCTATTCCTTCTGGTGCATGAAATTCAGTTTTACCGGTTCCTTTGGATCCCCATGAGTGTAAGAACTGTCCATCATTATCAAATTTCTGAACTCGAGCATTTCCTAGATCTGTCACGTATACATTCCCAGAATCATCAACCGCAACATGTTGAGGATATGTGAAAACCCCAGTCTTAACCAACCCCTGTGTCCCAAAGCTTAAGACATATGGGTAACTCGCATAACCCATCACGGTTTGGAATGAGAATGCAGATATAGCAAGAAATGCGATTAGTGTAACTATTTTACCTTGCACGATAAAGTTTTGGCTGTATCTACACAAGATCTACCTAGTTAGAAATTTTTGAAGTTCAGGTCAATTTTTTAAACCTAGAAAGGTTTGTTCACTTCACGAGTAAAAACATAGCTTGCCAAAGCGAGCATCGAAACTACAAAAATACCAATTATTCCCATACTCATGAAAGTAGAAACTCCCTCAGTAACTCCTGTCATCATTTCTCTTACCAGTAGTACAGTATAGGTCACAGGATTTAGTTTGGCAATTCCTGCTAGCCAGTCAGGAAGTAATTCCAAGGGAAAGAGTGCAGGACTGAGCATGAACAGAGGCATTCCTAAGAAATTGATTATTCCCCAGAATGTTTCTTGAGATTTCGCTGTGGCGGCCACAATTACTGAAATTCCAGAAAATCCCAATGAAAACAATATGACAATTGCCATGATGGGGACAATAACTAAAAAATTCGAAAATGTAACACCAATAATTATAGATATACCTATAATCATGGCCGACTGCATTGCAGATATTACTGAAATTGCAAGCATTTTTCCAAGAGCAATTGATGATCTAGAAACTGGAGATACAAGCGCCTTATTCATGAATCCATATCTTCTATCCCATAATGTGTTGACGCCACCAAAAATACTCGTAAATATGGCAGTTAATATGATGACACCCGGAGCCATGAATTCCAGGTAACTACCATTAAATCCAACAGATTGGATTAATGGTTTAGTTCCAGCAAATGTATGACCGATTACAATTATCCAAATTGCTGGTTGTATTAATCGAATTAAAACGCCGCTTCTAGATTTTCTGTAACGTTTTAACTCTCGCCAAAATATAGTGTAAGTATCATATAACATCATGATTTCATCCTCTGGATTTTTCGATATTCTTTTCTCCGATCGTAAGATTTCTTAGTGTTATCATCCCTAAGATCATGTCCAGTAAACGATAAAAAAACATCATCAAGTGTAGGTTGTGTAATTGATATTGAGCGAATTGTCACTCCAAAATTTGAAGACATTGAAAAGATCAATGGAGCGACATCGGTACCTTTTGAAGTAAAAATAGTTATTTTATTTTCCGTGATTGTCACGTCTTGAATAAATTGAATTTGTTTGATTTTTGATATAAGATCATTTTTTGATGGGCTGTCATCCACAATTAGAGTAATTATCCCTCCACCAAGAGTATTTTTTAGATTAGAAGGGGAATCTATTGTTTGAATTTTACCGTTATCGATAATTCCTATTCTACCACACAATTTGTCGGCCTCTTCCATATAATGAGTTGTCAGAAAAATAGTCATTTTGTATTCAGTATGAATTTTTTTTATATATTCCCAGATTTTTTGTCTTGTTTGAATGTCTAATCCGACGGTAGGTTCATCGAGAAACAATACTTTAGGTCTGTGTAAAAGCCCGCCTGCGATTTCTAGTCTTTTTCTCATTCCACCCGAATAAGTTATTGTGGGATCATCAGCTTTTTCATTTAATTCTACTAAATTCAACAAGTCATCTATTCTAGATGAGATCAGATTTTTAGGAATATGATTGAGTCGTGCTTGAAGTAAAAGATTTTCTCTTCCAGTGAGATACTCATCTATTGTGACATCTTGTTGAACATATCCTATACTCTGTCGAACATTTTTTTGTTGAGTGGTAATGTCAAATCCGGATACAAAAGCTTGACCCCCAGATGGTTTTAGAAGAGTGGTCAGAATCATCATAGTGGTACTCTTTCCTGCGCCGTTTGGTCCAAGAAAACCAAAGATCTCTCCCTCTTCCACATCGAAGGATATTTCATCAACAGCAACAGTCCCAGATTTGTATATTTTTTTGAGTTTTTTAGTTTGAATTGAGTACATGAGATATTTGAAATTACATTAGTATAAAATGATAGGTTTTTCAATGATATGATAAAAATTAAAAATAACAAATTTTTTTGTATGTTATGAAAGGACTATGTCATGTTTGTAATTCTTCAAATGTCGAAGTAACCATACAAAATGGATTTCCCATTTGTGCCGATTGCCAATCTAAATCAAAATAAAAAACTAGTGTATTTTTTTGAATTCTTCTCTTGTCATTCTGAGGATGACTTTTTCCCCAACTCCCCAGATATCTTGTTTGCTCACAATTTTGGAGTGAATAAAACCATCTGAGACCTCGATAGAATTTAGTTCATTTGTTAACGGATCTTTGACTAGTCGTTTTATTTTACCAATCTTATGCCCATCAATATCCACTACCTGAACGTTGTTTCTAACAGGAGATCTGGAAAGAAGTAACGACTCATTGGTGAAATTATCTATGTAGTCAGCAGAAAGAAAATAATCATTATGAAATCCTTGATGAATTGTGACACCGGAAACTGTCAAGGTTTTTGAGTTGATGTGTATATGCTTAATCTCACCATATTTTATTCCCTCTCTATCAATGACACGCTTGCCAACGAAGTCATCAGCAACGCAATCATTTTTTTGACTTTCTTCTAGTAATTCCATAAGGTTAGATTAGAAAATTAGTTTATTGAAACTAAAAACTATAACTTTCAATCAAACAGATTAAATTACTTGACTTCAATCATGCCACATGTCAGAAAGCTCAATCAGAGTCATATTTACCACAAAGGGAAGAAAGACCGGAAAGCCACATTCTGTTATGCTTCGTGCCGTATTTTATAATCAAATGGTATATTTTTCACGAAGAAATGAAAATTCAGATTGGTTAAAAAATGCCATTGTGACTCCAGATGTCCTAATTCAATTTAATGGTAAAAGTCATTCAGGATTATCTTCCTTAGTAACAGATGAATCACTAGCAAGAAAAATTTCAGAGTTAAAATATCCAGGTGAGCAACGCGCCGAAGATGCGCGAATAGTTTTACAGGTTAAGCTAATAAATTGATCAAAATATTTTTAAAAAAATTTCGTAAAAAGATCTAATATCTCTCGGGTTAAAATTAATTAAATTATATGAATTATAGTAGAAACGCCACGTTTTTCAGTTTCATATCCATTTTCAATTTCAGCGACAGTTATTGTGAAAGAAATAAGATCTCTCTGTTTTGCCTGTGTTGCATCCAGATTAAGGTGTACATCCATAAGTTCAAACTCATTTTGAGGAATGTTTGATTCATGTATGAATACCTTAGCTGTAGATTCTATTCTAAACTGTTGTCCTTTGTAATGTTCAATTATCTTTGTTTTCCTTTCATTCCTACCTGATGCTTTCACGTTAACATCAATAATTCCTGGTTTAGAATTTGTATATCCAGATTGTTTATTGACAAATACTCCCAATTGAAATGGCTGTCCTGCAGTTGATTCTGCCATTTTTTGAATGCCATCATTCATCGCAACATCTACGCCTTTTATTGTCTGAGAAACCTTAGCAATCCACTCATTACTTTTTTGAATAACCGCTGCTATTCTGTCTCTTCGTTTTTTATCCTCTTCAGGATCTAGTTGATATCTATCAACCCAAGCAAGGTAGTCCTTTGAAATATCTTCAATGAATTGAATGCATGTGAGTTTATAATCATCGACACTATTGGCGCGTTCTGAGGCTTCATCAATACGCATACCATCATAATCAGCAGGCATTGCCATGAAATCAAAATCATTCAGCCGGTAAAAAACTAATCTTGAAAAAATATATCTATAATCAATTATGAAAAGTTGATGAGTTTTTCTTTACTGACAGGTGGTTTGCAAAAAGAACTAAAATCTAATTTGCCACAAATCATGATGTTATTAAGAAAAAATCCAGCGACGGCATATACAAAAATTGCTGAAATCGGAATCAGTGTTGGAAAAAAATACAAAGTTCAGTTACTAGTTAATTTTCCACATGAAAATAAGATTAATGAGTTTGAGCTATATGGAAAACGTGATTTATCTATAATCGTAGATATGCTGAAAAAAAATTTTCCAATTCCTAGACAAATTATAAAAAATAAAGCTAGTGAGACTTTTGTCAATGCAAAGATTGATGATGCATATATGTATGAAGGTAAAGAAGGCGTAAGGGTGACATTCGAGGGTGGACGCATTGATATTCTGCCTCACTCTCTGCATATTTGGTGTATTTTTGATGAGAGAGTCAATAATTTTTGCAATTGGCTTTTAGCTAAAGTTTACGACAGAGGACCTGATTTGATATCAACTAGTTCATAAGAATAATCAGGTTTTCCATCTATTGTAAAATACTCAGCCTTAACAGGTAACGGCATATTGTCTACAATCCAAAGCTTATTCTGGATTTGATTTATTTCATAAGATACAACGAATGTTTTGAGTTCACCAAATTGAAATTTTGTATCCAAATAATCTACGACCTTGAGCTTCGGATTGAATTTTCCTACAAAAGTTGTGCCCCATTCCGCACCAACAACTAGGTATTTGGAACCAGTAATTGTATCTCTAACTGAAAAAACCGTCTTATCCAAAGCTTGTACATAGGGTTTTAGATCATCATTTACGCCGATAAATACAAAGGCTTCACCGATTTCTAATTGTTGTTCCAAATGTACTCCAGATTTTTTATCATCAATTAACAGGTAAATTTTTTCATTATCTCCATTTTTCTCCATGAATTCTATTGTGGCCAGAAATTCTTTGTCTGAGTAATTTATCACGTATTGTAAAACAGGATGATTTTCAGAGCCTTCTCCTATATGCCACTGATTTGCAAATCTAGGTATTACATTTTGTTCCGAGCCTGGAACACCATTCCAAAAAGGATATGTCAGTCCAATTACAGCAGCACCAAGCATGATGGCTAAAGGTATGATGAGAATTTTTTGAGCCAATGAAATGTATGATTAAGACTTTAATTTGATTATTCCGTTAGAAATTAGAAATTGTAGACCATTGGCAAATTCATTATCAGTAATCTTTCCATCAGCCCAAGAACCAGCACTTTTCTTAACCCAGTCAGGAATCATATTAGTTTTGGAATCTGTTAGTTTTCCTAGAGGTACTTTGACAATTTTGTTTTTAATCAGATATTGAATTCCTGTGACAAAGTCTTTGTCTGTGATTTTATCAGTCGCCCAGAATTTAGCAGTAATCTTGATCCATGATGGAATTGATAGTTCTCCTGATGAGGGAGTCGGTTTTGTAGTCGATTCTGGTTTTTGATTAATAGTTCCTGCCTGAACATCAACATCAAATGTAATAAAACCGATTTTTGCAGGATCTGGTTTAGTCTCAGGTCCAGTTCCTTTAACAAATATCGCATAGGTAGTTTTTCCAGATTCTTTAAGATCAATACTAGTTCTTACTTGTCCAGAAGTAGTAAAGAATGAGTTTCGGTTATCCTCTTCTGCA
This sequence comes from Nitrosopumilales archaeon, assembly GCA_900299125.1. Taxonomy (GTDB): domain Archaea; phylum Thermoproteota; class Nitrososphaeria; order Nitrososphaerales; family Nitrosopumilaceae; genus Nitrosotenuis. The sequence continues at coordinate 47,450 of OMIR01000032.1, read as the reverse complement.
AGTGAGCGTAATACTTCTGGAATGCCTGAACTGGTTGGCTTTACTACAAGAATATCATAATGAACTTCATTCTCAAATTCTTCCTGATTGACTTTACGCTTAAAATCAATAATCATATCCATCGGGCAACCTTGTTTTGGATTTTTGGGAGAATACTTCAAGTTAATTATCATTGTATTTGTGTTAGTATTTTTGCTAACTTGAGTAAAATCATCGGTAACTCTTGGACAATTACTACCAAAAGCATCAATACCAGTATCCTTTATTTTTTCAAAAGGATTCATGGTGACATTGCGTTCATAGTCAAGTAATTCAAATCTATATTCTTGAGGTGGAACACCTTCCGCAACATGTGCATATGTATCTGCCTTAACTGGGAAAGGAAACTCATCAACAATGTATACGTTGTTTACTTTACCCCCAGTCTTCCAAGTAACTCTAACGGTATCAAACATACCAGCTGGGACAGCAACCTTTTCTTCGCTTCCGGGTATGATTTGTTCGCCGCCAATATTTCCGATTTTACCCCACGATGGCATTGAGAATTTTTTAGGACCCTTACCAGTGAGACCCTGAGTATCAGCAGTTGCATAAGCTGAGAGCCAGGAAAGTGAAGACTTGAATGCAGCAGCGTAAGGAATTAAATTCTTAGTACTTCCAATTGGTTCAGCGGCGACTTTTCCTAAATTAATAGTTCCTTTGTGAACTTTGCCACCGTCATACACAACAACTTGAAGTTTCCACTGATCTTCGGTTCCTACCTTTTCACTTCCTTCTACCCAAAAATCAATTTTGAATTGAGTACAATCCTTGTAGTAAACATGACATAAATTATAACTAAATTGATCACCTTTTTTGAGTCCCTCACCAACATACCATGAACCTTCTTTACTAACACCGCCGGCCTGAAGTTGAGCATTTGCAGTATGTGTAAAACCTGAGACTAGTATTGATATTACCAGCAATATGACTAATAATGTCTTCAACTGAATTAATTGGTAATTTTGGTTAGTTAAACGTTATTCATGTGAGCTAAGCAAATATAGAGGCAATCTGTTTTTGATATTAAAATGTGCGAATGTGCCAAAGTACACATGTTTGAAATCGAATACAAACTGGCTGGAATGACTGTTATACCAACTCACAAAAATTGTGGTAACGCACTAAATGAAAGTCAATTAGAAAAGTTCCAGAAAGAACTAGTTAAATCATGGGGTCTAGACCCTGAAGATGAGAAATTAATTTAGTACAAAAAATAAAAACAAAAAGTAGGTTAAGTTTATCTTAACTCTGATACTGCTTCTTTGCAAACTGAGGATTTGCATTTACAGTCAGCGCTACACAAACAGTGACCCTGCATCTCGCAATCACATTGAAACTCTGGATCGCCTGTTGGGGTTTCGCATCCGCAAGCTTGATCTGCCATAGAATTAAAATCATTGAGAGGGTTTTAAAGGTTGCCAGAATTGAAGAATAAAACACTCATGCATGATTTTGAATATGAATTAGATCATTTACAATTTTAAGTAACAAAGCAGATTGCGATTCAAGTTTAATTTTGTCATGTTCTAAATCAAATGCAGTTTTAAGAATGTGTATTAATTCCGGATTCTTATGAATCGAGTCTTTTATTTCCAGAATAATATTTTTGTTTAAAGTACCCAAATAAAAATAACAATCAGATAAAAGTGAATGTGATTTCAAGTATTCATATTTTTTGCTAATAATCTCCCCATCGGAATTATTCTTTATCATATCAGAAAAACCAATTGTGGATTTCATCATTCTTTCTAACAAAGATGATGTTGCACGTTCTAGTCCAAGAATTTCCGCAAGATTTGCAAAATACTGGTTTGTTTTATTTTTCTCTAAACTACGTATTGTTTCAAGCATGTGTGCTGGACTGCAAGACTTTGAATTGAGTAGAACTAACCCATCACAAATCAAATATGCAGAACATTTTATCCAGACAGGTGCAAAATCTTCTTCGATATTTTGTTTAGCCTTTGTTGCAAAAAATGATGCTTGTATTAGAAAGTTTTTTGCCACAGAATTACGGATTTTTTCTTGTTTTTCCTTGATTTTAGATAAAAACGTCAAGAGTTTCCATGAAGGGTCAGATAGTATTTTCATAGAATCATATTTTTGTAAAATTTCTAAATCCGTCTCGTCAATTCTCCCATGATGGATTCTCACTAGGACGTCATCTACTACTCTCAATTCACTACCAATCTTATCATCAAAGACAGTGATATCATATTCACAGCAATCAAGTGAAATATCATGAGATTTGCAACCTCCAAGACCAACTGGAATATTAGATAATGACAGTTTTTCAACTAAATTGTTCGGAAGCAATAACAAAAAATTATTTTTTATTTTCTTAAATGTTTTAATGATTATTTTTTAACAAATCAATAGAATAGCATTCCTTTAAATTGCTATTATTTGCAATTTTTTTGAAGCTCCTGTGGTGTAGTCCGGTTAAGCATACTGCCCTCTCAAGGCAGGGATCCCGGGTTCAAATCCCGGCGGGAGCATCGATAGATTTTTTCATTAAAATCACTCGTCATATCAAAATTGAATATTAGCCATATCAAAAATCCAATTAACATAATGAAAGTGATGAAAAAATTTGTACTTAAATAACTACAATGTGATTAAAATTTGTGGTATTAAAGGATCTCTCGCTCAAATTACAATATCGCACTGATGCAGATAATTTGGTCTCGGAATTTTTTATTCCTTGTCTATCAAACTCTATAGAGTACGATAGATCTGTTCAGTACATCACATTAAAGAGTATATCGACTTTATCTTTGGGATTGCAGAACTTTGCAGAAAATGATGGAAAAATTCGAATCATTACAGGAGATAGATATTCTACAAAAGACCTTGATATTTTGGGCAAAATTTTCAATAAAAAGAATGGAGCATTTTCATTTAGTTCAATACACGGTTACAAACTCGACATTTTGCAAAAACTAGTGCAAAAAAACAAAATCCAGATTAAAATTGCAATACCTAGATCGGAACACGTAGATGGTTCGTTTTCTGAAAGAATAGGAATATTTCGTGATGAACAAGGTGAGATGGTTGCATATACTGGAACATCCAATGAAACCTTCAACACTGAAAATAGAAATTTTGAATCAATTGATGTATTTACTTCATGGAATGATAGACCGAGAGTAGATATCAAGATTGCAGATTTTGAAAAGTTATGGAGTAATGAAACAAAATATGTTCAAGTTTATGACTTTACATATGCATATCAGAACAATCTTCTCAAGTATGATTCAGGTTGGGCTATAGAAACACTTAGCTAAAAATAAATCCAGCAGAGTCAATATTTTTGGTATTTTGTAGGAATTTTACATTAGAGATTTTGTAGTAAATCACCTCTCCTCTTCTTTCTATAACAGCTAAAATGGGTTCTTTTCCCATCTTGGTAATTTCTTCAATGTTTTTTTGTAAAGTTCCCATTTTTTCCTGTTTTCCTTCGGCCAGACCAAAAACTAGGTATTTAGCACCTTTTTCTCCAAACTGTCCACGTTCATATACACGAAAATCTGCACCAAACCCAAAACCATCCTTTACAGTATAACCACGAATTCGTAAATCACGATATATCAGAAATTTGGTCAGGGCGTTTTCATCTTTATTTGAGGCAATTGTCAACATCTGTTCAAATGTAATTTTCTTTTTTCCCATCAACAAATCAAGTTTCTTGTAAAACAGGAAGTATAGTGTTTCAAATGGTTTTAAGAGAAATTTCTCTTGTCTAGTCTCACCATAACCTTTGGATTCAAGTTGATTTTGCATTTCTTTAGCAAGTATAATGGTATGATCTTCAAACAAGATGCCCTCTATGTTTGGCTCCACATCAGAACTCATTTGCATAAAATCCCGCAAAATTCCATATAAGCGTGATCAGAAGCGTCGAAAATGCTTCACCGTTAAAATATGGGAACTGGGGAGTTTTAACAGGTAATAAAATGCACGGTGGATGCTATAGAATAGGAAATGGACAACCTTATGCCCGTAAGGAATTCATTAAGGGTAAACCACAACCAAAAATCGCAAAATACCAAGGCGGGAAACGTGGGGAATATGATTTTGTTGTTCAATTATGTTCAAATGAAAAGATGCAGATTCGTCATATGGCCATAGAATCAGCTAGATTAGCTGCAAACAAAACGTTAGAGCAAACCACTGGCGAGACAGGATACTTTTCTGTTCTGAGGATATACCCACACATTTTACTCAGAGAAAACAAGATGATTGCAACTGCGGGAGCAGATAGACTTCAAGAGGGAATGAGACGGGCATTTGGAAAAGCAGTAAGCTTAGCAGCTAGAGTTAGAGGTGGGCAATGCATTATGGAGATGCACGTCAAAAAAGAACACTTAGAGGCTGCAAAAAAAGCACTTGTTGGCGCTTGTGTAAAATTGCCTATCACTCCAACGATTAAAGTTATGCCAGTTCTAAAAAACTAAAGTTTCTCAAAAATTTCATTCTTCCTACGAGACAATATTTCTAAAAAATCTGAAAATTCTTCGCTGGTAGGTTGGCGTTTGAGAATTCTTTTGCTTTGATAAAAAAATGAGTTGTATAGTCTTCCAACTATAATACCATATTTGAAATCAATACTGACATTGTTATCATAAATTTTTTGTGCAGTTGTATTAATTTCTGAAATGTTTGAAAGAACATCCATAATTTTTTGATTAATTTTTTCTTCTAAAATTTTATCCATGGTACAATATGTTCCAGCAGTTTGTGATAAACAATTCATTTTAATAGACTTTGTTTAGTCTAATCAATCATGCGGCTGTAGTATAGCCTGGTAGTACGCGGGATTGCCAATTCTGTGACCCGGGTTCAAATCCCGGCAGCCGCATTAGAAATTCTCAAAGTGCATAAAAAACACCATAATTTCGCGTGAATATAAATTAAAAATTGGAATTTACCTTCTTGGTTTTAGTCCCTGTCTAATAATTTCAAGTGCGTCATTGATTTTTTGAGGATTTGGAAGCTGAATCATAAACACTTTATTGTTACCCATACTAAAATTGGGTGAAGATATTGCAAGAATCGAAGTATTTTTTAATAATTCAAAAAAACCAATTGATTCATTTGCATAAATCAATATTTTTTCTTCCATGCCACTATTAGAAAATATCAAAACTATCTCCACGAAAACATTTCCTAAACCATTATGCAAAATGTTTAGATTCGTAAAAACAGATAATGGTTTACCTGCGACATTTTTAATTATTTCATTAAATTTTTTCTCTTCTAAAACAATACACGGTATATCATTTCCCCCATATTCAATTGATGTGATGTTAGAATGCACACGTTTCAAGAGTTCTTTCATTTCATCATTCAATTTACTCCTCCTTTGCGTTAACTATGATTCTATCACTGATTTGAATTAAAAAAGGCGAGATAAATGCAGAAATTATTGAAATTATTCCTATTAATGGGAACATGAAGCTGCTCACCGCACCAATATCCACACCAGTTTTCACCATCACAATAGAGAACTCTCCACGAGGACCAGCAAGTGCAAAAGCAGAACGAATTGATTGTACTTTTCCCTGTCCAAACAAAAATGTCCCAAGAAAGACGCCTCCGAATTTGACTAAAACAGATAATGCTATAATTGCAAATGCCAGATAGATGTAGTTTTCTAATTCTGTGATATTCATGAGGGCCCCAATAGATACAAAAAATATTGCTACAAACATATCTTTAATCGGACTGGATAAAATCTTTGATACCTCTGCAGATTTAGATTCGGCAACTAGAACTCCTGCTAAAAACGCGCCTATCGCTACTGACAATCCGACAATATTTGCAAATAATGCATAACCAAAACATAGTCCAAGTACAGACAATAACAAAATTTCTTTATGCTCAGTAGCCGCTACTCTGTCAATTAATCTTGGAATTAATTTAGTTCCAATAGTTAGTGTACCACCAATCAATGTCGCTGCTACCACAATGACCGTTAAGATACTCTCATAGGATACTGTTTGTGCCAATGCGACTGATTCAAGAGTGGCAATTAGTATTACAGCAATTATATCTTCAACAATTAGAACTCCCAAAACAAGAATCGAGGATTCTTTTTTTATTTTTCCGCTATCTTCTAAAATTTTAACAATTACTGCAGTGCTTGTAATAGATAATGCCGCGCCTAAAAAAAGTGAGTCCATAAAATTCAACCCAATTAGATTTGATACATAAAATACTGCACCTAGTGTAGAGAATAATCCAATTGTTCCCGCACCGACTGCGACCTTACCTATCGAACGTATTTTAGAATATGGAAATTCGATTCCTATTACAAATAAAAGTAAAACAACTCCCAAATCTGCAAAAATATTAAGCAATCCAAGATCAGATAATAAACCAATTTGACCGAGACCAAGAATATTTTGTCCTTCAGGTAAAAGAGATGTCCATAGTGGTGATAGAGGTCCTATAAGCATCCCAGCAAACAAATATCCAATGATAAGCGGTTGTCGCATTTTGAAAAATGCAAGTGTTACTACTGAGGCCAAAATCATTATTATCGCCAAATCAGTAATGAACGAAGAGTGAGGAATTCCAGGAGTTATCTTTTCAATTATAGATTGGATTCCAGACTCTAGAAAAAATGTATCCATTAATTATACATAAATTAAAATGATTAAAATGATTTGGTTTTTTCAATAGTCATTATTTTTGCTATGATTTCAACAGACTTTTGAGTTGTAATATTGTTTTAGGAGTGATGTCACACCATGAAGAATTATTAGTGATTAGACGGAATATTTCTTGCAGAGTGATGATTAGGTCGTCTGAATTTTATGTGGAATTAGACCTGGGGTATCTGACTGCTTAAAATCAATTTAATCCAAGTTCTTTTCTTATTTCATCCACGCCCCTAATTCCAAAAATATCTCTCACTTGATTGATTCTAATGTTTTCTTTGACTAATTCTTTTCCAAGCTTGTGTATTAGTACATTAAACAGATCAGAGAATCTTATTTCCCATTTATCAGCACAGTCAAGCATTTTGGATATTGCCCATTGACGTATTTCCTGAGGAAGTGATATTTTTTCCTGAGATTCTATTGATACTCTATCGAATAGATTCACAATTTCGGATGTTTGTTCACTCATTTTCTCAATATCTTTTAGATCACCATATTTCGACTCTGATAAGATGCGTATGTTGGATTGGAATTCTGAGAGTTTCAATAATGCGATGACTTCTTTTGAAGTATTCGAAGAAGATTTGTTAGTAGTACTTTTGATGTGTTGAACTTCTTGAATAAGATGATCTGTTTTTTTGTTAAATTCTGATGACGTAGAATCTGCTCGTTTTAATAATTCTGATATCGAGGAGATTTTTTGATCAATTGTATTAGTCTTACCGAGAATATTATCTTTAAAGGAGTCAAATTCAGACTGGACAGATTTTAGCTCCTCACCTACAAATGCAGTCGAGTCAGCTCTATGAATCAGCGAGTCGATTTGAGATACAATTTTGGATATTTCTCCCCTGAGACTAATCATTGATTCTGTTTTCACAGTATTCTCCGCTAGTTGGTTTTGTAATGTCTCCAATGCGTCTTTTAGTTGTGGGATTTCTTTTTCTAGGCTGGTTTTAGGTGCATTCTCCAACAATGTTCGTAATTTCTCTTTTATTGTCGATAGTTCTGACTCAATATCTGATGTTTTATCAGGTTTAGAGGATATACTTACAATTTCATCCTTGATTGTGTCTATTCGCTGAGCAATCTTAATTATCATATGAGTATTGTTTTGAATGGAATTTTGATTATCTGTCACAGCCTTCATAATTTCCTCAGGTGCTGGAGTATCTTTTTGCGCTTGGATTAGTCGATCAACCTGCTCCTGCAGTTTATTTGCGTGTTCGCCAACACTTGAAATGGTATTTGCCTGTGTACGCACTTGATTTAGACCTGCAAAGAGCCTGTGATTGTCCTCTTCTATTATGTTTAGTTGTTTTGACTGCCTTTGTATGTGCTCTAGTGTATCTATTAGTGTGTCAATCATATCTTTCATCGATAGCAATACCTTCTGATTATCTGAAAATACTTTTGTCATGGATTTGATTTCTTTGGAAAGTGATTTGGTAGAGTCAGATACGGCAGCCACTTTTTTTGCTAGATTAGTTGTGTCTCTTTTTGTCATGGAGGCATCAGTAGTTTTAGCGGTTTTCTTTATCGACATTGATTTTATCAGATCCTAAAGATACTAAAATTTGGAGCTAAAATAAGGTGAACTACTTGGTAGAGTCATACAATCACTTTTTGAGAGATTTATATTTTTAAAATATAAAAAAGGTAATTACTCGTTGACCAGTTCAGGGCCATGGAGTATTTCATGAAGTGTTTTTTCGGTCAGTCCAGTCATTGATTCGACGAACTGTTTTGTGCAATATTCGCATGTAATCATATAGTACGGTACTATTACCGTACTAATAAGATAGTGGTTATTTCATAATTACTCGTGCCCGGAGACAGAAAAGAAAAACTCGAGGTATTATGGCTAAATGTCTTCAGATAAATCGTATGCTTTGAGATGTTCCTTTTTCCTTTTGAGAACGGCAAAAATTCCGAGTATTGTGGCAATCCATATTGAGCTAAACAAAATATTCGAAAAACTCGCATACATGTAGGGGGTTGCATCCATAATGTTAAGTCGCAAATTAATTGCTCTATCATGAATATCAGTCATTGCGGTAGTATAAGCAGGTGAATTCTTTGGTTCATTTTGAATTGCCTCGATAGAGTCTATTAGAGAATCTACGTCTTTTTGGATTAATCCAAAGTCAGTCGAAGAAGTTGCAAAGATCCATACTGGATTACCTTGCTTTGGCAATAATTCCTTAATCTCATTGGCGTAGATTAGTAGTGATTCTGGAGAACCTCCAGATGCAATCCTATCAAGATTACCTCTTGTTAGATCTAACGGATAAACATCAGTTTTGTATCCCTGATAAGACATGTATGCTCCAAAAATAATTATTGCAAACATTCCAATCAAAGCAAGTTTATAGTAAGTATTTGCCATTTTTTCTGCTTTTGGTTTATAGTGGTCTGATTTATTTCTTTTAAATCTAGAATGGGATAGGCTTTGGTATGCAACATACCAAAATCCAATCGTAGGAATAGCAATTATCGGTGCAAACAGCGGATTTAGTGAAAAAATCGCTATCAAAACTCCTAACAATCCATACACTCCAAAGAAAATTTCTAGCAATGTAGTCTTTGTGAATGGTAAATTGTATGCCTTATCACGCCAATCATCATCATTATTTACAATACCATATTTCGGTGTTCGAAGAAATTCATTTTTTTTACCAAATAGCCCATCAAATACTGCTACAGTATTATTGACAGATAGTCCTGCGGAATAAATTAGCAAAAACGGTAAGACTTTTGCTTTTTTCTTCCAATCATGACCCCATAGATTGTAAATAATTACCAGATATGCGAATGGTCCCATTGCTAAATAAGTGGCAATTGTGAGAGCCGGAAGAAACTTCAACACATTAAGATTAATCTCCGAAGCCAAAATGATTGGCAAGGCTAAAAATTGTATTAGTAAAAGAGGATATGATAGATGTCTAGTGAGCTGTACAAATGCCTGAATCTTAGTCTCAATAGGAACATGTCTTTTGAGAAGTAATTCGCCAAGTAATTTCACAGCACATTGTATTGCTCCCTTTGCCCATCGAAATTGTTGTCTTTTTGCTGCATTCATTTGTACTGGAAGCTCTGCATTTACAACAATGTCTTCTATGAAAAGACACTTCCATCCTTTCATTTGGGCACGATAGCTTAGATCAAGATCCTCAACTAAAGTAGCAGTGTGCCATCCACCAGCATCATCAATACAATCTCTTTTCCAAATACCAGCTGTCCCATTAAAATTCATGTATAGATGAGAGTCGCTTTTTGCTTTTTGCTCAACAAGAAAATGAAAATCAAGACTTAGTGCTTGAGCTTGTGTCATTTGTGAATAATTCTCGTTTACGTGACCCCAACGGCATTGGACTAAACCAATTTTTTTATTTGTAAAATAAGGCATAGATCTTTTGAGAAACCATTTTGGCGGAATAAAATCCGCATCAAAAATAGCAACATATTCAGTATCCGTAATCGACATTGCGTATTTGAGAGCTCCAGCCTTGTAGCCCTTTCTTGTTCCTCTCCGAATATGCAAAATATCAAATCCAGATTTTTGATAAGCGATGATTTGTTCATGCAAGATGGTTGTTGTGTCATCATCAGAGTCATCCAAAACCATAATCCTCATTTTGTCTTTTGGATAGTCCATGCTACATATCGAGTCTACAAGTCTCTTTGCAACATATTTCTCATTGTATAACGGGAGATGTATTGTAATTGATGGAGAGCCTATATTTTTTTTCAGAGGTTTAACTTTTTTACGAATAGCCAATACTGCAAGATAATAGAAATTAAAGGTATAAGCAGTCAGAATTATCGCAGATATAATAAAAATAGAAAAAATAAAAGATGTGAATGGGTTTATTGCCATATTAATCGAATTTATATTGACAATTTAGGATTTTCTCTGGAAGATTTTGATTGCCTGTGGAGGACAAACACCTTCGCAGGCTAGACAAAATATGCAATCAGGTTCTCTTGCCATAAGTGGTTTTTTTTCCGAAGCAGGATTTCCAGGAGAATCAAACCACTCGTATACATCTACAGGACATGCTTCAATACAAGCTCCGTCCGCTATGCAAATATCAAAATCAACTGAGACAAACTCTCCCCAAACTCCCATAACTCCATTGTCTGTACCTTGTCGACCCCAAGTTTTGATAATATTTTTGTTAGATGAAACTGTATATGGTATTGTGGAAGGCATGTTTGATTTGTATTCTATATCTATGGGTCCAGGTTTAGCTCCGTCTCGAACTTCAACTAATTGGGTTGAAGTTATGCTTGATGTGTCTATGATTTCTGGTTTTGGAGTTGGTTTTGCATTTGGTATTATTTTTGCTAATGGAGTAAGTTCTTCCAGTCTTTGAATTGCAGCATCATGTTCGATTTTTTCATTCTTTACTAGACTTTCAGTCATTTTATCTGCCAAAATAGTATTTCTTAGTATTGTATCAATAATCATCTTAGCGTAGTAATCCGCCTTTTTTCTATAATCTGTAACCCATTGAGGATCACCAAATTTCTCAATTGGAAAAATTTGATACAGTATATCGACGACTTCACCTGTCACAATTTCTACTGTTATAGACAAATCTACTTTTTGATATTCATTAGATTCTGCATCGGGTGTGTTTTCTTCAGTCCAAGTATAAGTGGCAAATATTCTGTCTGCAAAAGTATCCATAATGAAAGTTTTTTTGAGTCCCTCGATGATGGATTTTATTTCAGCTGGATCGTCTAATTTTATCGGTAATCGATACAAACCAAGCTTGAATCCATGTAATGGATAAACGCCTCTTTTTGCTGTAGGAGACTCCATTGTGTATACTCGGTCTTTAAGTAAAAGTGACATGATGCTATTTTTTGAGCCAGATTCATATCTTTAAAAATCTTGTCGATTTCGATTTTGAAATTCATGATCGTGGCGAAATGTACAAAAATAATTGCAAATATGCCATTATCAATTTTGGATGAGGTAAATCGTTCAATTTTATCATAAAATATTTAACATATGTAAGCAGATTAAATAAAGTTGGTAGCTGCATCAAACAAGGCAAGAATTTCTTATGTCAATCTTTTAAAAGAGGATCTTGCCATTTTTAGAATCGTTCCAGAAGATGGTAAAATACCTCAATACAAGGCAGGTCAATTTCTAACACTTGGAATTTCTGTGGCAAATGAGGACTTTAAAACTGTTCGAAGGGCGTATTCAATTGCATCACATCCTGAGAATAGAGACTATTATGAATTTGTTATTAGGTGGGTTAGAAAACCACTTCCCGGAAGAGTAACAACTCAATTATTCTATTCTAGCGAAGGGGATGAAGTTACGATTGGAAATCCAACAGGCAATGCATTAACTATCAATGATACACTTCCAGATGGTCGTAAGGATGAGCGAAGAATTGTCTGCATTGGTGGTGGAACTGGTATTGCGCCATTTGTAAGCTTTGCAAAACATCTTCATGCGGTTAATGATAAACGCGAAGTAGTTGTACTTCATGGTGCCAGTTATGTTGATGAGTTAAGTTATAGAGGATTATTTACTGACTTGGAAAATGAGAGTATTGATAGAGGTATGGATAAATGGAATTTCAAGTATCGTGCAGCTGTTAGTCGTCCACAGGAATGGTTTAACAGATCTTGGAGAGGTCCTACAGGAAGGGTTGAGAATTTTTTGAAGTCCAAAGATGGTGGTAAGTCACCACTAGAGGAACTGGTTGGCGAAAAGATTACCAGAGAAAATACCAGTTTTTACATTTGTGGTTGGCAAGGTACAATTGATGGAGTGATGGAATTTTTGAAACCTTTAGGTTTTGTGACGTATCATGATAAACGCGATGATGATAGTTTTGAAGTTAAATACGAGTCTTATGGATAAACAATAATTATTTTTAATTAAGCTAACCTTTTCGCATTATAAATTGCATCAATGCTTCTTTTGAATATTCTATTCCATGCTCTTCAGCTGAATGCCTACCGAAATCATCGACTACTTGTTTGACATCATTACCACTAGCCACAAATTCACATTCAAAACCATAATCTCTGCAAACTAGTCTAATCATATTTTATTTGTGGATTAGAAGTTATTTATCTATTTCTTGATTTTTGTAAAAAAAAATTACCACCAAGTATGATTATTTGACTAAGGGTTTTGGCAAAATGCTTTCAACGATTGATTTAGTTAGATCTGTTATAATTTGGATCTTTTTATGATCAGTTTCTCCTAGAGAAACAAGTGCTTTATCAAGTTCTCTTTGACGAATCGCATCAACACTTGCAAATACATCTGATATTTGAGGTCCTGAGCTAATGAGTCTCATGGTAGCTGCCATCACAGATATTTCTTTAGTAATTATTGTCTCAACTGCCGCAATTGTTTCTTCTTTAGCCTTAATATTTCGCTCCTCCATTTCAGTGATTTGATCTCTGAACATTAGTTTGGTACCTAGAAAACCGGAAACAGAGTCATGAACAATTCTAGGATCAGAAATATCCAGAATCATTGTACCCTTGGTTTTATTCTCCATAGACATTCTAAGATTATCATATGTCAACGCAAAATAATCCGCAGTTCCTGCAACGAAAATAATATCAAATTTAGTAAAATCTTTTAATGTTTCTTTGAATGCACGTGGTTTTCCACCCAATAATTTTGAGAATCCGGTTGCACGCTCTATAGTTTGACTACAAACTTCAAACGGGTAACCTTTTTTGTTCAAAGTTTTTGCTACCATTGCAGCTATTTCACCAGTTCCCATTAAGAGAATTTGTTTCTTGGAATCCAGTCCTGCATTTTGTTCTGCAATTTTAACAGATATTTCTCCCCAAGATACTGCGTATTTGTTAATCTGAGTAACATTTCTAATGCGAGTAGCAGTCATAATGGCAGTATCAAAAAGCTTGTTGAGCATAACTCCAGAGGTTTTTGCTTGTTTGGCACCATTAATTGCATTGGTTATTTCTTCCAGTATTGCATCATGACCTACAACTACAGATTCCAAACCGCATGCAAGTCTTAGCAAATGTAAATACACGTCATTATTGACATATACTTCAAGAATTTGATCAAAATGATCAATATCATATTGATCAAGTTCAGATAAGGATTTCCATACATCTTGAATTTTTTTGATGATGAGGTTTTTTCCTTCTTGTGTTCTCAAGTCTGGTGAATCTGATTCTAATTCATTAACAGTAAAAATTTCAACTCTACTTTGTGTTTGTACTATAACACACTCTGATATTCCCGGTATTTTTTTAAAAGATTCGGATGCTACAGCTAGATCTTTAAATGAGAATTTAATTAGATTATGCAACGGTAGGTTTCGAAAAGTCACTCGAACATTAATTATATTGAAAGTACTTGTCATCAAAAATCACTTGTGTTCTATTTTGGCCCTTCCTTTTTGAGCATTACGAAATACATTCATGCTATAGTAATAACTCTCGTATAAAGAATCAAGATATTCAAGTTCTTGTTCTGCACGACTGATCTCTTCTTTTGGTGCATCTGGATTATTTTGAAGATCAAAGAGTTTCTGTTTTGCTTGTATTACAAGGTCAGATATTCCAGATTCATAGTTTGATGTTCCCTTGTATTCAGGGCTGAGAACGTGCAACGGTTTGTATTGCGGTGTTGCGTCGATTGGAAATTCTTCTACTTTTCTAGATAGTTCTTCCTGCTCTTCTTCACTAAGAATAACCCTCTTTGGCAAAATATCTTTTTTAGAACGGAAAAATTCAGGCTCTCCCATTTCCCTTCTAAAAATTCTCTCTTCGTTTCTTTTATTCGTGAGTGGTTTTGCAGATTCAGATGCCTTGGAAGAAGCTTTTGCTATTGCTGCGTATTCTTTTTCAGCATCAGTAGCTGCCTTTGCTAATTCATCTAAAGCTATTTCATGCTCTTTTTCTGCTACCTCTAGAATTGATTTTAATGCTGCAAGTTTTGTTGCAGTGATTTCTACTTTATTAGTTGCGGATTGTACTAGGCCAATAGCGCCCGATTCTTTGTTTTTCATAGGCACATCTTGGTTTTCAGACAACAAAATAATCATCCCTAGTTAAAATTTAAGTTTTTACAGTGAATTAGAAAAGATCTATGATTTTCTCTGGAAGATTTTGATTGCCTGTGGAGGACAAACACCTTCACATGCTAAACAAAATATGCAATCAGGTTCTCTTGCCATAAGTGGTTTTTTTTCCGAAGCGACATTTCCAGGTGTATCAAACCACTCATATACAGAAACAGGACATGCATCAATGCACGCACCATCTGCTATACATATGTCATAATCAACTGAAACAAATTCGCCCCAGACCCCCATATTCTTGTTATCAGAACCTGCACGACCCCAAGTTTTTATGACATTCTTGTTAGAAGAAACAATGAATGGATTTGTTTGAACCATGTGAGCTTTGTACTCGACGTCGATTGGTCCTTGTTTGGGACCATCAAGAGTAGCAGCTACAACAGGTCCAGTTGTTTGAACCTCAACTTCAAGCTTAGGTTTTGGTTTTGCATCAGGTATGATTTTTGCAAATGGAGTTAATTGTTCTAATTTTAAAATTGCATCGTCTTGTTCAAGTTTTTCTGTTTTGATGTAATATTCAATTAATTTATCAGCCAAAATTGTATTTCGTAAAACACTATCAATGATCATTTTAGCATAATAATCGGCCTTTTTTCTATAATCTTTTATCCATTCCTTATCACCAAATTTTTCAATTGGAAAAATCTGGTAAATCAAATCCACGACTTCTCCAGTTACTATTTCTACAGTAACTGAAAGATCTGCCTTTTCGTATCCCTTTGCGTCATGGTCAGGCATATTTTCTTCAAACCAATTGTATGTAACAAAAATTCTATCAGCATACATATCAAGAATAAACGTCTTTTTTAATCCGTCAAAAATAGATTTAATTTCTAAAGGATCTTCAAGCTTTATTGGCATTCTGTATAAACCGAGTTTGTAACCGTGTAGTGGATAAACACCTCTCTTTGCAGTAGGGGATTCCATTGTATAGACTCGATCTTTTAGTAAAAGCGACATGGCCTTAATTGGTGGAAATGATTTTTAAATCTTGTTTATTCAGAGTCGTCAGGGCAGGTTAATTCACGAAGTTCTGTGTATTTTCGTTCCATTTTTTCTGCATGATCAATGACTTGAGCCAAATTATGATCTTTTTTAGAATAATACCACCTAATTGAAACCCAATGTCCAATTCCATCCATGTCGTGAATCATTCCTTTATCTGCCAAGATACGGTATGTGTCATCAAGACTTTTTTCTCGAACAGTTAGACCGCGTTTAGTTCTATCCTCCAAAATAAGATCCGAGGAAGTTTCACGGATATAGTAAAAGGAGCCTTTTTTTAGAATTGTTGGATCTTGACTCATTATTTTTCTACTGGATTACCTATCATATTTCCCCATTCTGTCCAAGAGCCATCATAATTTCGGACTTGTGGATATCCAAGTAAATATTTTAGGACAAACCATGAATGTGATGATCGTTCTCCAATTCTACAATAGCAAATAATTTCTTTATCAGGTGTAATTCCTTTCGGAATGTAATTTTGTTTTATTTCTTCAACACTTTTGAATGTGCCATCAGAATCATTAACTGCGGTTGCCCAAGGTATGTTTTGTGCACTTGGAATGTGTCCGCCTCTTTGTGCATGTTCCATAGGATATTCCGGAGGTGCAGTAATTTCGCCGGTGAATTCTTTCGGGGATCTAACATCTACTAAACCAATCTCCTTTTTGCTTAATGCTCGTCTTACATCAAACAGATATGCTCTTAGTCCCTCATCTGGTGGTTGAGCAACATAATTTGTAGGATGAATTTTCGGTTCTTCTAAAACATATTGTTTTTTTTCTAGCTCCCATTTTTTACGACCACCATTCATTATTTTGACATTTTTGTGCCCATAATACTTGAATACCCAAAATGCAAAAGCCGCAAACCAGTTGTTAAAATCTCCATAAAGAATCACTTCATCCTCTGGAGTTATTCCATTACGAGACATCAAAGCTTCAAATTGTTTTTTATCAACAATATCTCGAGTTATTGGATCATTTATGTCACGTCTCCACCATATCAATGTCGCACCAGCAATGTGGCCTTTTCTATAACCATTTTCCGGGTCATAGTCAACCTCAACTAATTTCAGATCATCAGATGACGAGTTTTTTGAAACAAAGTCAGTATCTGTTAGAACCTCAGGGTGTGCGTAATTCATCTCATTTTTTTAGAAAACTATTGTTTAATTAATTTTTTCTATCTGATAAGAACTACATTTTTTAAACAATTAACATAATTGAAAAGAGTGAAGATTAACAGAGTTGGAATAGTCTCAAAATTCGGTTCTGAGGAATCTGAAAATGCTGCAAAAAAAGTAGCTAAAAAATTTATTTCTAGCAAAGCGGAAGTCTTTACCATCGCTCCAGTATCAGTTGAGGGTGCAAAAAAAGTTGAATCAGTAGAGGAACTTAATGATAAGAAATTAGATTTGGTAGTTACATTAGGCGGTGATGGTACAACATTACGAACATTCAGAAGTCTCACAAATGAAGTTCCTCTTTTGACCATAAATGTTGGAGGAAATAGAGGCATTTTATCAGAAATAACTATTGATAAAATAGACACTGCGATTACAGATATGAAATCAAATAAGATTTGGTTTGATAAAAGAACACGAGTTGTTGCGTCATCCGGTGGAGAAGAGTTTCCACCCGCATTAAATGAGATTTACATAAACAGACAAAACATGACCAAAACTGCAGAATTTGAAATCAAATTCCAGAACGACATTGTTAAACATAAAATGGATGGAGTTATGATTTCTACTCCAAGCGGTTCCACTGGACACTCGTTCTCATTAGGTGGTCCTGTCTTACATGAAAGTTTGGATATTTTGATAATTACTCCAATAGCTCCAGTTCTAAGATTATTACCATCAATTGTTGTGCCTGATGAGAAAATTGAAGTAATTTGTTCTCACGATACCAATATTGTGATGGATGCTCAGGTGATCAAAACTGCGGGATTTGAGGAACCCATAGTTATCAAAAAATATCCCAAACGGGCAGTTTTTGTTCGACTCAAAAAGAGGGGTCTCAGACAGATGAGCAAGCTTGGCGTCTAGGGTTTACGATGCTAGTGCGTTTTACGCAGGAATTCCATTTGCATCACCTGAAATCGGCCTTACGACAACTCTAATCTATAATGAAATAAAACATATAAAAAAAAGTCACGGTGTATTGGATACATTATTGGAAACTGGGAGGTTGAAAATAATTGATGCTGACTCATCAAACGTTGAATTCATTTCAATGGAGGCGAAAAAAACAGGTGATTTTCAAAAACTATCCAAAGCGGATATCTCGGCATTAGCTCTATCATACCAAATAGATGCAATATTAATTACAGATGATTTTGCTGTTTCAAATCTTGCAAAAAACCTCAAACTTAAGGTTCAACCAATAATGACCAATGGAATTCGCGACATAGGGAAATGGATTCATTATTGTTCAGGCTGTAAAATGGAATTCACAGTTAATGAATTTTGTCCAAATTGTGGTAACAAGTTAAATAGAAAATTATTCAAGAGGTAATTTTTTTGAATACCAATCTAGGAATGAACCATCATACAGACGTACATTTTCAAAACCTGCCATCTTAGCCTGAAAATACAGACTAGATGCACGGTGTCCATGCATGCAATAGCAAACTAATGGTTTATTCCTTGGAATTTGTTTTTGTACAAAGAGATTTTCTAGCGATTCTTTTGTTTCCAATAACATCCCATCTTGACCAATACCATCAGTGAATGGAAATAATATAGATCTTGGAATATGTCCTGCAAAATATTCTTGTGGAGTTCTTGCATCTAAAATAATCAAATCATCGATTAACTGAAATAGCTCTTCAGATTCAATTCTAATCGAATTTTGGACATTAGGAATAAATTTTGTTATCGGTGAGTTTTTTTGTACTCTTGTCATATTGAGACCCATGCCATGCCATGAACCTATGCTTAAATTCAGAATTTTTGTATTTTTTTGCCCCAAATATTGTAATGTCCAAGCAACTCTGAATACAGAAGGATCCATTAGATCACCGCAAACCACCACAATTTTTTCATTATCAATTCCAAGTTCACCTAATTGTAAAGATGCCTTTTCTGGATTTGGTGCAAAATGTGCCCCAGTAGAACTGATTTCAATTATCTGTTCTACTGTGAGAGATATAGAATTAGGTATATGTCCATATGAATAGGATATTTTTGGCCTAGTATCGATAATTACTGTGTTTTGATCGTCTAAATGTTCTAACAACCAACTGTATGTCACAAACATGTTTTAGATATCCAATGTTTTTTGATTTGATTCTTTGTATGATTTACTTTTCTCTTCAAGTATTTGTTTTATTTTTTTAGCACGAATCTCACTAAGCCCTTCAACTTTTGCTAGTTCAGCAAGAGATGCATTTAGTGTTTTGTTCGGAGAACCAAATTTTACTAGCATTCTGGAAGCAAGTTTTTCTCCTATACCAGGTAGACTGCATAGAACTGATAGCTGCTGTCTAGACAAATCATCAGATTTTTTGATTTTTTTTAGAAACGGTCCTCTTGAGGAGTCCTTGCGAGAACACATAGAGATCAGCATCTTGGCAGTATGCGTAGCGCTCGGTGTAGGAATTATCGGTATTTTAAAATCAATCGCTATAGTTGCGAGAGCACCATAAAAAACAAGCGTATTCTCAACTATTTTTTCAATCTCGGCTACATTTCCCTCCATTAAGATAATTGGATTTGAATAGTTCTCCTTAAGTCGATTACACTGATCAAAAAGTCGCCCATCAAATATTGAAGATATTAAATCCGATACGGATTTACGCTCTACGATTGTTTCTGATGCTACAATATAATCCCCAATAGGAAGTGTCTTAATTTCGAGATTGATTCCTACCGCTCGTAACAAATCCGGTATGCCGCTTTTTTTTTCGCGCTCATCGACTACTATTCGAAGATTTTCTATCTTCATCTTTTTTTAGAATAACGTGTGGATATTTATTGAGATGGTGGTTTTTGGGCACCGCGAATCATTTCGTTTATTTTTGTTTCTTGCTCTTTGATACTTTCCTTAATTCTTGTTTCTTGTTTTGCAAGAACAGTAGACCTTGTATTTGCAAGTTCTTTTTTCTCTTCAAGTTCAGTAATCAGTGCGGCTTTAGTGGATTTAATGAGAATTGTTCCGGCATGCTTGAAAACAGGATCAGTTTCTGATGCCTTCCTTAATTCTTCCAATGCACGATCAGACTCCATTAGTTCCATATCCAGTTGTTGCTTTTGAGCCATTATTGATTGAAGATTTTGTTGAGATTGTTGGAGTTTCATCAATTGTTCTTGTAACCACGGAGGAATTTGTTGACCTTGCGACATGAGTGTTATGATTTTGAATTTCTTATATCTTTAGCGTTTCAATTGAGTCTGAACTAGCTTGTACTAATCTCAGAGTAGAATTGATGTTTGCTCTCAAGTGGGCAATTTCATCTGACGAAATCTCAATTTTCATAGTATCTTTTTTTAAAGAGATTTTTGTTTTGGTCGGATTTTCCGGATAAAACATATTATCAGCAGATATTGAATCAAATACTGCCTTTACTTTGCCTCTTTCTTGTATTGATATTATTGCACTAAATTGTGACATCGTATGCGGTTCCTGCTATTTTGTATCCGCATTTTTTACAAGACCATATTCCAACTGCCTCTCTTCCAAATTTTAGAGATCCACATTCTGGGCATTTTCTTTTTTGTTTTAGAACAGAGTGGACTGCTGAGAATTTTTTTCTATGTTTAATTCCATATTTTTGTCGAAGTCCTTTGAGAGACGCACCTTTTTTGAGCATTATGTTCCACCAGCCTTCTTTAGTATGTCCCTTATTTTTGCTCCGGTGGTAATTGATATTTTTGCGCATTGGACAAGTTGCTCTGGAGTAAATCCATCGTGACCGCCCTTTTGTATTGCACAGATATTACCCGCAGCATTAGTGGTAATTGTAATTCTAGCATCCATACATGCCCATTCATCTGCATTTGGATCAACGATAATGTAATCGCCTATTTTTGCCATAGTGATAGATACTGGTATAGTGGTGATTGGAGGAGCAGTGAATTCCCCATCAACTTTTGTTACTACGCCTTCAGTGTAATTGAATTTTGGAATTTTACATGATAAGACGCTGGCCACAGATGCATAGGAGCAAGCATCAAAGAGATTACCATCATAATCAGTAACAGAATTATCAATGAATATCCCAATTACTGATTTGTCTTTTTCTAATACTAATTGTTTTAGATCTACCATTCCACTTTCTCTGATTCCTCTATCTACTACACGTGCTAACTCAATCACATCTTCTCCTGGTGGACCAGGTTCGGCGGTAGGATCAGCAAGAGGTAATATCTCAGCAGTACAAATGAAAATTCCTCTATCACCTAAATCTGGAAATGGTTTATCTGGTTGAACCTTTACACCGCACACTACTTCAGTATCTCCCAGCCTTACTCGTGCAGAACCTTCTGCTTTTGGAATTACACCAGTATCAATAATCAGTTGTCGAGATTCATCAAATGCACGTCCATCAACTCTCTGTCCTTCCTTGAGGAGGGCTAGAATTTTTTTCTTTTTTAGATCATCGAGTATCGTTACATTCATTCTGAATCACCAAAGAATTTTTCTTGTAATGCTTTTTTCTGATAATCATATACGATTTTGCAACCTTCGAGTGCGGTATTAACGCATTTTTCATATTCTTGTGGAGTCAGTACGCCATCAAGCTGAATTAGTGTTACCTTACCCAAGTTTGGCATGTAAGCTACAGGCATGTCAGCTTGACCTTCCTGATCTTCCTCATTATTGATATCAAGAACAATAGTATCAGCTACTTTGCCAGCAGCACATGCAGATACCATATCCCTCATAGGAATTCCAGCATCTGCTAAAGCAACAGCTGCGGCATCTAGTGCTGCACATCTAGAACCACCGTCTGCTTGAAGTATTTCTATAAATACGTCAACTACAGTTCGTGGAAAATTCTCCAACATAAGTGCAGGTTCTAATGCCTCCTTGATAACTTTGGAAATTTCAATCTCTCTTCTAGAAGGAGCAGGATTTTTTCTTTCACCTACCGAAAACGGTTGCATGTGATATCTACATCGTAAAATTCCACGATCGGTGTTTGCAAGATGTTTTGGGTGAACATCTCTTGGTCCAAACACTCCAGCCAAAATTTTATTTTCCCCAAATTCAATGTATGCTGAACCGTTAGCATTTTTGAGTACGCCTGCTTTAATCATTATTTTACGAGGTTCGTTAATTTTTCTACCGTCGCAACGAATTCCATTTGAATCTAATAACACTATGTCTGTTTTTTTTACACCCATTATTGTTCACTATTTGATCCTAACATTTGTTGTATCCTTTCAGTCAGATTTGGAACGTGTGCTTGTTCTTCGACCATTTTAATTGCTTCAATGGCCTTTAATAATCCATCAGGCTCTTCGGATGTCACCACGACATATCCATTTTGACCAATCGTGATAATTGCCTTAGTTGCACTCTCAATAGTTTGAATCATGGAACCACGTTTTCCAATTAATCTAGGGACTTTACTTGGAGATATTTTGAGCATTTCACCTTCATCAATTTTTCCTAAGTCCCTGTCCGCTATTGTAATTAATGGATCACGAGATCTCTCAGAATTAGCTACTCGTGCCGCAATCAAGTCACCTGTCTTTAACCTTGATGTCATATCATGAACTTTTGGATTAAAGTCTCTCCCAAAAACATCCTGTGCAGGTAGAATACCAGCATAACAAGAATTTATGTCTAGTTCCCAAGACAACGATGTGTGAGATTTTACAATACCAATGATGAAATCGTCAATTCTTGGAATATACATTCCAGTAAGAGGAATTACACGAACACCACTATCAAAAATTTCTGAAATCCCAACAGTTGTAGCAATAATTTTGTCACCAAATAAATGAACATTTTCTTCCGCCCTAAATGGACCAGTTGTGATGACATCTCCAGGAATTACATATTTTCTTTTGATATCATCCATTACTTTACCATCTCCACTGTTGCAGAGCCTTTAGTAATAGAACCTAATCTGTCAATCACGCTTGCCCTTGCCCCCGCAGGTATTTCTAGTATTGCTTTAAGTGATCCGTTATTTTGCCATTCTTCTTTTTTTAGTGTTCCAGTGGATTTGAGAACCGCATAAGACTGACCGGCATATTGTGCTGGAACCAAAATTTCTAGCAACATGTTTTCAGATTTTAATGGTATTATGCTTCTTAGACTCTCAACTACATCTTTGCATTGTTCTTCAGTATTTTTGAAAGGATCAATTGAGACTCTGGCTTGCTCTAATGCTTGTTCAATTCTGAGTGGTGGATGTGGAAGATGGGATCTAGGATCGACGAATGTCTTTGCAATAAATTCAACGATTTGTTTTCTTTTTTCAGAGACCATTTTGCGCCTCTGATCAGTGGTAAGATTTAGTTCGCCTTTTTTTAATATAATTTCCATAATGGCATTAACGTCCTGAGTTTTGAATGATTTGAGTAGTTTTTCAGTTGACGCCCTAGTTCCTTTATTGGAGTCAGTATAAACTTCATCAGATACCAAAATAGTGGATATGTCTTTTCTTTTACCTAGTTTGTATTCCAAAGCTGGATCTGGCTTGACTAGGATCTCAAACTTCTCTCCGGCGACAGAATGTCGGATTACCGTTACATCAGTCATGGGTTGGTTTATCAAATATTGGTATTTATCTCTGTCAAATAAGGCTCAAAACCCACGCTAGATTTTTATGTGGACTTGGAAAAATTTTTTCAAATTGCCTTCTTTAGAGATAATTTCACAAGATAAAAACCGAATTTCTGTCAAACTTAAAGGCGTAGCCCTCCAATACGCTAATGCACTAAGACGTATTTGTTTGAACGGGGTTCCAGTATTTGCTATTGACACTGTAGATGTCATTGATAATTCATCCGTAATGTCTGATGAAGGTTTAGCTCACAGATTGGGACTAATACCCATAAAGACAGATTTGAAGAGATTTTCAGAACCACATTTGTGTTCTTGTAAGAGTCAAGCAGGATGTTCAAATTGTAGAGTGATGTTAGTAATCGATTCTGGAGACACAGATACAACAAGAACAATCATATCGTCAGAATTAAGCTCAGAGGATCAAACAGTGAAACCAGTATCAGATAAAGTTCCAATTGTCCAGATAGCTCCTGGTCAAAAGGTCAAACTTGAAGCGTATGCAAGATTAGGACGTGGTACAACACATGCAAAATGGAATTCCTCGAACGTCTCAGTTTTAACACACACTGACAAACCTGATGAATTTATTCTAACAATAGAGAGTACTGGTGCACTATCCCCAGAACAAATAGTAACTGCAGGTGTAGATGAGCTTGCCAATAGACTTGAAGAGTTCAAGCAAGTTATTTCAGAGCTAAAAGCCTAATCATAACATTATATTTGGGTTCTTAAAGCGCAATATCTATGACTAATCAGCTAGTGCATTTAATGGTTAAAGACTTAAAGACCGCGTCAACAAAAAACAAGGCTCCAATTTGGGCAGAGCTTGCAGAAATGGCACTAAAACCAAAGATAGCTAAAAGACTAGTCAACGTCACCAAAATTAATCAAGTAACATTAGATAATGAGGTAATCATAGTTCCAGGTAAAGTCCTTGGAACTGGAAATATTTCTCACAAGGTAACTTTGTGCTCATTTGCAATATCCACTGCAGCTGCCAAGAAAATCAAAGGTGCTGGCGGTAAAATTATCTCATATTCAGATTTGATATCTAAATTTCCAACTGGAAAAGGAGTACGAATAATTGGCTGAGCAAACACAAAACGTAGTAGTTGATGGAACCAATCTTTTAGCAGGAAGATTATCGTCAAATGTAGCAAAACTTCTTTTGCAGGGAAATCATGTGACAATTATTAATTGTGAAAAAATTCTGATTAGTGGCAACAGAAGAAACATCATTCAAAATTATAAAAATTTCCTCGGAATTTCCAGCATTTTACATCCAGAACACGGACCATACCACCCACGCAGACCAGATACAATCATTGCAAGAATGATTAGGGGGATGCTTCCAAGGAAAAAACCATCAGGAAGTGAAGCCTTGCGAAGACTCAGAACATATGTAGGCGTACCAAGCGGAATTGGTACTACAAAAAAGACAAGCTTTGACTCTGCAAAGATAACTAGGCCATTAGCAAACTATACTAGTATGTCCGACTTGGCAAAAGAAGTAGGATGGAATAATTGACTCCAAAGACGGAAATTTATTTTGCAACTAGAAAGACATCTCGCGCTCATGTATACATAGCAAAGGGTTCTGGTCGAGTTAGAATTAACAACGTCCCAGCAGAGATGATAAATCAAGAATCAGCACGTGAAGTGATTTTATCACCTTTAGAAATCGCAGGCGACCTTAGATCTAAGGTTGATATTTCAGTTAGAGTCAAAGGCGGTGGATTTATGGGTCAATCATATGCAGCAGCTACTGCAATTTCTCGAGCATTAACAGGTTGGACAAAATCCAAAAAAGAGCCAAGAGAGCACCCATTTCCAAAGCAGACTAGAACAGATCTAAGAAAAAGACTAAACGATTTTGATAAACACCTACTTAGTGGAGATGCCAGAAGAAAAGAACCAAAGAAGTTTGGTGGACCTGGCGCAAGAAGAAGAAAACAAAAATCATACAGGTAGATTGAAAGCAGTAATCTTAGCAGGCGGTAAAGGAACGCGTGCTAGACCTTTTACTGATTACTTTCCAAAAGCTATGATTCCAGTTCACGGAAAACCGCTAATTTTTCACATAATTAAACATCTTTCCAAGTTTGACATTATATCTGAAATAATTGTAGTCTGTGACCTTAAAGGATTTGGAGGACAGATAAGAAATTACTTTGAAAATTCAAAAATTCGATTCGTTCAAGATTCTGGAAATGGCACTGCAGGAGATTTAATTTATGTCGCAGATATAATAAAAAAAGAACCATTCGTTTTGTGGTTTGCTGACAATCTTTGTGCACTAGATTTAAAAAAAATGTTCAACCAATTTAGAAAAAAAAATAGCTTGGCATGTATTGCGACAAGAGATTTGCGCAAAGAAGAAACTGGTTTTGCCAAAGTAAATGATGGAATAATCAACCAATTTATTGAAAAACCAACTATTAAAATGAATGATTGTGAATGCACAGGAATCTACATACTGTCGAATAAAATTATAGACATTGTAAAAACAAAATCAAATAAGGTTCTCAATTTATCATTTGATATTTTACAAGAATTATCAAAAAAAGGACAAGTATCCTCTTTTGATATTGGAAGAATTCCCTGGGTTGATGTAGAATCACCTAATATTTTGGAAAGAAAATCTAAAGAAGTTAAAACAATAATTAATTCAATTAATTAAAGAGGGTGATTTTTTTCAAATAAAGTGATTTCATCTTCGTGTTGAAGAGTTATCGCAATATCGTCTAAACCTTCCATTAATGTTTTCTTTCTAGATTCATCAATGTCAAAATGAATCAATTTTGAGTCATATCGTATTGTTTGTGATGAGAGATCTACACTTACCAAAGATTGAGTGTTCATCAATTCATCCACAATATCTTTTGAAAGAGAAATTGGAAGAATTCCATTTTTGAAACAATTATTATAAAAAATATCTGCAAATGAAGGAGCAATTACAACATCAAAACCATAATCCTTGATTGCCCAAGCAGCATGTTCTCTACTAGAACCACACCCAAAGTTATCACCACTAATCAAAATTTTAGATGATGAATATTTGGAGTTATTTAACACAAAATCTTTTCTTGGTTTGTTATTTTGATCAAAGCGCCAATCAAAAAATAGATAATTTCCAAATCCTGTTTTTTGTATTAACTTGAGAAATTGTTTTGGTACAATTTGATCAGTATCGACATTAGGTTTATCCAGTGGTGTAACAATACTAGAGACAGTGATCAGTTTTTCCAATTAGATCCATTCCCGAACATCAATAAAATGTCCCGCTATAGCTGCAGCTGCTGCCATGATTGGGCTAACTAAATGTGTTCTTCCGCCAGCTCCTTGTCGCCCTTCAAAGTTTCTATTTGATGTGCTAGCGCATCGCTCTCCTCTTGCAAGAATATCAGGATTCATTCCTAAACACATGCTACATCCTGATTCCCTCCATTCAAAATTAGCTTCTTGGAAAATTTTGTCCAGTCCCATTTGCTCAGCTTTCATTTTTACTTGTTGAGAACCCGGTACAACCATGGCACGCACATTTGATGAAACTTTTCTACCCTTGATTATACTGGCGGCTTCTATCAAGTCTTGCAACCTAGCATTTGTACATGAACCAATAAAAACTCGGTCAATTCTGATATCAGTCATCGGAGTTCCGGGTTTAAGATCCATGTATTGTAATGCATTTTTCGCTGCAATTTCTTGACTGGAGTCACCTTTTGCAAATTCAGATGGATCAGGTATTGATTCAGTTACATCTGCAGTCATGGCCGGATTTGTTCCCCAACTTACTTGAGGAACAATTTGTTCGGCATCAATAACAAATGATTTGTCGAATTTTGCGCCAATGTCGGTTTTTAGTGTTTGTTTCCATTTTTCTACTAGATCATCATAATTTTTTGGGGTATATTGTCTACCTCTAAGATAATCAAATGTTTTTGCATCAGGCGCTACTAATCCTGCACGCGCACCACCCTCAATTGACATATTGCATATAGTCATACGTTCATCCATAGATAGATCGGAGATAGCTTGACCACGATATTCAAGTACGGTCCCATTACCTCCAGCTGTTCCAATTTTTTTAATTATAGATAGTATGATATCCTTGGCAGTGATTGCATGAATGTTTTTACGCTTTCCATCCACTCTAATTTCATAGGTCTTTGGTTTATCCAAAACAATGCATTGAGTTGCCAAAACATGTTCCACATCAGATGTGCCAATTCCTAGTGCAAATGCGCCAAAGGCACCGTGTGTAGAAGTATGAGAATCCCCACATACAATTGTTGTTCCAGGCAAAGTGATACCAAGTTCAGGTCCTATAACATGGACTATTCCTTGATATGGGGAATCTAATCCAAATAGCGGTATTCCGAATTCGTGGCAATTTTTTTCAAGTGTTTTGATTTGTGTTTCAGATATTTGATCCACTATAGGTAATTTTCTATTTGTCGTGGGGACGTTATGATCCATAGTAGCAAAGGTAAGGTCTTTTCTACGGACGTTTCGTTTATTCATTCTAAGTCCATCAAATGCCTGAGGAGAAGTTACCTCATGCACCAAATGCCTATCAACATAGATTAGAGACCTACCATTGATTTCAGATACTTTATGCGAATCCCAGATTTTCTCAAAAAGCGTCTTTGCCATAATTTAATCAGTACAATTAGGTATAAAATTGTAAATTAATCAGGTTTGTATTTGAAGAGACCGCCAGCCTCAATTATTTTTGCCACGATATTTGAAAATGGTTTCATGGCATATGTTTGGTTTTTTGTTAAATTCTTGATCTGATTTTTTGTTATATCTACTTCAATTTCATCTCCGTCGGAAATTTTCTTGTAGGTTTCGTCATCAACTTCGATTGGAAGTAAGAATCCACCGTCTACTGCATTTCTGTAAAATATTCTGGCAAAAGTTACTGCGATCACACCCTTTATTCCACATTGACTCAGTGCAATTGGTGCGTGTTCTCTGGACGAACCACAGCCAAAGTTACGACCTGCAACCAAGAAATCTCCTTTTTGTACTTTGGAGCGAAAGTTAGGATCAATTCCCTCCATGGCATGTTTTGCAATTTCATCATAATCATGTAATTTTAGATATTGTCCTGGCAAAATTACATCTGTGTCGATGTTATCTTTTTCGTATTTGATTACTTTACCCATCACACATCACGCGGATCAGTTATTTTGCCAGTTACTGCAGAGGCCGCAGCTACAAGTGGAGATGCCAAATAAGTTTGAGATTCAACATGTCCCATTCTTCCTGGAAAATTTCTATTAGTTGTACTTATGCAAATTTCATCTTTGGCTAAAACACCCATGTGTGCACCACAACACGCACCGCATGTTGGCGGTCCTACAGTTACGCCCGCATCTAGAAATATTTTGATCAAACCATTTTCCATAGCTCTTTTGTATATCGAAATTGCAGCTGGGAGTACCTCAGTTCTAATCTTTACGGTTCTTCCTTTGAGGATTTTTGCAGCTGCTTCAAGGTCTTCGTATTTTGCACCCGTACAAGATCCAATGTATGATTTATCTAGTTCAATGCCAGCTATGTCTCGAACAGTTGTGATGTTTTCAGGTGAGTATGGTTTTGCGATAGTTGGCTCAAGTTCAGATGCCTCATACTCATGAACTTTAGCATATTGTGCATCAGTATCACCGTAAACAGGAGTATAATTTGCTGCTCCACGTTGTGCCAAATAATCAAAGACTTTTTGGTCAGGCTCAATGATTCCATTTTTGGCACCAGCTTCTGTAGTCATATTGCACAGAGTTAATCTTGATTCAACAGACATTGCTGAAACACCGCTACCACCAAACTGCATTGCATAATAAGCGGCTCCTTCTGTTCCAATATCCCCAATAATCTTTAGAATCAAATCTTTTGCCATCATATGTTCCGGTAATTTACCATTTAACTTGAAGTATAGTGTTTCGGGAACTTTAAACCAGATTCTACCATTTAACAAAACATACGCGACATCAGTATGACCCAAACCACAAGCAAAAGCACCTAGGGCTCCAGTCGTGTTAGTGTGTGAATCTCCTCCAACATAGACTTCACCAGGTAAAACCATGGCCTCTTCATGTGAGAGAGTATGGCATATTCCATATTGTCCCATTCCATACTTGAAATGCTTTTCAATTCCATATTGTTTAGTGAACTTGGTTAATTTGACAATATTTTCCGCGGAGATTTTTTCTGCTGAAGGAACAAAATGATCTTCTGCAACCCATACTTTTGATGAATTCCAGAGTTTATCAGTCGAGATTCCTTGTTTTTGAAGTTTCTCAAACACTTTGATTACGCCTGGACCGGACACATCATGAATCATGGCTTTATCGACATTTGCAAATATTATATCATCTGGAGCCACGCTTGTTTTCCCAGACGCTCGTGCAAGTATTTTTTCTGTTATATTCACAGAACAAAGATTTAGTTATTTGAGATTAAAAGCTTTGGAGAAGGATAAAAAATACGAAAAACGTAGTAATTACATGATAAACATAATTCCCATAAAGACATCAAGAAAGAATTCTAAATTTGACCTTTATCTAGATCTGGTAGAGTCCATAAAACCAAACCATTTGGAAAATGGTGACATAGTTGTAATATCAAGCAAGTATGTAGCAAATTCTCAGGGAAGAGTATTAGAAATTATACATGCAACACCGACAAAGCATGCAATCGAATTATCAAAAAAGTATAAAATCGATAATAAGTTCGCAGAGATAATTTTACGTGAATCAGATAAAATACTAGGTGGTGTGACTGGATTTGTTCTTACGTCAGCTGATTATATTTTAGCACCAAATGCTGGAATAGATAAATCAAATGTAAAAAAAGGTATGGTGATTTTGTATCCAGATTTACCATACAAAATAACAGAAAATCTTAGAAAAAAAATTCTGATTGAACTAGGAATACATGTTGGAATAATTCTAGTAGACAGTAGATTGATGCCTGCACGAACCGGTACCACTGGAATTGCCATAGCCGTTTCCGGATTGGAGCCAATACAAGACATCAGAGGACAGAAAGACTTGGATGGAAATCCTTTGAGAGTCACAATGAAAGCAACTGCTGATAATTTAGCTACAATTGCAAATCACGCAATGGGAGAAGGTTCAGAATCTACTCCGATTGTAATAATTAAAAAATCAGGTACAAAATTAACTTCACGCAAAATTAATCCTGATGAGATGTCAATATCATCAGATCTATGCGTGTATATGCGCGGTTTTACAAACTAATTTAAATTAAACAGGATTGAAACTTTTTCGATGCAATATTTGACTAGATATCCCAAGACAATTTCGTTCGGTGATGGAAATAATCATTCTGTCAATATTGATTCTAAAGGGGTTGAGCAATTAACAATAATTGTAAAAAAAAGTGCGGAAGAACTTTACAATATCATGCTCAGGGAAGGATTTACAAAAGTAAAATTTGAACATAAACAAGAATCACAGATTTGGGATGGCTTATCTCTGAAATTAAAAAAGCCATGGGAAATGCATTTACGCTTATTTGATAGAACAAATGGTGAGATAGGAATAGAGGCCGAAGTTGAAGTTTCTCGTGATTATCTTCAACATTTGTTCTGTCAACGAACTCCAGTTATTTATGAAATTGAATCACTACTAAAAAAGCATCAAATCGAATACAAGATATGGCATAAAAAAATCAGTAATTATGTAAATTCTGTGATTGACAATTACAAAATAATACTGGCTACGCCCAATATTCCAGTATTCGCTTGGAAGCCGATGATATTTTTTATTGGTACGGTAGGCATATTTTATTTATGGAAATATCTAGATACGATTTTCTAAATTGAAAACTTAATTAGAATTTTTTACCAAATAAGAATATGAGCGAGGAATTTCTTTCTATTGAATTAAGACATTACGGAGTATCTCCTTGGGAAGTCGAAGTAATATACGGATTATTAGCTGAAAGATTCAAAATTATTCAAAATGAGATCTTTGATAGAGATCCAAATTTTGTTAGCGTTATTGAGATCAGTGTACCACTATCATTTAATGAGGAATTTTTCAAGTGGTTTGAGTATCACAGATGGGATAAGATTAAGTATATTTTCAAGGAGATGAAAAGAAGAAGAGGTCGAAAGAATTCCCTGAAAATCGGAATTGAGTTTTTTGGAAGACCGAAAATAGAATTTCTTTTGGATTCAGAGCAAAAGGACACATTTGATAGCGCATTAGAAAAGCTTGATTTTGTCATAGAATTATTAACATATCATTTGAATTTCGAAAGCATAGATGATGTTTCAAAGGTTATTTACAAATTTGATGTCGATACACGAAAATGGAAAATGCACACATTATTTGCAAACAATAAAAAATTTCTCTTGGTAAACAATAATTGGAGAATGACTATTTGATATCTTTTTCAAGCGGTTCTAACATCGAATGAAATTCTTTATATTTTGAATCTAAGAATTCAAGCGACTCTACAAGTTTTTTTGATTTTCCATATTTGAATCGAATTAGTTCGCGGTGATGCCAAAAATTTTTTCCGTCATTTAGTGACAGGGTTGTAAAATAATCAGGACCTTTAACGGAATCTGGAATTTTGATATTGTATGGAAACAAATATTCTGCAATAAACCATTCATCACCATCTGGATAGTCTGAACCAGTATCTACATCAAAAAAAATGTGTAATAAACTAGATTGCATTAAACCATCATCTGGGATATTAGGATGCTTGATATTGGATTTACTAAAATCAAGATTTAGCAAGTGTGGTTCAAAATATCCCTTGATTATAGATTTTCTAAATATTTTATTTGCTTCTGTCAGATTCAATTATAGTTCAGATAATTAATTGAGGTTATTTTAATTTCGGTTAGTAAAATGCCAATTTGAGGTAATTTTTCCACTAGGTTATAGAGATACACATCTAAACAGATAACGAATCAAGAATCTCTGATAGGTCGGTAGATGGTTTTCCATTCATCGAGATTGTCTGTAATGCCGGTGGGTTATCAACATAGTTTGGAATTTTATCTGTAATTCTCTTATCAAATTGGCTAATAATCTCATTTTTGTAGAATACGCCAATTGGAATTTTTGTATCCCATTCTAAAGACCTAATCAGTGCCTGTGTAAGTTTATTGTTTAACTCATTTTCTTCGTCATAGTGTACAACGGGATCATATCCAGTATCCTCAAGCTTGTAGATTCTAGGTTTTGACATTTTTGTGATTTCATCAAATCCCGCATACCAATCTCTTGTGTTAATGTCATTGTATGTTGGACATGGTTGTAATACATCAATGAATGATAGACCCTTATGTCTTACAGCAGCTGTGATGGTATCTTTGAGGTGTCTTACATCATATGCATAGCTTCGTGCTACAAAAGTGAATCCACTAGTTATAGCAAGGCCTATTGGATTAACATTATAGTTTGTGTTAGGTGTTGGAAGCGATTTTGTTTTTTCTCCTAACTTCAATGTTGGAGAAGCTTGTCCTTTTGTAAGTCCATAAACACCATTATTAAAAATGATATAAGTCATATCGATATTTCTTCTTCCAGCAGCAACAAAATGTCCTGCACCTATACCAAGTCCGTCACCATCTCCACCGACTGCAATTATAGTAATTTCAGGATTTGCGAGCTTTGCACCTTGTGCAAATGTAAGCACTCTGCCATGCAACGTATGAACTCCATTAACATTGATGAAGTGAGAGGTTTTTCCAGAGCATCCAATTCCAGAGAAGATGGCTGCCTTGTGTCTTGGAATCTGCATTTCAGCTAACGACATTTGAATTGCATTTACTATGCCAAAATCTCCGCAACCTGGGCACCAGTCATTGTGCACCTCAGTTTTGTAATCACCTAACTTAAGCTCCATGAGTCAAGACCTGCCTATGTTCGGCTTTATTTTCTACTATATTTTTAATGGATTGGTATATTTCCGTACTAGTCATAGTTCTTCCAGTATATTTTAGAATATAGTAATCAGGTTTTCTTTGCATGTTTTGTTTTAATAACTCCCCTAGTTGACCACCATGATTTGCCTCTATGTCTATTATGATTTTGACATCTTTTAATAAGAATCCCAAA
Organism: Nitrosopumilales archaeon; assembly: GCA_900299125.1. Lineage (GTDB taxonomy): Archaea > Thermoproteota > Nitrososphaeria > Nitrososphaerales > Nitrosopumilaceae > Nitrosotenuis. Next base: position 13,761 of record OMIR01000032.1, on the reverse strand, counting down.
TAGTCCTTTGGGAAAGGATGGAGTAATTTAATCTGAATAAAACCAATTTTGATCTTTTCCTCACTTAGTAGTTGAATTGCATCAAGAATTGGTCCTTTTGGTGAACCCCAACTAATCACACATATCTGCTCAACCCCAAAAGACACAGCCTGTTCTTGATCAGGCATAGTTTTGAGAACATAGTCTAACTTTGATTGACGTTTATCCATCATTTTGATTCTTAATTCTGGGTCCTCAGTAATATGTCCAGATTCATCACTTTCATCACCCGTATTCCAAAATATTCCATTTTCAAGACCTATTCTAGATCTTGGAGATATGTTATCATCAGTAAATGCAAATCTCTTGTAAAGTGTATCGGGTGAAAGCTTATCGAGTAATTTTCCCCGATGAATTTTTATCTTATCCATATCGAATTTTTTACAGGTAACTACCGAGCTAGCTAGAAACTTATCCATCATGTGAATTACAGGTAGTTGATATTGTTCAGAATAGTTAAAACATTGAGCAGTATCGTAAAAGCTTTCTTCAATATCACCAGAAGCATATACAATTCTTGGAAATTCTCCATGTCCTGCATAAATTGCAGACATTAAATCATCCTGCCCATGTCTCGTAGGTAAACCAGTTGATGGTCCACTTCGTTGATAGAGTGTTACTACTATAGGAACTTCATTGATTCCAGCCCAACCTAATGCTTCTGACATTAATGAAAAACCTGGTCCGGAAGTACATGTCGCAGATCTTGTTCCAGTTAATGCACTACCTATTGTCATACCTATTGCAGAAATTTCATCCTCTGTTTGAATAACTAGTGTAGAACCGGGACGATTCTCTTTGACACTGATTATTTCATTTGATTCCAAAAATACACTTTCATCAGAAGCCGGAGTGATTGGATAATAGGGTTGAACTCTACATCCACAAGCCATTTTTCCAAGAGCAGTTCCTTGATAGCCCTGAACGAGTATTGTATCAGGTGTTTTGTTTGTTGATTTTAGTGTAAATTTGAAATCTGGAAATTTTGCATTTGCAAAATTATACGAGAATGTGGCCGCATTTTTGTTTAGATCAGCAATTGTTTTCTTTTTTGAAAATATGGTGTCAATTGAATCTAATAAAGTCTGAGGCGAAATTCTAAGTATTCCTAAAGAAAAAGAAACACCTAGTACATTGTACATTCTTATCATTGCTTTTAATCTTGGATTGTTAGTTTCATCTGCTAGAGTTGACAGAACATTTTTGAAGGAAATAGGACATAATCTTACACCGTTTTTTTGGGCATAATCTAAAGCATCCTGAACAGTAGGCATGGGTTTTAGTTTCTTTTCCAGTCTAGTTTTGTATTGTGAGTCAATTGTATGTACTTCATCCACCTTCGTTTGAACGATTTCTGAATCATAGATGATGATTCCATCTTCAATTACTTCTGAATAATGGCGAAAAATTGTCTCTGCGTCAAAAGCTACCATCATTGTAATACCATCAACATTGGAATGAATGATTTTATCAGATACTCTGACCATGAAATAACTATGTTCACCTTTGATGTTTGAATAGAATTCTCTTTTACCAAAGATCTGATATCCTATTGATGCACAAGCTCTAGAAAAAATATTCGCCGCTGATTCTACTCCACTCCCTTGTGGTCCACCAATTAGCCAAGAGATATCAGTATCCATAATCATTGTAAATATCGTGTATTTTTAAGAATATAGATTAATTTTCCTACCCGCCAGTCGCTGCCTCAAATAGAGCACACTCACACTTATCTCGTTCCCCACAATATGGACAAACACAAATGCATTTTTCAATTGCATTTCCACATTCTATACACAAAGCAAATTCTTCTTCACCTTTTTTTTCAACCAAGGTGTAGTTTCTTCTGCAACAAATCTTATAAAGATTTGATCTAGTTTTGCTTTGATGCGAATACTACTCACAAGAAAACTGCATAAATTTGCAATTAAGGAACTAAAAAAATATTATACAGTTTCTATTCATGATGGGAAAATTCCAATCCCAAAAAAAGAGCTAATGGAAAAAATCAAAAATGTTGAGGGGTTAATCTGTTTTCCTTATGATTTGATAGATAGAGAGGTTATAGAGAAGGCTAGAAATCTCAAAGTAATTAGTACATACAGTGTTGGGTATGATCACATAGATTTAGCAGCAGCGAAAAAGAAAAACATCAGAATAGGATACACTCCAGATGTATTAACTGGAGCAACTGCAGATCTTACTTTAGGATTGATTTTAGATGTAATGCGAAGGATTACCGAAGGTGATAGGGTCATTCGAAGAGGGAGTTGGCATCAAATATTTGGAGCTAGTGATTATGTTGGTGTGGATTTAGAAGGAAAGACATTAGGGATTTTTGGGATTGGTAGAATTGGTCAGGCTGTTGCAAAAAGGGCGAGAGGTTTTGAGATGAACATACAATATAACTCTAGAAAAAGACTATCGAAAAATCAGGAAAAATTTCTTGGAATTAAATTTGTTAGTTTTGATACACTGTTAAGGAGTAGTGACATTTTAACAATACATGCACCATATAACCCAGAAACTCATCATTTGATAAATTTTAAAACGATGAAAAAAATGAAAAAAACTGCAGTGTTGATCAATACTGCGCGCGGTAAGATTGTAAATGAGGTTGATCTTGTTAAAGCACTGAAAAGAAAAATTATTTCAGGTGCAGGATTGGACGTATTTGAAAAGGAACCAATTAAAAAAAGTCATGAACTAACTAAAATTGAAAATACTGTATTAGCACCACATATTGGAAGTTCTTCTGCTGAGACCAGAAAAAAAATGGCATCAATAACAGTACAAAATCTAGTTTTAGGATTGCAAAAAAAGAAAATGGTTTATTCTATATAGCTATAACATCTCACGTATCGATTTTAGCTGAATCAAATCTTCTGGATCCGCTTTAACACAATCTGTCCCAATAGGTTTTAGTTTATCAAATTTGATCAATCCGAGTGGAATTGAATTAATTTTTTGTAATTCTGATAATTTTTGGTGAACTGTATTTTTATGCCTTGAGCATGTTACGCCTACCATGTACTCGTCTTTTTCTGATAAGATGGAAATTACAAATTCTGGTGGATTTACGCATTGTCTTCCTTGTTCTTTAATTGAACATCTATCTGGCATCAACAGTCAGAATTCTTTCAAAGTCTATGTAAATGTAACCCTCGAATAAAAAAATTAATTCGAAATTATATCATCAAAATTCCAAAATTGTGAGTAAGGTGTTTTATTTAGTTTCACTATACCAGAATCAGATAATTTTTTCACTAGTTGTGCCGAATACGCAGGTGCTCCAGTAGCTCCCGGAGAATTATAATTAATTATATGTAAAGAACTCTCAGTTTGAATTTCCAAAGTTTCAGGTAAGAATGCACCATTTTTGTTTATAATTGGTGTACGCACTCCAGCAGTTCCTCGCAGAGTGAAATATTCTGGTTTAACTTTTGGAATGAATTCTTTTACTCTATTTACCATGGTTTTTTTTGATAATGAACTTCTCCATTCTTTTGAAACCAAGTAAAGAAATTCTGAATTTAATAATAGTTTTTTTGAGCTTCCAGACATGATCTCCCCAAATTTGGATAAGATTTTAGATACTTTTCCAATACCAGCATATGCTTCTGGTTCTAGCACTGGAACCGCATTTGGTCCAATCTCAACTGTTCCGTTTGCACGTCTTATCCAATGTGGATCTAAAAATGGGAAATTTGGAAATTTTGTGACAGTGTAAACATTCGTATTAACTAAATTCTCATAATTAGGATTAATTTTCCAATATTCCCCCCTAAAATGAAGATTAGAATATTCCCTAGCTACTCCAAATTGTTTTGCAATTTGTAGCGAGTGCCCACCTGCACAATTTATCAAAAATTTAAAATCTATTGATTTTTCATTAGCGAGAAATATTTTGTTGCCTTTTATTTTACTGATTTTTTCTTTAAAAAGAAATTCTGCTCCGTGTTGTTTAGATTCTAATTGAAGTTTTTCAGTAAGCATTCCATAGTCAGTAGACGCATCCTTTTTGCAGTAAATTCCAGAATAGCACTTAACGTTTGGTTCTTTTTTTGTAATTTCTTCTGAGGTAAGCAATTTTAGATCATATTCAGTAAGACCATTTGTCATGCCCCATTTGAGATATTTTTCTAGTGTCTGATGTTGAGAATCATCAAGAGCTATCTCAATAGTTCCAACATCCAACCAAGGAATATTATGAATTTTTGCAAAATTTTTCCATAAACTGTGTGACTGAAAAGCTGCCTTAGCGATTTTTCCTTTTTTTTCTGGGTCTAGATAGAACGGTGAATGCACAACGCCTGTATTTCTACTACTTGCATGTGCTGCAACTCTATTTTCTTTTTCAATCACACATACATTATGATTAGATAATGAAGATAACCAATATGAGATAGTTGTTCCGAGTATTCCTCCACCGATTATTACTATATCATACCTCATGATTCACAAAAACATGACAATCATTAATTAATTATGAAAAAAGCGCCGGGAGTGAGATTTGAACTCACGATCCCTTGCGAGAACGCGCTTTATGGTTGTCTAATTTCCAGGCGCGCGCCCTACCAGGCTAGGCGACCCCGGCACAAGTCTTACGACAAAAATTCTAACAATTAATTCATTATATAATAGGTGATTATCCTTTAATGAAATCCTCAAGGGCTGATTTTGCCTGAGGATCACTCATTTGTCTAGGCGGATGTTTCATCAAATATGCACAAGCTGGAATTATTGGTCCGCCCATTTTTCTCTCTAGTGCGATTTTTGCAAGTCTTGCTGCATCAATAACAATTCCAGCAGAATTTGCTTTATCATCCACTTCCAATCTCACTTCCATATTATACGGGATATTAGCCCACTGTCTTCCTTCAATTCTCATAAACATTAGTTTTGTATTACCTAAAAATGGAATAAAATCGGACGGCCCAACATAAATTTGATCATCTGCCAATCGCTGCGACAATTGAGATTGAACACTTTCAGTTTTTGATATTCTCTTACTTATCAAACGCTCTTGCTCTTTCATGTTAAGGAAATCTGTATTTCCTCCAACGTTAATTTGATATGTTTTTTCTATTTTTGTTCCTCTATCATCACAAAGTTTAGCAAGTGTTCTGTGGACAATGGTGGCGCCAACTTGCCCCTTAATGTCGTCACCTACTACAGGGAGTTTTTTTGCTGCAAACTTGGCACCCCATTTTTTATCAGATGCAATAAACGAAGGAATGCAGTTTACGAATGCAGTGTTCGTGTCAAGACACATTTGTGCCCAAAATTGAGTTGCTTTTTCGGAACCTACTGGTAAATACGATACAATGATTTCAGCCCCGGTTTTTTCAATTATTTTTTTTATTTCTTTTTTTAGTTGTTCAGTAGATTTTCTAGATTTTACCGGTTTAACTCTGTTCTCTACCCAAATTCCAACACCATCTAATGCTGGACTTTCATAGACCTCAGCTTTTGTTTTGGGCATTTTGTTTTTTGGTACCCAATTAACCATGTTTGGATATTCATATATGGCCTCATTGATAGTTTTACCAATTTTATTATTACCAACATCAAAACCTGCTACAAAATCTAAATCATGAATAGAGTATTTGTCTACTTTTTCATGCATGATTCCAATGACTTTTTGTTTTGGGTTTTGTCTATAGTATTCTATTCCTTGAATTAAACCTGAAAAACAGTTACCTATACCAACAAGACCCACCTTAATTTTTGCCAAGTCAAAAAGTGTTCTTTTTAATCGCGTTTTAAGTTTTCCTACTTGAGTAGATCTAATGTGAAGCTATCATCTACTTTTTTACCTGATTCATCATAGGCAATAATTTCAACTACATAACGTCCCTCAAGTATTTTGGAATCATCGTTTTTTTGTTGTTCCCACTCAAAAACATGTTTTTGTTCAGGTTCTAAATTTAATCCAGATAGTGTTTGTGTAAAGAATGTCGTACCATCTAATGCTCTAATTAAAATTCCCGGGGAATTTGACGCAAATTCAATCTTTGTAGTTCCTGAATTTACTAAATAAATCGGTATGGTCTGACCGATTTTGTAAGTATTTTTTTCAACATATCCAGTGATTGAAGTCCCATGAACATACACAATATTTTTTGAGTTAGGTTGTAGAAGATAGATTCCAAGAATTGCAGATGCCGCGATACCGGTTACAACACAGAATGCTAGACTTTTTGGAATCATTGTTCTGTTTTAGGTTTTGTTCGCCAGCTTTTTGGGTAGGTATTTGGCGCCATAATTATTCGGCGAGTCTGAAATGCATATCCTTTAACAGCATCTTTTATTTCTTCAGTACTCATCATTGACTCTGCTAACGCAACAACTTCTCCTTTTTGAGTGTAGATTCCAACAAGATCGCCTTTTTTAATATTTGATGAAAGTTGCAAGATTCCTGGAATTGCCAATTGTGCTCCATGACATAGTGCATCAACAGCAGAATCTCTAATAATTACTGATTTGATTTCGGTCAGTGCGAATTCTATCGGCAAGATTATTTTTTTTAATTTTGAGTCATCGTTTTTTTCTTCCCAAGTTGCAAATGCCTCTGCTACTTCGTGAAGAGTCACTAACTGATCCTCATGAAATTGATGGACACGTGAACGTCTTAATTCCACCATGGTGGCTCCAGGGCCCAAAATTTCTCCTATGTCATAGTATAGCTTTCTGATATAGGTTCCTGCCTCACATAAAACTCTTAACAAGAGTAATCTCTCTTTTTGTTCAACTACTTCAAGCTCGTAAATTTTTCTAGTTCTTGTTTGTCGTAATACTGCTGAACGTTGAGGTGGTTTCTGATAAATTTCACCGATAAATGATTTGAGTATGGAATTTAGCTTTTCTTTATTTGGTTCAGAATGTAGTCTTCCGAGTCCATAGTACTCTTTTGGACCCATCAATAATACACCCAAAGCCTTGGTAGCCTCACCTAATCCTAATGGCAAGACTCCTGATACTTGAGGGTCTAATGTTCCACTATGCCCAATTTTTGGCAATTTTAAAATTCTTTTAGCCCATGCAACCGTCTCATGACTCGTAGGTCCTGGAGGCTTATCCAAAAGAATTAATCCGTAATTGAGAAGTTCTTTAACAGTTCTTTGATCATATCGTACACCGTATGCATCATTTGAGATATCTTGATCTATTTGAACAAGGTTTTGTAATTGAGGTAAAATCAAGAAATCTCCCTTACCTTTTGTTTTGCCATATTTAGTACTGTTTCCGCATCCAAGCCATCAGTGTTAATTATTATGTCAAAAACTGATAGATCTTCACCAAAATCAAATCCATACAATTTTTTGTATAACATTTTGTTTTCTTCAAATCTAGTTTTGACAATGTCTAATGCATTTGATAATTCCACATTATCTCTAGTCTGCATTCTCTTTGCACTATTTTGCCTACTCCCATCAAGCCAAATTTTGATACCACCAGAAACTAGCCATGGTAGCGTATAACTTGTAATCACTACTCCGCCTTTAAGGAATATTTCTTTTAGTTTCGTATCTACCTTTTTGTCAAACTCATAATTGTTTTTTCTTTGAGAGAGGAACTTCATGCCTTCTTCAGTATCCCACCAATCATCACCTTTGGTATGAAAACCCTCATCTTGAGCCATATCTTTGAGAACATCACCACCACTAAGATTTTTCATGGAAAATTCTTTTGCTAGCCCTTTTGCAACAGTTGTTTTCCCAATTGCAGGAGGTCCTGAGATGATAATTGATTTTTGCAATGCTAGCTTAGATCCATAGACGTCTTGGTAAGCTTCATAATTATTCCACTAAACGCAATTGAACCAAGAAAATACCAACCCCAAAAATACACCTCATGTTCATTATGACAAATTTTACCATCAATCTTGTCAGCTGGACAGGTTATTGAAAAGAAATCACCCGGAATTATATTCAATGATACTGGAGATAGCGCAACAGTATAAGCAAAGAGTGGTGGCAATACAAAATAGAAAATCAGTATGAGTGGGACAAAGGTAATCATCATTGGGCGCATGTTCATTTGCATCATTTCTTGATTCAAGCGATTCATGTATGCAGATTTCTTGTTAAGTTCTGCCTGTTTCTCAGAATCCTTAGATCTAAAGGCTGACATTCGCTCTTTTTGCCATGCTCGAGTTTCCTTCATTATTCTTTGTAGTTTTTCTTGATCAACTAGTTTCTTTCTGACCACAGCGTTGAATAAATTCAATAAAATCGAGAACCCCAATATTCCAAACATAGATGGAATGATTCCTTTAACTAATGGATCGGCACTCCCAAGTGGTCCTTTGTTCATTCCAAAGAAATCACCTTGAAGAAATACCGATTGCAAAAATTGTAAAACTACGTATTCCATTTTAAAGACCTATTGCGTTTATTACCTCAAGAGCCGCCTCTTCAACCTTTCCTTCAGTATTCAAAACGGATTTCATAGGAGAGCCAGTAAGAACAACACAACTAGAAAGCATCGCGTCCTGTACGGCGAGTTCCTTTTTGATTTTGTCAATCGATATTATATCTCGACTTCTTGTGCTGTCTTTCATTCTTCTGTTATAGATCTCCTCAGGTCTAGCAGATACTGCAATAAAGTTTGCAGGTTTAAGTAGTTCCAAAACAGGGTAAGGCAATCCGGGGTAAAAGCCCTCTTTTGTTGATATGAATGCATGCGTATCAATAATTACTAGTTCATCAGAGAACCCAGCAATTTTTTTGGCTGCTAATGCCTGAAGTTGCTTTTGTTCGTCGACTGCTATTTTTCGTAGTTCATCGCGATTTTCAATGCCAAGTTTTTTTGCTTCCTCGAACATCACAGTGCCAAAACTGTGAACACTCACACTTTTGTTTTTGTTTTTTAATATTTCAACTATTTTTGATACCAGAGTTGTTTTTCCCGCACCGGGTATACCTACGATTACTACTTTTTTACTTTCTACCAAGTAAAGCACCCAGACGAGGCATTACAACTTCGACTTGTTCTCGAACAAGTTGTTGATAATAGTTAATCAGGATATCAACCATTAACAAAATACCTGTACCTCCACCGATAACACCAAGAACGTCTGCGGTTCCCGCCAATGCTCCAAGTATTGCAGAACCAATTATGGTAACAGACGGAATGTATTTTGCAAGTAGTGCCTCAACAGGTTGATTAGACTTTCTAAATCCAGGAATTTGTACATCTGCATCAAGTAAGTTTTTGGCGGCAGCCTTTGGAGATAATCCTCCTAGTTCTACCCATAAGCGACCAAAGATTATCACAATCCCAATCATAAAAAGAACATAAACGACAGCTCTCACTGGATCAATCAAAGCCAATCCGATTCCACGAGGTGGAGTCACATAGTAAATAATTCCACCAATCGGCGTTGATGGGCTAGCAGGATTGAACTGTGCGAGAATATTGAAAAGCTCATTAGAGTTTCTCGGATTGAAGTTTGCCCACAACATTTGTCCAATAAATACAGCGTTTGCAGTAAGCGCTGAAGCCAAAATTACAGGGATGTTCGACACATACATTAGTTTGATTGGGTAAGTTGCTGAAAATCCTCTATATTTTGTTGATACAATGGGAATTTCTACCTTAATGCCTTGAGTGTATACCAGAATTAGCAATACGCCGGCAGTTATGAAGAAACCAAACAAACTAGGGAGATTATTTTGTCTGAATAGAATATTAGAAATATCTCCTTGCAGGAATGATTGTCCTATGAATGGGAATACGCCGATCATTCCACCATCTCCAGCTGGCAAAGGACTGAAGAAATTCCACAGAATTTGTTGAGTAACGCCTGCTGCGATGAAAAGACTAATTCCACTTCCAAGACCCCATCCTTTTTGTACTAATTCATCTAGAAACATGATTATAATCGACGCAGAAATCAGTTGTCCAATTATCACATACAAAACACTAGGATTTGCTAATCCGGGGCCATAGACCGCTGTAGCATAAACAATTGATTCAACAATTATTACAATATAGGTCACAAGCTTTGTTGCAGTCTGAAAAACTCCTCTCTCATCAGGTTTGGTGAAATCAAATTTTAGAATTTCAGAGCCCTTTAGTAACTGCATCAATAATCCTGCTGTAACTATTGGTCCAATTCCTAGCTCAATTAGTGTACCCTGTTGTGATGCAAAAATTACCCTAGCAAATTGTAAGAAATCAAATTGTGGTGCAGTAGCTCCGAATAAAGGAGTTTGACCCATAACTTGGTAAACCAATAAAGCAATACCAGACCAAATTAATCTAGTAGAAAGTGATAATTTCTTTTTTGGCTTAGGGACTTGTACTAAATATGGTTCAGCTTTCTCTACTACACGTTTTATTATTCCAGTTGTAGTACTTTCACTCAACTGTTAACACCTCGCCCCCGGCATTTTTGATTTTTTCTGCAGCAGATTCAGTGCACCTTTCAATCTTGACAGAGTAGGCATTTTTGATTTGCCCACCGCCAAGAAGTTTATCGTATCCAAGGCTTGCAAGATCAAGTAGTTTTTTGCCTCCTTCTTGTTTGCCATGTTTTGCGAAAATGTCGTCAAGGTCTCTTACACTGGTCCACTTTTTGGTGATGATCGGGTGAGGTGGATGAGTAGAATCGTGTCCAAAGTGATCTGGATTGTCTTTTAGTAAAGAGCTGAACAAGTGTTTGTGCATACCTGATTGCCCGAGTCCTCCCTTGTGTCCACTTGCTCGGTGTTGGCCGATTTGTCCCCAGCCGTGAGTTCTAGAACCACGGAATTTTCTTGTTTTACGTAATCGTGTTGCCAACTCAGATCATACTCCTTACGAGCTCAACTAGCTCTTTGTTTAGTCCTAATACTCCACCTTCACCGTATGTTTTTCTGGTACTTCGCTTGAAGCCCTTCTTTGGTGGAGCGAGTGCAAACCAAGGTTTTATTGGTTTGATTTTGTTCATAGAAGTTTTACCCTCAGAAACAGATGATGCAAGATCGTCAATGGATTTGAAGCCGAGTGGTGTTATGTCCTCACTGGTGATCTTTTTGTAGCCTGCCTTTCTTCCTTTTTTGCTAAATAGTTCTTTAGCTATATCGGCACTTACTTCTTGCCATGATACATAGTGCTTTACTCTGTTTAACATTCCTAATGTGTTATCTTTTGCGGGAATTATTGTGGCTCGGAATTTTTTATCTAATTTTAATAGAGTCAAAGTGTTTTTTGCCCAATGTGGGACGTTGATTTGTCCACTCATTCTAACAACAAGATATGCTTTTACCATTTCATTCAACCTTGACTAAATGTCTGTCTGAGGCACTCTAGGATTGCCTTTGACGTAGAATTCATTGTTGCAGTAGAGCCCTTTGCAGTAGTCCATGCGTCCTTGAGACCAGCTAACTTGAGCAGATTACGAATTTTACCACCGGCTACAAGACCGAGACCTCTCGGTGCTGGAACTATCTCAACAACAACGCTTCCACCCTTACCTCTAACCTTGAATGGTACAGAGTGAGATTGGTCGCATCTGCATTCCCAACTTCCACAGCCTAGTTTGATTGGGCTCACATTAAGATAAGCATTAGTTGTTGCTTTTTCAATTGCAACTCTCATTTGTTTTGATTTACCTTGTCCAATTCCAAGCCAGCCATTTTCATTTCCAGCTGCGACGAGTGCCTTGAATTTAGTTTGTTGTCCGTTTGGTGTCATTTTTTGAACCATTCCGACATCAATGACCTCGCTTTTTAGATCAGGTAGTAGTTTTTTGATAATACCGGCTTCTTGAATTCTTAATCCTTGAGAATAAATTTCATTCATGTCAGTAATTAGTCCTGCAGCGACTTTTTTTCCAAGCTCAGTTCTTGGTACCCATGGTGCCTCTTCCTCTTTTCTAGGACCACGACTTTGTCTAGGTGGTCTATCCCCGCGCGGTTGTCTTTCTTGTCTTTGGTTTTCTACTTGACTCATTTTATTTTGCTCCACTATCAATAGATGATTTGATTTTTGCAATGTCATTTTTTACTTTAAGATGCTGTCCATTGATGCGTTCTTCAGCTGGTAACGTTTCTTCACTTGCGGGAATTTTCAAGCCTGCATCTATTACTCCTTTAAGAGCTGCAGCCATCCTCTGTGTGTATTTTCTAGTCCCACTATACAAAATAGCACTTGATGTACCTGAGGCTAGTGCCTTTTTGCCTGCCAAGTATCCTGTAAGATATGCAGCCGGTACGTTTTTTCGAGAACCTTTCCAACCCTTAGAAATTAGAAATCGTGAATGTGCTGATGCGATCACCTTATCACCAGTAAATTGCGGTTTATGGATTTGAACCAAAGTATTTTCATTTGAAATTTGAACAGTGATAAAGTCTGCACGGCTCATAAGCATTAGCTTACGCTTTTTATAGTTGGTTTTTTCCTCACGTAATCGTCGTAGTATTACTGAATAAGCCATTGCGATATTGGTGAACTCTTGAAGTTGCTCTTATAAACGATTAGATGCGTAATGATGCAAGAAGTGCTTTTTGAGAATGCAAACGATTCTCAGCTTCATCCCATATTACTGATTGTGGTCCATCAATTACATCAGATGTTACTTCTTGATTCCTTTTTGCTGGAAGACAATGCATGAATATGCAAGAGTCTTTTGCAGAAGACATTAACTTTGAGTTAACTTGGAACTTCGGAAGGAATTTTTTTATTCGCTTTGGGTCATCATGAATTGAAACAAAAGTATCAGTTACTATGATATCTGCACCTTTAGCGGCAATTTTTGGTTCTTGAACAAGGTCTATCGAAATATTTTTCTTACATTGTCGAACTAGTGCTGAGTCAGGAGCAAATTCTTTAGGTGTTGCAATTGACATCGAAATACCAACCTTAGAGCATCCAATCATCATTGAATTACAGACGTTGTTGCCATCACCAATCCATGCAAGATGAAGGCCATCAAGTTTTCCTTTTTTCTCCTTCACAGTCATAAGATCTGCTAAAATCTGGCAGGGATGATAAGAGTTTGACAATCCATTAATTATCGGGATAGATGCATTCTGCGCCAATGATTCTAGAGTAGCATGATCATAAACTCGTGCCATTACTACGTCAACATATCGAGACAGAGTTTTTGCAGTATCTTGAATTGTTTCACCTCTTGAAATCTGGAGATCTTGTGCAGATAGATTAATCGCATGTCCTCCCAGTTGGAACATTCCAGTTTCAAAACTAATACGTGTACGAGTGGATGGCTTTTGAAATATCATGGCTAAAGTTTTATTTTTAAGAAGAGGTTTCATAGTGTCTTTTTTTAGTTCCTTTTTCAGATTGATTGCTAGTTCAATTATTTGTGAAATTTCTTTTTTATCTAACTCGTCCAAAGTCAAGACATCTTTAGCTTTAATCATTTCTTAAACCACCCAAAACGTCCTTTCTTTTTTGGTTTTTCTTCGTTTTCTTTTAACATGTCTTGTGTTTCTTCTTTATCATCATTTATTTCGATTTTATTTTCTTGTTCTGTTTTCGGGCGTCCACGAGAAATCCATTTCTTAATCTTTTTTGCCATTTCAGATGCTTCTTCGTCAGATTCTGGAGAAGAGAGTTCGAATAGTTCAACATATTTAGAAATGTCTTCGTCAGAGATACCCTCGAAAGGATCATCGCTTTTCTGTTCTGGTTTTGGTTCTGGTTTTGGTTCTGGTTTTGGTTCTGGTTTTGGTTCTGGTTTTGGTTCTGGTTTTGGTTCTGGTTTTGGTT
>OMIR01000031.1 GCA_900299125.1 Nitrosopumilales archaeon | reverse complement strand
CCTAGTAGAAGATTATGAGGAAAAGGCAACTGCACTAAATGAGATGATGAGAAAATATCAGCCGGAGGGAGGATATGAAAAAATCGAATCTCAAATGTCTGTATTAGATCATGTTGCAGTCATCAAGATAATACCATCTCAAATGCGAGGAAAATACAAGATTGGACAGCACATGGATAAAACAACCAGAACCATACTGGCTAAAAAAATACTACAGCGAAACAGTCCACTAGCAAAACAGGCAATAGAGACAATGGGTTTTGAGATTGTAGATAATGAGCTAAAAATGATAAACGAACCCTTGTGGTAGGTTATCCAATTAGTGTGCCAATCAAATCCAGCGTATAAGGAATGTCTTTTTTCCCAAAATAGAATTTTTGATTCTTTATTGTCACAGTTTGTTTATCATTTGTATCAGAGACAATATTGGAATCTAGTTCTCCCATAACGGTAAAGGACTGGCCATCATCTCTGAGAAAATCCAACGCTAGCACATTATCAGATAACGCTACTTTGGATAATACCGTGTTAACCCCCATACCGTCTAATAGAAATCTCGAGTCCAAAATTATGAATTGTTTTAGATTGGTGCCTTTTTCAGGCTCTATTTTTACGGAAAGATTTGCCTTTTTACTCATGCCAGAAATTAGCGCTTCACCACTGAGACGCAATTCAAATTGTTTGCCCTCTAATTCAGAAATGCGGGATTTTGGCTCCAAGCTAGCCATCACTGGTTCGCTAGATTTTTTTTCAATCTTGGGCGAATAGTTGAATTTTTGTGCCAATCCAGCATTTGGTTCTGAGCTCATAATTTGATTAGAATTCTCAGAATTATGCATAGTAGAGATCACACTAGATTCAGAATGAGATTTTTCTACAAAATTGAAAATAAAAAATGCAGAGAATGCAATGAATACAAAACTACAGATTGCGATCAGCTTTAGATTAAACGAGTCGAGCATGAGCTGACTTTTTTTATCGAGTTTAAAAGAGACACTAATGAATTATCAGTGAATCATCAATTACTATAACACAATCACCCATCCTTTAAATTTGAAATTAAAACTTCATTGCCTATTGCAAAGCCAAATGTACAAAATTGCATCAGAGTTTGAACCAACAGGTGATCAGCCAGATGCAATCGAGAGACTAGTTCAGGGGGTTCACAATAAAAAGGTCCAAACACTGCTTGGTGTCACTGGGTCTGGTAAGACATTCACGGTAGCAAATGTCATCGCTCGCACTGGAAAAAATACTCTAGTTATTTCACACAACAAAACACTTGCAGCACAGCTATATTCTGAATTAAAACAGTTTTTTCCAAAAAACAACGTAGGATATTTTGTTTCATATTATGATTATTATCAGCCAGAGAGCTATATCGCGCAAACAGATACGTATATTGAAAAAGACACCCAGATTAATGAAAAAATCGAAAAGATGAGACTGGAGGCAACTGCCATGATTTTATCCGGTGAGCCCACCATAATTGTGGCCACTGTATCTTGCATCTACTCTTTGGGCAACCCAAAAGATTGGGAGGACATGGCAACGACGCTCAATGTTGGAGCAGAGATTAACCGTAGTGAGATAATCAAGCGCCTAATTAATTCAAGATACGAGCGCAATGATACTACAATAGAGCCTGGTAATTTCAGAGTCAAAGGTGACACACTTGATGTGATTCCAGCATACTCTCAAGATATTGTTCGAATCTCCATGTTCGGTGACGAAATTGAAAAAATCACACTCTTGGATAATGTATCACTAAAGGAAAAACGAAAAATTAATTCAATTAGGATATTTCCAGCAAAGCATTACTTGATTGCAGATGATGTACGATCACGTGCAGTCAAATCAATCCGTGATGAGTTAAAGATTCGATTACCTCAACTAAATGAACTAGAAAGACAGAGATTGGAAATGAGAACTAGATTTGATTTAGAAATGATCGAAGAGCTCGGATATTGTTCAGGCATAGAAAATTATTCTCGCCACTTTGATGGCAGATCACCTGGCGAGCAGGCATTTTGTTTGCTAGATTTTTTTGGTGATGATTATCTTTTAGTAATTGACGAATCCCATGTAACAATACCACAAATACACGGAATGTATGGTGGGGACTACACTAGGAAAAAATCATTAATTGATTACGGGTTTAGATTACCAAGTGCGTTTGATAATAGACCACTAAAATTTGAAGAGTTTGAAAAATATATCAAAAATACAATATTTGTTTCTGCAACCCCGGCAATCTATGAAAAAGAAAAGTCATTTCAGATCGTCGAGCAACTAGTCAGACCAACTGGTTTAGTTGATCCACTCGTTGAAACCAGACCTACAAAAAACCAGATGGATGATTTGATCTCTGAGATTAAAAAACGAACAGAGAAAAATCAGCGAGTGTTAGTTACAACTCTAACAAAAAGAATGGCAGAAGATCTAGCAGAGTATTTGGCAAAAAAAGAGGTTCGTGTGAGATACCTACACTCGGAAATAGAAGGATTGCAGAGAACGGAGCTAATACGCCAGCTAAGGCTAGGGGATTTTGATGTTCTAGTAGGAATTAATCTTCTTCGAGAGGGATTGGACATCCCAGAGGTATCACTAGTTGCAATTTTAGATGCGGATAAGGAGGGATTTTTGCGTAATTTTACCAGCCTAATTCAGACCTTTGGGCGTGCGGCTAGAAACGTAGACGGTTCAGTCATAATGTATGCAGACAATGTTACAAAATCAATGAAATATGCAATAGAGGAAACTGCACGAAGACGCTCAAAGCAAATTGAATATAATCAAATCCACAATATCACCCCTAGAACAATAATCAAATCAATTCCTGAAAAAGTCGCATCACTAGACGATCTAAAAAACAAAACTCAATATGACTTGTCACGTGAGATAATAGAAATAGAGACACAGATGAAAAAATATGCTGAAGAGTTGGACTTTGAAAATGCAATTGCGTGTAGGGATAGATTAAGGCGAATACAAGTAGAGATGGAAAAGAAAAATGCACGATAAACTAAAGATTAGGGGTGCGCGTCACCATAATCTAAAAAATCTAAATCTAGACATTCCTAAAAACAAACTAGTTGTAATCTCGGGATTGTCAGGTTCTGGTAAATCCACATTGGCATTTGATACCATCTATGCAGAAGGGCAGAGAAGATATGTGGAATCACTATCCGCTTACGCCAGACAGTTCCTTGAAATGATGGACAAGCCAGATGTTGATTCTATTGAGGGTCTATCACCTGCAATATCAATACAACAAAAAACTACATCAAAAAATCCTCGCTCTACGGTTGGAACTACTACTGAGATCTATGATTATTTGAGATTGCTTTATGCAAGAATCGGAATTCCTCATTGTGTAAAATGTGGAAGAAAAATTTCTAATCAGTCAATTGAGACAATTTGTGAATCAATATTCAAGGATTTTGATGACAAACAAATTTTGATTTTAGCACCACTCATTCAGAGAAAAAAAGGAACTTATGAAAAACTCTTTGAGCAGATGAAAAAAGACGGATATTCGCGCGCAAGAGTTGACGGGCAAATAATTTTACTTGAAGACCAGTTTCCAAAGCTGGACAGACAAAAATGGCACAATATCGAAATTGTAGTAGATAGACTCAAGGCATCAAAGGCAGAAAAAAGCAGACTTTTTGAAGCCATTCAAACAGGACTCAAGGCTGCAAAGGGCTCTGTTTTAGTTGCATCAGATAAGGATGAAAAGATCTTTTCTCAAAATAACGCATGTCCATATTGTGGGCTTACAGTTGGCGAGATAGAGCCTAGGACTTTTTCTTTCAATTCCCCGTTTGGCTCTTGCAAGGCTTGTCATGGACTGGGAGTAAAAATGGAATTTGATGAAGATCTAGTTGTTCCTGACAAGACAAAGTCAATTTTGGATGGAGCCATAGTTCCATGGAGCGGGAGATTTTCTGGATTTCGCAGGCAAGAGCTTCGCGCAGTTGGAAAAAAATTTGGTTTTGATTTAATGACTCCAATTAACAAACTAAAGCCTGAACACTTGCGTGTGATTTTACGTGGTACAAATCAAATGATAAATTTTCACTATGAATCTCAATCAACTGATTCACACTGGGCTTATACTAATTCTTTTGAGGGAGTTCTCAATAACTTGCAGCGCACATTCATGGGAACTGATTCCGAATCAAAACGAGATTGGCTAAAACAATTCATGCGCGACATACCTTGTAATGTATGCATGGGTAAAAAGCTAAAACCAGAAGCATTAGCAGTCAAAATCAACAATAATGGAATTTTTGAAGTATGTGACCTATCTATTGACGATTGCTATGAATTCTTCAAAGACATTAAACTAACAGATACTGAAAAATACATTGCCAAAGATGTGCTCAAAGAGATCATAGAGCGTTTAGAATTTTTAAAAAATGTTGGACTTAATTATCTCACATTAAACAGACAAAGCTCAACACTCTCAGGTGGAGAATCCCAGAGAATTAGACTGGCAACACAAATTGGATCTAATCTAACAGGAGTTTTGTATGTGCTAGACGAGCCGACAATAGGATTACATCAGCGTGACAATGCTAGACTCATCAAGACACTAGTTAAGCTTCGTGATCTAGACAATACTGTCATAGTTGTAGAACATGACGAGGAGGTTATCAGAAACGCAGATTGGATAGTGGATTTGGGTCCCGGTGCAGGAATTCATGGAGGACAAATAGTCTTTGAGGGAACAGTAGCACAAATTCTAAACAATCACAAATCAGTAACAGGTGATTATCTAAAGGATAAGGATCTCATCAAACTAACTGACAAAAAAAGAAACCAGTCAGGAATAATTACAATTAAAAACGCCGCTGAAAACAATCTCAAAAATATCACAGTAAACATACCACTGGGATTGCTAGTTACAGTCACTGGTGTTTCAGGCTCGGGAAAATCAACACTCGTAAATGAAATTCTTTTAAAATCTCTTTCAAAGCATTTTTACAAATCTAACGATAGACCGGGAAAACATGATTCAGTTGATGGCGTGTCCCAAATTGACAAGGTAATTGCCATTGACCAGTCACCGATTGGACGAACGCCCCGCTCAAATCCAGCAACATACATTGGTGCATTTACTCCAATAAGGGAATTATTTTCAAACACAGAATCATCCAAAGAGAGAGGATACACACCAGGTCAATTTTCATTTAATGTCGCAGATGGTAGATGTTTTGCCTGCGAAGGTGATGGAGTTAAAAAAATCGAAATGCAGTTTCTCTCTGATGTATATGTAAGATGTGATGAATGCAAGGGAAAAAGATACAATTCTGAAACACTTTCAGTATTATACAAAGGCAAGAACATTTCTGACGTACTGGACATGTCAGTAGAAGAAGCGCTGATATTTTTTGAGAACATACCAAAAATTAAAAGAATTTTACAAACAGTTTACGATGTTGGCCTAGGCTATATCAAACTGGGTCAGTCATCAACTACTCTATCAGGTGGCGAGGCTCAACGTGTAAAATTGGCTTCTGAATTAGCAAAACGTGATACTGGGAAGACACTATACATTTTAGACGAGCCCACTACTGGACTTCATTTTGCGGATGTTCAAAAACTACTCGAAGTGCTCAACAGGTTAGTAAATCTTGGAAACACCATAGTTGTAATTGAACACAATATGGATGTAATCAAAAATTCTGACTGGATAATTGATTTAGGTCCGGAAGGCGGTGACAAGGGTGGAAAATTAATTGCCGAAGGCACTCCTGCTCAGATTGCTGCAAACGCCAAGAGTCATACAGGACAATATCTCAAAAAGATCCTAAATTGACACTAGATATCAAAAAGCTCGCATTACCTTCACATCCTGGAATTTACCTCATGAAGGATTCAAATTCAAAAATTATCTATATTGGAAAGGCAAAAAATCTAAAAAATAGAGTCCGCTCTTATTTTCTAAAAAATCAAAATTACAAAACCAAGAAACTAGTAGAAAAAATTGCAGATATCGAGTTTGTCCTAACAGATAATGAATCTGAAGCATTCCTCCTAGAATCAAATATGATAAAACAGTACAGACCCGCTTTTAACATCGAGTTAAAGGATCAACAAAGATACACTTACTTGAGAATTACAAACGAACCATATCCCAGACTACTTGTTGCAAGAAGAACTCGTAGTGGTAGATTCTTGGGAGAGGGCAAGGTTTTTGGGCCATTTACATCAGGCAGTTCTAAACTTCTAAGTATTGGTTCACTTAGAAAGACATTCAAAATTAGAATTTGCAAGACTCTGCCAAAAAAGGCATGTTTGGAATACCACTTGGGCAACTGTGAGGCTCCTTGTGAATTCTCTCAGGCACAGATTAACTACAAAAAACATGTTGCAGATTTAGAAGCAATTCTCAAAGGACGAGACTTGGGTACTTTTACAAAAAGTCTTGAAGAAGAGATGAGAATGGCATCAAAAAATCTACAATTTGAGAGAGCTCAGGAAATTAGAGACACGCTGTATCGATTAAACAGTCTTAAAACAAAGCAGAAAATGGAGAGTACCACAGACTCTGATGAAGAGTATTTCGGTATTGTTTCAACTGAGCAGACATCTCATATCATGACATTCAAAAAAGTAAATGGAGTCATACGTGATAGTACAAAATATTCCTATGATCTAGTAGCTGATAACACATTTGCAAACTTTTTGTATCAATATTATACTACAAACAAGATCCCTCGATTCATAATAACAAATCAAATTCCAGATAATTATGAGACTCTAGAGAGATTGATTTCAGAAACTGCCGGATATTCTGTTAGGATCTTATCACCCAAATCAGGAAAACGAAAAGAGCTGCTCGACTTAATTTTACGAAATATTTCACTGATTCAATCTTATGGAACAGATCCAGGACTAGTCGAAATGAAAGAAAAGTTATCACTGCCTACAATACCCAAGGTCATTGAGTGCTTTGATATCTCAAACCATGGAAAATCTTTTGCAGTTGGTTCCATGTCCAGATTTATCAATGGCGTTCCAGATAAATCAGGATATAGAAAATTCAAAATAAAAACAGTTGAAGGTCAGGATGACTATGCGATGATAAATGAGATAGTAAAGCGGCGGTACTTTAGATTAGATAATGAAAATTCACAGATGCCAGATCTAATACTAATCGACGGCGGTCCTGGTCAGCTCAATGCGGCATTATCAGCACTAGAGAGTTTAGCTATGAGTATGCCATGCATATCACTAGCAAAGCAAAACGAGGAAGTTTTCATCCCCAATCAAAGAGAATCAATAATTTTACCCAGAAATACCAAAGCATTGAAAATCTTACAGCATGCAAGAGATGAGGCACACCGGTTTGGCGTAGCATTTAATCGATCCCTGCGTAAACCTTGAAATTTTGATTTTATTATTAGAAAATAAAATAACTAAATGTTTTAGGATGTCATTAATTTCAAATTCAACTAAAAAATATTATTTGTTTTTAAATAGGATTTATCTTAGTGCCTAGTCATTATCAAAATATGGATGAATTGGATTTCAAACTAGAGAGGGCAGAAAAATTTCTATCAAAAATTCCAAAAATTGTTCCTAAAAGAAAAAAAGAATTAGAAAGATTAGAAGAAAACTCTGAGGCGTTTTTGTTTTTTTCTGCAAGTGCAATCGAGATTATCAAACGTAAGATAAATGAAAGATTCAAAATTTTTGACACCCAAAACGTTTACTATATTCATGGATTACGAAAAAATCTCCTAAATTCTGGCTCACAGGGAGCCATCAAAGATACAATTACAAAATATTTTTCCACACCAGAAATTAATCACAATAAAAACATTGCAAAAAGTGAATTATGGATATTGCAGACTTTACGAAATCAGGCAATGCATGGGAAAATAATTAAACCATTAAAATCGTTTTTAGAATTTTCATTTACGATTCACAATGGTAAGAGAAATCAGGTTTTTTCTCAAAGAACTAGAAATCCAAATAGGTTTTTCAAAAAAACTTTTCAGAATTTAGAGAAATTCATCGACCAAATAATTTCTATTCTAGAAAAATCCTAAATCTACTCATTCTTAGTTGAAAATATTTTTTAATTAATTTTAGAAATTTCAGATTGGATGTTTTGAACCAATCCCTCATAATCTTGTCTTGATTTACCTAATTGTTCTAATTTCTTTTTTTCCACAACATCAAGCTCCGAATTTACCTTATCAGAAATTTCAGATAAACGCATATCCGCCATCATGAATAATCTGTTATTTTCCTTCCAAAGATGCTGACCCATATGTTCTACATATTGTGAGATATCTGAAATTAATGCATCTGTAGAACCTGTGGATAGGTATTCTTTGGCAGAATCCTCCATGTGCAAAGCAATTTTTCGTGTCATTTCATGTTCCATTAGCATAACAGCAATGGGTCCCATGTTGGTTGGCATTCCAGTCTGTCCCAATGCAGGAAAAAAAGACTCTTCCTCTTTACCATGATGGCAGACATCGGTGAAATTTTTTGTAAAATCAATTGTTGGCAAAAGTATTG
>OMIR01000030.1 GCA_900299125.1 Nitrosopumilales archaeon | reverse complement strand
TAGATAGCACAGAAAAATAGGATTATGATTGAAGTTGCGATTAGTACGATCGGCACTGATTTTAATCCAAAAAACCACAATCCAAAAAGCGATATAATTAGGGTTCCAACCACGTCATAGAATCTTTCCATGAGAATAACTGGAACAGAATTGGAATGAGGGATATCAAATTTTTCTTTTAGGATTACTGATTTTACTAGTTCTCCAGATTTAGCAGGAGTTATGGCAAGAGCAAAACCTGCAAAATAGATTAGAAAATTATTCTTTGTTGGTATATCAATCTGAGAATTTTTCAAGAGCAAAACCCAACGTAAATACAACACACACCAACTCGAGAAGATTAGCACAATGACAATCGGAATGTATTCTACTTTGAAGTTACGAAGTTTTTCGTATAACAAAGACAGATCTGAGAATAAAAGAATGATTGAGTAAATCCCAATTCCAGCTATTGTAAAAATTATTAGTTTTTTTGTAAGATTCATGATTATTTACTTGGAATGGGCAAGTTATTTGAGTTTCAAGAGTTTGGCATATTTTTTGTTGATTTTATCTATGAGATTGAGAACTTCGTTGTCGATCAAGGCTAGATTTGGTACGACACAATGGCCGCCAATGAATCCAGGATACATTTTTGGCCTATTGCCTAAAAATTTGTGAATTTCGTCAGTAAAAGACCACATTTCATCATAATCAGCACCATTTTTCATTGCGATCATATTGCTGATTTGCGAATATGTAATTAGCCAGCCATAATAAGATGTATCACATACAATTTTTGCCAGCTCCAGTGTTATTGGTTTTGATATCTTTGTAGGAGTTACTCCAGATGATCTCATTAATTTTTCAAAGCTCTCAGACGCCCATTTTTCATTTGGGGCATTTTTGTCAACTGCGTAAAATTTAGAGTACCTTTTAAGATCATAGAGCATTCGTTTATGAACTCCCCTGGTTGCGCTGTATAATACTGGGATTGGAAGTTTTTTCTGTAATTGGCTAGTGGTGTGCGGTTTTATTGTACTGTGTATGACCATACATTTTGGTTTGAATTTTTTATAATAACCCATGACAATTGAGATGAAATTCTTTGTAAATGGAATACAGATGTGCAAAAAGGAGACTTCGAGTGACGAATATTTTTTGAATTTATTGGTGTCCATTAATTTTTCATTTAGATCGTAACCCAAGACAAGATTCTTCTTTGACATTAACTGCAAAATTGGGTTTCCTATCTCTCCTAAACCTACAACGACATCTTTCGTCCTGTTCACGGTATTGATCATATATGTGATGTTATTATTCTTTCATGCTATTCAGTATTATTTGCAAAGCATGATCTGAAATCTTGTGTTCTCTATGAGTGTCATCAATGTAACTTGCAAAATTGCCCGAACCGAGAATAGCAAGTGTTGATTTTATTTCATCCGCATATGTATTGATTTCAGGATTTGCAAAACAGCATGGATCATATTTATTGAATATTTGTACATGTTTTCTATCAGCTCCATATGCATCCATTGTGTATAGCTCAAGATAGTTTGCAATTCTATAGAGATCAGGTAAGGTTTGCTCATAATCCCCCATATCAGATTGGGATTGTCTTAGGTACAGAGGCAATGAACCTGCTACAGAATAGCTTTGAGATATACGTGTATCAATTGCAGAATATAAAGTCGTAGTCCAACCTCCTCCAGAAATTCCAACCATGTAATATTGATTAAAGGAATAGTTTTGCTCTACATAGTTAAGAGATACAGCGATCGGATGGACAAAGAACTTGATTGACGAGAATTGGTCAGAATCAAGATAGTAAAAATGATTATGAGAGGTTATCTTTATTTTTCCCTCATTTTCTAAATCCACAACAGGCTGATTATTCATGCCACTCAACGGCATAGAAAACGCCAGAACCGAATAGTTATTCTTTAAAAAGAATTCAATTGATTTTTTGCCATTAGCAAAGCTGCCATCATGTCCTTGATGATAAACTACAAGTTTGTTGTTGCTATTTTCTGGTAAAAATAGATAGACTATCGAGTCTGCCCCATAATCCATTTCGATGGTGAGTTTATCGATTTGTTTTAGATTTTCCATATTAGTGAAATTAGGATCAGATATGTTTTGCTCAATTTGTGCAGGTAGATCAGTAGGAATTTTGTTTTCTTTCCAAATATAGCTTAGTAAGGCATTTCTTTTTTCGGCCACATCAGTTTGATTTTTTATGTGGATCAAATCTTGAATATTATTTGGCGTATCGCTAGATTGAATAGAACCATCATCAAAAAATGTATTAGAGATTAGATAATCAGCTGTCTTTCCTACCAGTATGCCTGCTATGAAAAAAACCACAATTAGTACTAATGAGCTCTTCTTCAACATATTTAGCAAGTGAATGTGTTATTTTAAAATCATGATTGAATCACCATTATCTGGACAAGTTATACGATACACGACATTTGGTGTATGAATCAAGTACATGATAACAACTCAAACACTCGCAGAAAAGGCTGAAAATGGTTATAAACAATCTTGCAAATTCAACAAGGTAAAGAATGATCAAAGTCAACAGTTCACAATTCAATTACCAATATGGAGATCAAATTCATTTTCCATACAGCATTGCCACACTGGTAGCATACATTAAATCAAAACAAGATTTAGCATCACAGTTCACATTTGAAAAAGCATTTGTGTTTAGAGATAAAATTGAAGAATACATACAACAATGCAAAGATTCCGATATTTTGTTGTGTTCATGCTATGTGTGGAATTGGGAGATGACTACATATTTGGCACAGCAAGTTAAAAAACTAAATCCAAAATGTTTGATTGTTTTTGGCGGCCCACAAATTCCAGAACTTTCTGATGGATTTTTTGACAAGTATCCATTTATTGACATAATTGTACACGGTGAAGGAGAGTATACATTAGAAAATATCTTGAGGACTTATTTAGGAGACAAAAATTATTTGAATGTCAAAGGAGTAGAAACCAAGGATTTCAGGACTCCTCCGCAAGAGAGAATCAACGATTTAGATGGAATACCTTCGCCGTATTTGACAAATACTGTTTGGGATTTGGTAGACAAAGTGGATGGGGTTAGATGGATAGCTTCTTGGGAAACAAATAGAGGTTGTCCATATCAATGTACTTTTTGCGACTGGGGTAGTGCCACATTTACAAAGATGCGCAAATGGGAAGAAAACAGATTATTCAAAGAAATAGAATGGTTTGCGGAGAACGAAATCCCATACATAGATTGTTGTGATGCTAATTTTGGAATTTACCAAGACCGAGATCTACGTTTAGCTACAAAGCTGAAAGAGATTGCATTAAAAACTCATTATCCTGAGAGGATCAGGCCTGCTTGGGCAAAAAATTCCTCAGAAAAAATCATACCCATAGCAAAAGAGCTGCAAGCTGGAGGTATTCTTGGAGCAGTAACCCTGGCAGTTCAATCACTTGATGCGGATACTCTGAACATAATCAAGCGCGCAAACATCAAATTTGACAAATTTTCCGATCTTACAACTTCTTTCAAATTAGCAGGCATACCAACATACACAGAAATAATCATGGGTCTTCCAGGAGAGACCCTAGAAAGTTACAAAAATGGATTAGAAAACATAGCAAACACAAAGATCGGAATAGTATTCATTTACAATTGCGGAGTACTACCAAATGCTCCAATGAATGTGCCAGAGTACAGACACAAATACAGTATTGAGACAGTTCGCTCCCCAATTATGCTAGTCCATTCATCAATACACAAACGTGGAATACCAGAATATGAAGAGATCATAGTCAGTACTAGTACATGTTCAAGGGACGAGTTAAAAGAGGTCTATCTGTATTCATGGTCATTTCTAACTCTACATAGTCTTGGAATCTTAAAACACATAGCAGAGTACTATAATCAGAGATACGGACTACAGTATATCAAATTCTACGAAACATTACTAGAATTTTGCCGTACTGGTGAATCTGTTTTTTCTCAGGAATTCAAAAAGATCGTGCAATACAGAGATTCTGGATATTCTGGAAAAGGATGGGATCACTATGATGCTAATTTGGGCGAAATAAATTGGCCAATAGAAGAAGCCAGTTGGCTGCGATTATCATATGACAAAAACCAACTGCAGACATCAATACAATCCTTATTAGAATTTGTTGAGAACAAATACCACTATTCTAGCTCAAATCAAACCCTAAGTGATTTGGCCAAGTTTCAAGTCTTTTTGCTTACCACTCGAGATAACAAAGATGAGACCAAGAAGGAATCTTTTGAATATGATTGGAAGAGCTTTTTTGTCAACAACACGCCATTAAAAGAAACTTCCAAAACATATTACTACAATAATCGTGTAAGAGAAGAGGATTCAACGACATGGAATTACAAAGTTATTTGGTATGGAAGAAGATCACAGGATTACAAATGTGATCCACAAAACCTACAAGAAGAATACCACAAAGAAACAACAAAAAGAGTACAGATAGAACCCATTTCAGAAATAGTTCGTTAAAGAACTAATTTGCTTCACAATAATCAATCATAGATCCCATTTACTAAAACATGATTCACATTATGGATTGATTTAATAGATTACGATCAAATACAACAGGAAGATGAATTGTGTTTGTTGTAATTCCAAGATGAATTTGTATAGTAAACATTCCTACTTGGAGCTTCCTGTGTATGTTTGCAGTAAATGCAAGACCTATCAGACGGGAGATTCTAACACAATTACAAAGGAAAAAACTGAAGAACTGTACAAAAAAGCATACTGGGATGAGAGAGAATCTGAGAATTCTTTGAACTCGGATTACATAGATATTGATTCACAGGGCAAAAAGAGACGATGGATTTCACAGTACAAATATGTTGAGAGATTTTTCCCTCATGGAAAGAAACTCTTGGAGATGGGCACTGGTGCAGGGCAATCGCTATTTTGGTTTGAGGAAAAAGGCTTTGACGTCACTGGAGTAGAACCTGACAAGAGAAATGTAGACATGATCAGCAAGAAGCTGAAAAAAGGTAAGTGCTTCGAAGGATATGCAGAAAGTTTTGAGCTAAAAGAGTCATTTGATATAATTTGGATCTCACATGTCTTCGAACACGTTTTGGAACCGGAAAAGGTACTCCAAAAATTAAGATCAACGTTAAGAGCATCAGGTATTTTGTTCATAGAGGTGCCAAACTGTGAAAATGAAAAGACTCTTCACGATTCTGTATATGATAATCCTTCGACATATCATTTTTCAAAAAACGGACTCCTAAGTCTGGCAAAAAAGTCAGGCTATGATGTTTTGGCTTGTGATTATTTTAGATCACCTACACTTTCAGAAGGAGCAATTAATCGTATCATGAAAAATGCATCTAGTTTAAACCCATACAAGTTCTATCCAAAGATACTATGTGATAATCAGGGAACTGACATCAGGTTGATTGCTAGATATGGTGTGAATTAGGGTTTATCGACAATTCTTTTGTCAATGTGTTCAGAAAGTTCTTTTTGCAGTTTTGAAAGATCATCAATTTGTTTTTCTGTAAGCTTTTCGTTTTTTGACAACTTTACCAGTACCTCAGTCAGCTGTAGATAGACAGGCAACAATAACTCAGTGTTGACTAGTATGCGTCTAAGATGTGGATTAGCCTCAATGTTGATATCGGCTTCTGCTTTGAATGCCGAGCTTTTCTTATAATGAATATATCCAGCTATGATTAGAAGAGGTATTGCGATAGCCGCCATTATCGCTACATAATTCACAAAAGTTGGAAAGAGTTCTTTTAGGAGTGGATATTTGTCAATTGCCAGATAATACGTTACAGTAAGTGTGTTGATTGCAGAAAAGATGAACGTAAAGTATGTGGCCCATCCTTGTCTGAAGTAAAACCAAAGACGAAACGGTAGATTTTCCTTCATTGGCATTGTTGTGAATATAGTAATATATCAATTAATAATTCAAATAGTTTGTCTTTCAAGTGATAATTGTTGAAGTTATTAATAGCAGGCGCAAGCTCAAAGTTTTTTCATTTGAAGGAATTTGGGCAAACATTAGAAAAATTTGGTGTTGAGACCAGACTAATCCATGATATCGAATATTACGATGCGTTTCCTACAAGAAAGATAAGAAATTGGATTCCAAATAAAAAAAAGTTCAATCAATTAATTAACGATTTTGAGCCAGATGCAGTCTTCATTGATAGACAAGCCCATTTCGGATCTGCAGTACTAGATGCCAAGATACCACTGTTTGTTCATTTACGAGGTGATTATTGGTCCGAGATAAAATGGGCAAGAGAAACTTTGTACAAGTCACCTATGAGGAGAACGGTTTTGAAGCTAAAAGACCAGATAGCTGCAAGATGTTTTGAGGGATCTTCTTTGATTTTGCCAATTTGTTCATATCTTAAGTACATAGTCAAAGAACATTATCCGACAACACCCGCAGAGGTACTCTATCAAGGGATTAGTCCATCAAACTGGCATCACATAGAAGGGCTAAAGCTAAATCATCCGTGTGTAGGACTATTACAAGGTGCAGTGATCTGGGGAAAAACCCAGGAAATGCTTGTTCTAACTAGAGTACTTGAAGCCATGCCGCATGTGACATTTTATTGGGTTGGAGACGGGCCATACAGAGACAAAATTCTACCAACACTGAGCAAGTATGCAAATTTTAAATGGTTAGGTCCTATGCAGTATCCAGACAAGGTAAGAGAATATCTTTCAGAGATCGATATTTACGCACTGGTAAGTGGCATAGACATGTCCCCTCTTACTCTTCAGGAAGCGCAACTGATGTGCAAACCAGTGGTGGCCACCAGAGTAGGTGGCATTCCAGAATTAATGAAGGATGGAGATACTGGATTTTTGGTTGAAAAAGGAGACGCTCAAGGTTGGATAGACAAGCTAACCATGCTAGTATCAGATGAGAACAAGGCAAAACACATGGGCAGATCAGGAAGAGAATTCGTTGAAAAGACATTCAGTTGGGATATTATTACAAAAAACTTTGTTGATGTAGCAAAACAACACATCAAATGATTATAGAGTGTCAGACGGTTTCATTTCTTTTGTAACAAATAATCTGCACCAGACTTCTACTGCCAACAAGCCTAGGAATTTGTTGACATATCTAGCATCAAGATCATTTTGTGTGAGATGTTTTTTTATCCAATTATGATTCAGCAAGTCTTCTTTCACTGCTCTTGAATCAGACAGATAATACTCGCATGTCTTTTTGCCAAAAGACTTCCAGAGATTTATCGTATTTACAGAAAAGCCGAGTTTTTCTTTGGAGATAAATTGATCAGCGCCAAGTTTTTTGATTAGATGGCGTAGTGGAATCTTGCCAAGATCATTATTTTTGTTGTATTTTTGATCAGATGCCAGACGTGTAGAGTACTGAATTAGTTTTTGCGACAATATTGGTGCTACATTATTGATTTCAAAATGATTGTGGATTTTTGTATTAACAATAGAAAAATTATACAATAGTTTTCCATTATAATCAGCTAAAAACACCTGATTCAGTGGATCTAGTTTGTTATCAAAATAAGGAAGTAGAAATCGGTAGATTTTATCCCAAGAGAACTTTGCATTTGGCCCAAACACGTCTTGTTGATCTGGTACGTTGTCACGCTCATGGCATGCAAGATATGCTTTGACCTTGTCTAACGGTGTTGAAGATTCTGTTACCAATGAGAGGAATTTTGAGTATCGGAACGTATAGCCGCCAAATAATTCATCTCCACCATCCCCTGAGGCTAGATGTTTTGTTATGGTGCGTGCTTTTTTTACAACATAATACCAATGCAGGTCCCAAAAAGGCAATCCTACTGCGGAAATTGCCTGTGGAAGTTCTTCTAGATAATTCTCCAATTGGATGGTTTGATGTTTTACACCAAAGAATTCCGATATCTTTGCTGCCTTTTCTGATTCATCAAGGGATTGGGCAAATTTTATCGAGATGGTTTCAACATCAATGTCAGGAAATTTTTTTCTTAGCAGAGCAAGAACTAGGGTAGAGTCTATACCGCCACTGAGAGCAACTACAATTTTTTTTATGTTTGATTTGTCAATTTTGTCCTGCACATATTCCTGCATGGATTTTTCGATATACTCTACCGAAACAGTTTCTGTTGGGATATAATCATTTGATGACAGAGTTGGAAGTGAGGTATTTTGTGTTGGATCGTATCTAAGAGTTAGGATATTACGTATTGTTGAAGCATCAGTAGTAACTTCATTAGATTTTGCCACGGCCCAAGCCTCTGAAAATCAAGCCTGCTTTTTTTGCTGCGTGATTATCTATAATTCCTCTAGAATCTATTACTATTGGTGTTTTCATCTTTGATGCCAAGAAAGTCGGTTCTAAATCATGAAATTCCTTATGTGCAGTAATTAACAATACTGCGTCTGTGTTATTTAGAGCATCAACCATATTGCTTTCTGTTTTGATTCCAAAAATTTCTGTTGATTTGAAATATGGATCATAGATCTTTACTTGCGCATTTAGCTGTTTTAGTTTGTTAATTAGCGGCTCTGCAGGAGTAATCTGAATGTCTTTGACATCTGGCTTGTATGATACTCCCAAGACCAGTATTTGCGAATCTTGGATTTTTTTGGATGCCTCTTTGAATCCGTCTTGTAACAAACCCAAAACATGATCAGGCATGTGTTCGTTTACCTCACGCCCAACACGCACCAATCTCAGCAGGTTAGAATCTATGCTTTTTGCTAGATTCAACATTTGATAGGAGTTAACTGGAAGACAAGGGCCTCCAACTCCGGCACCTGGATAATGAACTTGGAAATTGTATTTTGTTTTTGCCGCTTCTAGCACTTTCATTACATCAATTCCAATTTTTTCAAACAGCATTGCCAGCTCGTTTACAAATGCAATGTTTAGATCTCGAAATACATTAGTGGTCAGCTTTACTGCATTGGCAGTTTTACAGTCCGGCATCGGTATGAGATCAACTGTAAAGACGTGTCTGTAGATTTTTGTTATCATGCCTGCGGTTTTATCATCAATTGCTCCAACAAGTCTTGGTAGCTTTTCAAAGTCTTGCAAGATTTGTCCCGGATTTGCAGTTTCTGGACAGACTCCTATACCAAAGTCTCTTCCTGCCTTTAGTTTTTTGTCAGCTCCTTCGATTATTGATACTATCTCATTTTCAACAAAGCCGGGCTCTATTGTGCTTTCTACTATAACTAGTGAGCCCTTTGCAATATGGTCATGTAGTTGTCTGGCTACCGATTTTAGAGCATCATAGTTAGGAACATTTTGGTTATCCATTGGGGTTGGGAGCGATAACAATATGACGTCAGATACAGGAACACCTTCCTCGATTTTGGTTGTGGCGGAAAATTTTTTGTCACGAAATACATTTTCAAATATAGAATCATAGCCAGGTTCATCCTTTAGAGGAAAAATGCCAGAATTTATCATGTTAACCAGCTGTGAGTTGATATCAACACCTATCGTAGTTAGTCCGGAATTTGCAAATGATAATGCTGTTGGTAGTCCAATTCTTCCCACGCCAATAACGCAAACCTTGAGCTTGTTGCCCTGAATTGCCTGAATTAGTTCCTGCGGATTCATTTCCATTATTTTTGAATTTGTCATAAATGCATCAACTAGTTGTTTGATGTTCGATGATCATTCTTTATTTAGTTTTGTCTGATTTTGCTCAAGACTTAAAGATGTGACAGAGTCAACACGTTTTGTGAAATTTGTAGTAACTGGCGGAGCAGGTTTTGTTGGAAGCTATTTGGTAAAGAGACTAGTCAGAGAAAACCACAGTGTCACAGTATTAGACAGTTTGTACCGAGGCAAGCTCGAAAATATTTCACAAGTTTCCAAGGATATTGAATTTCAAAAAATAGACATTAGAGACTTTGACTCTATGAGAGATATAATAAAAAATGCAGATGGGGTATTTCATGAAGCGGCACTTACTGATGTGCAGGAATCATTTACAAAACAAGAAGAATATGTGGACGTAAATGTACGAGGCACTGAAAATGTATTCAAAATCGCAAAAGAGTTTGGAATCAAAGTAGTTTATGCCAGCAGCTCAAGCGTATACGGCAATCCAGAGAAAACACCCATAACAGAAGACAGTAAACGTGCTCCGATCAATCCATATGGCAACACAAAGCTGGAAGATGAATTTTTGGCAGAAAAATACGGTAAAGATGGCACCTCAATAATCGGTCTTCGATACTTTAACATCTACGGAATTGGTCAGACCGGCTCTTATGCTGGTGTAATTACCAAGTTCATCAATAATCTAAAGGACAGAAAACAGCCCATAATTTTTGGCGATGGGCAACAAAAAAGGGACTTTATCTTTGTAGAAGACGTTGCAAGAGCAAACATTGCTGCAATGAAGAGCAATGTCAGAGAGGGTTTTTTCAATGTAGGAACCGGCATTACCACATCGATCAGGCAGCTGGCAGAGCAGATGATTGCTCTTTCTGGATTAAAGCTAGAGCCAAAACATGAAAAACCACTTGCTGGAGACGTATTTACAAGCCAAGCAGATACAAACCTGACAAAAAAACTCTTGTCATGGGAATACCAGACTAAGCTAGACGAAGGATTGAAAATATTTTTCTCTTCGTGAGTTATTCTACGAGTTTTTTGTAAAATTCTACATACTTTGGAAGCCAGAATTGCCAAGTCATGTTTTTGTTTACAAAATCAAATGCTTCATCTGTTAGCTTTTTTGTTTTTTCCTTGTCTTCCAATAATGAATTGATTTGGGACAATAGTGATGCGGGATCTTCTGGTAGAACTAGAATTCCGGTTTTATCTGTGACTAGTTCCGGTATTCCTCCCACATTTGCTGCAATCACTGGCACTTTGAGATAAAATGCTTCTTTTACTACAGTTGGTAGGCTCTCCATTCTCGATGGAACAACTAGTACGCTTGATGATTTTAATGTCGACATTGCTTTTTCCCACGGAAGATTTGTGCAATACACTACATTTCCCTTGATTTGTGATTCTATGCCACGCAGAATATCAATTCCTTTTTCATAGCTGTCTCTGCCAACATAAGCTACTTGTTTGTCTTTTTTTTCCACACAAGAAATATTGTCCAGCTTGTATGTATCAATTGGACTTGGTAGATATTCAAAATCTACTCCTAGTTTTTCCTTGTAGGTTTTTTGTGTTATTTTGGAATCAGTTGTCAGCTTGTCTGCCCATCTGAGTGCATTTTGTTCTGCAGTTTTGGCAGCCTCGCCTAACATACTAGAATGAAGTGCATTTACCTGATCACTGAACACTCCATGAATGGAGAGGACTCTTTTTTTTGCCCTTGCCGCCTTCATTGCAAATGCAGAAGGCACATTGAATGCATGTGCTATATCATATGAGCCCTTGAAAAAACTCGAAAGCAAGCTTGTGATAACAAAGCTTGGATTTTTGAGATTTTTTATTGGAATCTTTGGCGGATCTACAAAATCAATTTGGAATCCATATTTTTGTAACTGATCCGCAAGCATTGCTGCATGTCCGCCAATTCCTCCAGAATATCTAGGTGAGATGAAAAGAATCTTCAATGGATCAAAATTGATAGTATTATTTTAAAAGGTCTCGGATTGATTTACATCAATGCTTGAGATGCTTCGTGCATCATCTGGCTTTTTGCACATCCTGCTGCAAGCTCATCGCCCTTTCCTCTTCTCATGAGACCTCTGTACAAACCATCTTCTAGTTTAACACCCTCTCTTTGTTCCCATTCTTCTACAGAAATAGAATATTTCTTTTGAATTCTATCACGATACCATTCTGGTATAACATTGAATGCACAGAATGGGATGATTCTAAGGTCTGGAGTCAGATAATGGATATCACATCTTTGCAGTCTTTCCAAATCTTCATTGTATTTATCTTGAAAGTGCATCATTCCTAGGAATAATCCCTTGACATGCCAAGAACCAACTGCATCAAAAGATCTCTTCATTAGAATATTTCCAAACATTTTTGCCAAGTCTAGTCCTGCTGGTTGCTTTTTCTTGTCTACAAAGCCAGATAGTTTTCGTACCACTTCAAGCATTGTAAAGTACTTGTTCTTGCCAGAGCGGATCTCTTCTGCCTTGTCTTCAAATAATTCAAGCATGCCTTGAATGTCTGCAAATCTTGGCAATGGGACAAATTTCTTTGTCTCTGCGTCTTCGAATACATATGTTCCTGCACCGCATGCAAAGTGAATTGATAATTCGTATTTTGGTTTGCTAGAGAATGCTTCAATTACATTAGTTAGTGGCATGCAACTAGGAACTGGGAACCAGTCATCAACTGTAACTTCACCGTTTGTCTGCTCTTCGATTCTTTGGATACAATCTGGTATGGTGATTCTGTATTTTTCACGCTCTGCCTTGCCCATTCTTCCAGTCAGTGATACTGGTTGAAAGTTTACTGCGTGAACTACATCCATGTTCTTTTGTGCATATCGAATAATTCCGCCTAGTTCATGATCGTTAATTGATTTGATTACTGTAGGAACAAATACTACTGTAGTACCTGTCTTTCTGCAGCTATCCAGTGCAAATGGGATCTCCCAGTGATTCTTTGGATTTGTTCTCGCTGTTACACCATCAAAGCTCAGATACAAGTTGTTGCAACCTGCTAGTCTTACTTCTCTTGCTGCTTCTGGGTCTAGTGCATGTCTGATGCCGTTGGTATTCATCTGTACATGGTCAACACCTTCTTGCTTCATAATTTTGATTAAATCTGTAATATCATCTCGCAGCATTGGCTCTCCGCC
>OMIR01000029.1 GCA_900299125.1 Nitrosopumilales archaeon | reverse complement strand
GCGTGTTTTGGGTAACGCCGGGCTAATTCTAGACTATGGCCCATGAACAAACCCAGCATGGAACTCTTGGATAACCAAGGGCTCCATATGCAATTTGTATTAATTAGGAAAAAGTAATTTTCGATCTTTCAGAATGGACAGCACGAATTGCAGTTTCAATGTTATTTGCAGAATCATCTATTACTATAATGACTCGTGAAGTTTCTTCTTGTGCATCCATGTTGAGTATGTTCAATCCAGCTTCTCCAATTCTAGAACTTGCCCTTGATACAATTTGATTAACTCGCCACATCTGGTCTCCTATTAGTGTAATTACACCTCGATTGTACTGTATTGTAGCCAAGGAATCAAAACCAAGAAAATACTTTTCATTTCGCTTGACATAATCTGCATCTAAAAACAACACTCTAGTAAATTCAATGTCGTCTTTAGTGAATGGTGATAGTATAACAAATTCAGAATAACGTTTTTCTTTTTCCAATGATTCTAGTAATGCCTCAGCTGCAACACTTTCTATTTTGAGTATTGCACAATTTTTCTTTCCTGTGACTATTTTGAGTGGATGTCCATTCTGGTTATCTGTTCTTCGAAGTATTGTTGTGGTTTTGTTTGGTTCTCTCATGTTTGTAATTATTATTGGCATATCTACTCCATTTTCTAGAATTTCTTTGATAGCAATGGGATCTAGAATTTTCATTCCAAACATACCTGCAATTCTTGCTTCATTATAGGAAAGTAATGTGATATCTTCTAGCTTCTCTGATACGATTCTCGGGTCTGCAGATACTACGGCACTATCTTTTTCAAAATCTATACGAGTATCGTATTTACTGTGGAACAAAATTCCCAAATCTGCAGCAGTTCTATCGGAGCCACCTCGTTCATAGGTTGTCTCTAAACCGTCTTTGGTTTTTCCAATAAAACCTCCTATGGATACTACTTCGTTATTTTTTACTAATATCTCTAAAGGACCAAGTTTCAAAGCCGATTCTGATGGCAAAAAATTGGTAGACTCTATGTTATTATCAGTAATTATGGGCCATTCATCATAATTTGCAACATCTGATCTGAGGCCAGCACTCTTGAGAATATAGCTCATAACATATGACATGAGAATCTCACCTGAAAATGCCAGCGCTCTTGAGCGTATCTCATCTGCAAAGGATTTTTTTTCTCTTGCCTCAGAGAATGCCTGACTTGCCTTTGCCAGAAAAGAGTCTATGACCTTTTGGCATTCTGCTTTGTATTGGTCGGATACTGCAGAAAGAATTTTCTCATATGATGCTTTAATGGGTTTTAAATCTGGAATATTGCCATCTTCTGACTTTTTTCCAATAAGTAACGCAAGATCTGTTAATGATTTTCTTTTTCCCTCATACATGGTCAGCGGTGCTGAAAATACTGCTATGACCTTAGAGTCTTGTTTGAGATGTTTTATTCTTTTTATGATATCACTTACAAATTCACCGTCAATACCGCAAGCACTACCTCCAAACTTTGCCACCACTAATTTTTCCAAGTAAAATTTGTGAATGTGAAAACCATTTTTAAGGGTACGCTAAAGATACTCTGAAATTATCTTTGCTGCTTTTCTTGCACCATCTGTTTGAATACGTGAACGTCTTGATTCTAATTTTTGCGGAATCAGTAAATCAAGTTTGTAGATATCCTCAAAGACAAATCCTTCCTCTCTTGCATTATCTTCCTGCTCAAAGTGAGCATTTATTGGAATAAAGATCCCTGGTGTTCCATAAGCCTTTGACTCGTCTATTGTAGATTTACCCGCAAGTGAAATTACCAAATCCGAGGCAAAAATTATTTCATGTAAATTATCTACAAATCCCAAATTCCTGATTTTTTGATTATCAATTTTTAATGATGGCCCACTTACTATGATTAATTCAATATCAGCAATTTTTGATGTTGCCTCAATTACTTTACTGATTAGAAATTTACCTGCGTCAGTACCGCCAACACTGACCACTATGGTTTTTTTCTCAAATCCGAATTTTTTCCTTAGTTCTTCTCTGGAATAGGATGTCGTTCTTACTATGGGGCCAACTCTTCTAATGTTATCCTGATCATCACCTAATTCTGGCATAATCACAACTTGACATTTTTCTATAATTTGTCTCATGGACTTGTTCATCTTTTTTTCCACAAGTGAGCCTATTCCAGTAGTAAATCTCGTTTCTAAAATATCGGTGATGAGAATTGAGGGAATTTTTTTAGATTGTGCAACTGTCAATGAAGCAAAATCTTCATCACTGACAATTAACCCAGGATTTTCCATTTCAATGAATCTATTAGAAATTTTCTTACACTCTTTGTAGTATTGAAAATATTTCCAAATCCATCCCAGAGAACCTTGTAATTTCCCATTTTGAACATCAAAGTTTGGAGGGGCATATTCATTATTTACCGCAAACCCATAATTAGAAATAATTTTAGCTGCTCCAATACCACTTACAAACTTAGGAGGTTTTTCTAAAAATTGAGCAATCGCTATATCTCTAGTTGCATGTCCTAAGCCAATGGGACTGCAAAAAAAACCGATTTTTTGGATCATTGATTTTTGTCCTGAATCTCTCAAAGTTTAAATGGTTTCTGAAAAGGAATTTTGCTGGGCTCATAGTCCAGTTGGTTACGACGTCGCCCTTACACGGCGAAGACCCTGGGTTCGAATCCCAGTGGGCCCATTCAAAATATATCCTAAACACTAGTTTTTTTGCTTGTTACGTTTTTTCTCACGAATTCTCTGATTCATTCGCCTTACTCCTTGAGCAAATCGGGCTTTCTCCTCTTTTGTTTTAAGCACTAGTTGTGGTACCGGAGTAGGTCTTCCGTCTTCATCAAGGGCAACGGATGTGACAAGAGCAGTACCTGTAAGGGTTCTTGTTCCTTTAATGAGATCTTCAGCTTCTACTCTTACTTCTATTTCCATCGATGATTTTCTAACTGCGTTAAGTCTTGCGTTTAATATCAATGCGTTTCCAACATACACTGGTTTGAGAAAATCGACTCTGTCAATGCTAGCTGTCACGGCATTTGCTCTAGCATGTCTGTGAGCAACTATTCCGGCTACAATGTCAATCTGCTTTAGAATTTCACCACCAAAGACATTGCCTGCAGGATTTGCATCTGATGGGAACATTCTAGATATTACCTCAACTTTGGAATCTGATATGCTTTTTTTGTTCAAGTGTTATAACTATGAACTTGTGTTATTTCTTGTTTTGCCATTTAATGACCTTTGAAATCTATTGTTAGTAGACCAATGTTCAACTTACTAAATATCAGAAAAATACACTTGATCACAAAAATATTTTTACCACATATACTGTTGAAAAAATAGTTGACCGATATTTCATTAAATGATAGGTTAGTCATAATTCAATACGCGATCCAAAAATATGAAAATGAATCTACTCTACTTGAAAAACTCAAAACAACAATGTCTGAAAAAGATGCACAAAGAGGCATTGATACTTTGATTGGAACCCAGCGAGTTCGTCGAATTGGTCCAGAAATTTTACAAAATAACATCTCTCATACTGAATTACCCGATCTTCCAGATAATCTAAAACCAATTATTGATAGCTTGTAATCTCATCTCCACAGGCAATTTTTTAAATATCTTCTAGTCAAGCTTCTTGACTTGGAAGAAATTTTATCACAAATTGGACAGCTATCTCCTTATCTAATTCTCGGATTAGGTTTGTCTGTAGGATTACAACATGCTTTTGAGCCGGATCATATCTCAGCTATAGGAACTCAAATTTTTAAAAATAAATTATCTCATAAATCCAAAAGTAAGGCAATCAAATATGGAACATTACGCTCATCAATACTAGGAGCATCTTGGGGTGCTGGGCACACCACAACTCTTGTTATGATGGGATTGCTAATGTATGTCCTTGCAATTAAAATTGAACAAAATGTATTTTCAAGCTTTGAGATAATTGTTGGAATAATGCTGATATTCTTGGCAATTACAACTTTGATTAATAAAAAAATTGTATTTAATCATAAACATCCTCATCAACACACGGATGGAACAATTCATTATGATTCACATGAGCATATTGATTCTGATCATATTCATGGGCACAAATCATATTTGATTGGATGTGTTCACGGACTTGCTGGAAGCGGAAGCTTGGTTGTATTTGCGATATCAACAATGCAAAATACCGGAATGTTATTTGGATTCATTTTGGTTTTTGGAATAGGTAGTATGATTGGAATGACTCTGGTTTCTACAATCATGGGATTGCCTTTTGCGTTATCTAACAAGACAATAATTAGTAAAATCACTCGTTATGTTTCTGGTATTCTCTCTTTTATAGTAGGTCTAAACATTATCGTCCAAAATTCGACATCTGCAAATCTTCTTGGATTCTAAAAGCCACGAAGCCCTACAGGCCTGATAACTTCTGGATGTTCTCTCATCCATGTGATTTTTTCTAACATCATCTGTTTGTCCTGAGGGAACGTCCCTTTGATGGTGTATGCATTAGAACCGTGGTTTGCACGAAAGATAATTTCTTCTTTGACATTAATTTGTGAAACTAGATCCTCAAGCTCATCTCTGGCCTCAGAATCGGAAACAGGAATGAATTCTTCACCAAACTTGTCCAAAAACTCTTGCTTTATTCCATTTTCCAAGTAAAGTGTAAGTGCTCCAACATAATGAGGTGTAGAAGCATTGATGACTTGAGCTGTTCCACGAATGTGTTCTTTAGAGTGAGTCTTACCACCCAGACCCAAAATAATCATGCATGATAAAATGTATCCAGCTTCTTTTGCCTTTTTACATGCACGAATTATTGTTGTTGATGTGGCTCCTTTTGTAACCTTTTTCAAAATTAGATCTGAACCGCTCTCAATTCCGAGATAAAACATATCTAATCCAGAATCTCTAAGAAGTTTCAATTCTTCTGGTGTCTTTTTGAGAACATTCATTGGCATTGCATAGCAAGATATTCGCTCCAAATTTTGGAATTTTTCTCTTAGATATTTGACTATTTTTTGCATATACTCAACTGACAAATTTAATGCATCACCATCAGCTAAAAAGATACGTCTGGTATCAGGCATCATTTTTGCCATCATATCAATTTCCGCTTTTACTTGATCCCAAGATCTCTCTGAATATTCCTTTGAACGATACATGTCGCAAAAAGAGCATTGGTTAAAAGAACAGCCCAAAGTAACTTGGAAAATAAGTGAGTCTGATTCTGATGGAGGCCTATATAGCGGATAATCATAATTTAACATCATAATAACGCTAGATTGAATTAGCTAATATTATTTTTCTACGGTATTTTATTATCTTTTGATTTTTTATCATATTTTACTAGTATCACTCATGAGAATTCCTAACAATTAACTGAATTTATTTGCGAGTGTTTGTGACATTATATAATGAAAAAAACATACAAAGATTACATAATTCTAAACAAGAATCTAATCATCGCTTTTCTAGTTGCCATAACTATATCTGCAATTGTAGCGCAAATTCTCTCTGAAAAAGAGAACTACATCAATTCAAGCTTGACTGTAGTTGTTGATTTTATCGTATTTTATTCCACATTTTCCGCTCTTTTTATTTTAGATAACAGAAAAAAATATCGATTAGATTCAGAAAAACTTGATACTCAAAGACTAAAAAAAGATCTCATCAAGATAATATCTTCACTCGGTGTTGCAGAAATAGTTTATACTACAACTAGATGGTTTTTACAGTTTCATTTTTTGAATTTGGATTATGAGGCGTATCAAGCATCAATTATAGCACATATCGTTTCCACTGCATTATACATGATAGTTGTAAATGTGAGTGTAAAAATAACTAGGTTGTACAAAAATGGAACTTAGTGTTTATGTTGATGGCTCAGGAGGTGATAATTCTGGTTATGGATATTTCGTCAAGGAAACCGGAGAATCATTTTATGAAAAAAAACCCGGTATAACAAATAACCAAGCAGAATATCTAGGTATAATCAGTGCACTAGAAAAATTAGGAGGACTTGGAAATAAAATCACAATTTATTCTGATTCAAAAAACACCGTCTCACAACTCAATCATGAATTTGCCATAAATTCAGAAGCCTTGCGTGATCTAGCTCGAAAAGCATGGTCTTTGATTGCAAATATTTCTGGACTCAAAATTGTTTGGATTCCTCGATCTCAGAATCTTGCCGGCAAAATGCTAGGGAGCTAGAGATCAGAATTTTTTAAGAATAGCTTTATTTACGAATTCACGCCGAGGCTAACACATGACTTCTCTTTTAGAACCCAAATCAATTGCAATTATCGGCGCATCTGATAAAGAGGGAAGTGTTGGCCGTACAATAACATCTAATATTATGAAAGGCTACAAGGGCAAAATTTACCCAATTTCACCTACGCGTGAAGTTGTTTTTGATATGAAAGCCTACAAAACTGTTCTTGATGTTACCGAAACAATTGATCTTGCAATTGTTGTAACAAAAAACGACATTGTTCCATCTGTATTGGAAGAATGTGGTAAGAAAAACATCAAAGGAGTAATTGTCATTACAGCTGGATTCAAGGAGGTCGATGAAGAAGGCAAAAAGCTTGAAGAACAACTCAAATCAATCGTCAAAAAATACGGCATTCGTATGATTGGTCCAAATTGTCTAGGTGTGATGAATCTCGATCCAAACACAATGATGAATTCTACATTTCTCAAAGTTACTCCAAAATCCGGTCAAATTGCGCTAATCTCACAAAGCGGCGCAATTTGTGCAACTCTAGTAGAAGATGCTAGTGCTCAAGGAATAGGATTTTCTGCAGTGATCAGTGTTGGAAATAAGGCAGATCTCAACGAAATTGATCTTCTTAAAATGCTTGCTGAACACAATCAAACCAAAGTAATTGTGATGTATCTAGAGGATATGGGTAATGGTCAAGAATTTCTCAAGGTCTGCAAAGAAATTACTAAAAAGCACAAAAAGCCAGTTATAATTTTGAAATCTGGACGCAGTCCTGAAGGTGCAAAGGCAGCAATGTCACATACAGGTGCTTTAATGGGCTCTGATGAAATCTATGATGCTGTACTAAATCAATCTGGAGCAATTCGTGTTGATACTATGGAGGAATTATTTGATTACGCAGTTGCATTCTCCAAGCAACCTCTTCCAAATGGAGACTTGGTAATTGTATCTAATGCAGGAGGTCCTGCTATCATATCAACTGATGCTTGCTCCAAATATGGAATTAAAATGGCATCAATTGAAGACATAAGACCAAAAATTAATGCAGTAATTCCACCATGGGGAAGTTCCCGCAATCCAGTTGATATTGTAGGGGATGCAGATTATAATCGATTCAGCGGAGTATTAGATAATGTACTAGCCCACAAAAATGTTGGCTCTGTAATTGCAATGTGTACACCATCTGCCACGTTAAACTATGACAAATTAGCTGAAGTTATTGTCTCAATGTCTAAAAAATACAAAAAGACAATGCTTGCCTCTTTGATGGGATTAGATGAGGGAATAACTAATAGACAAATTCTCGCCGAAGGTGGAATTCCTTACTATACTTATGCAGAGGGTGCCATTCGTGCATTAAGAGCAATGCTTCGTTTTTCAAAATGGGTTAATTCTAATGACGGAAACATTTCCCAATTTCCAAGCCAAAAAGATGACGTAAAAAGAGTCTTTGATTCTGTAAGAAAACAAAATCGCACAAATCTTCTTGAGGAGGAAGGTCAAGAGGTTTTGCGAGCATATGGATTCCCACTACCACAAAGTATTCTGGCAAAAACATCTTCAGATGCAATCAAGGCAGCAAAACAAATTGGATTCCCAGTCGTTATGAAAATCGCATCCCCACAAATTATTCATAAATCCGACGCTGGTGGAGTTAAAGTGGGTGTTTCAAGCGAACAAGCAGTCACTGAAGCATTTGATACAATAATCAATAATGCCAAAAAATACAACAAAAATGCAGAGATCAAAGGTGTTCTCGTTCAGGAAATGGTAAAAGGAGGAAAAGAACTCATAATTGGCTCAAAACAAGAGCCAGGATTTGGACAGGTCATTATGCTTGGAATGGGTGGAATTTACGTTGAAGTCCTCAAGGATGTTACTTTCCGACTAGCACCTGTAACAAATATTGAAGCAGATGACATGATTGATTCAATTAGAACAAAAAAATTACTTGAAGGTGTTCGTGGAGAAAAACCAGCCGACAAGAAAAAACTCTCAGAACTAATACAAAGATTATCTTCCCTATTAATTGACTTTCCAGAAATCAAAGAACTTGATATGAATCCAGTCCTTGTAATGGAAGAAGGGATAGGATGTAAAGTTCTTGATGTTCGTATCGGACTAGATTAGATTAAAGTCAAAAACACTGCTGCAGCAATAGAAATTCCTACAAAAGAGTAAAAACCAATCTTGTGTCTAGGTAATTTTTCCATCAAATCACAATTCCAGATGTGTTAATATTTCCATGAGTATGGTATTGTGGTTCTGTAATTATTTTACATCCTTCACACACAAATTGGGTAAATTCTTTTCCGCAGTTCTGACACAATTCTAATCTGTCATGTTGGCGGAGCTCTTTTCCACACTTTCTGCATGAATCAATA
This sequence comes from Nitrosopumilales archaeon, assembly GCA_900299125.1. Taxonomy (GTDB): domain Archaea; phylum Thermoproteota; class Nitrososphaeria; order Nitrososphaerales; family Nitrosopumilaceae; genus Nitrosotenuis. The sequence continues at coordinate 11,847 of OMIR01000029.1, read as the reverse complement.
CGCATAGAAATTTCAAGAATACTTAGGATATTAGATAGAATCAACAACTTAGCTTAATCCTAATCAAATTAGCTTAGAGATTACTATGAATATGATAATCTAATCTGAAATGCACATATTTTTTCAGCCAATGATGTGCGCGTGTGCTCAAGTGTGCCCAAGCACCCTATTCCTCAGTTTGGGCACAGCCTTGGCATACATTTCCTGCATTTTTCAAAACAGAAATGGTTAATTTTTTGTATGATAAAATGTCGTAGAGATGGCAGATAAAAACTCACTTGAAAAGTCACTTGATTTTGTATTACTTGCATTGGCAATTACATATTTTGTAGGATTTTTATCATTTCATCCTGAATCTCTTCTACTAAAAGATGCACCATATCATATTCCACATGAATATGAAATCCACTTTGAAATCTTACTTTGGATTTTCTTTGGACTGTTGGTCTTGGATCTATATCTGAAATACAAGAAAATAAACAACTGGAAATTATTTTTAAAAAAACATTGGCTTGACATCTTACTAGTTGTATTAATTCCATTTTTAACTGCATTCAAAATAGCTAAAATTTCGACCAATCTGGTAAAATCAATGAAGGCATCCAAAGGCGGATTCAAAGTTTTCTACAAGGCAAAAAAAGCATCAAAGCACATAAAATAAATCAAGATTTCTATAAACTGCCGAGCCTTGCAAACGTCTAGAATGAAAATCTCAGATAGTAAAAAGAGATTTTTTGCTGAATTTATTGGTACTTTTGTGGTTGTAGTATGTGCTACTGGATCTGTTGTTGCAAATGCAAAGTCTGGCGGTTCAATAGGACTTTGGTTTGAAGCATTTGCTCCTTTTGTAGGAGTAACTTTGATGGTCTATGCATTTGGTAAGATTTCACTTGCTCAGTTTAATCCTGCAGTAACTATTGCGTTTTACATAACAAAACACATCACAAGGAGACAAATTCCCATCTATCTTGCAGCACAGACAACTGGGGCGTTTTCTGGAATTCTTTTTGTGAAATATGTAATAGGAGATGAGACTAACTTGGGAGCCAATGCACCAGACTATTCTTACCCGTTGTGGGAAATTCTTGGAATAGAAATTCTCGCAACCTTGTTATTGATGGCAGTAATATTATTTGTTGTACATAATAAAGGACTCAAGGGACTCGGAGGAATAGTAATTGGTGGAATAATTGGTATGGATATTTTCTTCTTCTCATTTATTTCAGGAGCATCTATGAACCCAATTCGAGCATTAGCACCTGGAGTACTTTCTGGATTTTTTAGAGATCTTTGGATTTATTGGACTGCACCATTTGTTGGTACAGTTCTAATCGGAATTATTTACAAATCAAAATTCAAAAAATAATCATATTTTCGATCTCATTAATTTGCGATCAATCTAAAAATTATTTAGGCACTAGTTCTCACAACAAATTAAATCTGTAAACAGGTTTTATGGTCAATATTTATAATAGAACTTGTACTATAGACAACATGGCAGAAATAATGGCCAAAGAAATGGCAATTAGAACTGGCCAAGATTATATCAATAGTTTAAAGGGCAGAAAACTCACTGTCTATCTTTTTGGAGAAAAGGTTCAAGATCCCGTTGAACATCCAATGATAAGACCATCAATTAATGCAGTTGCGGAAACTTATGATCTTGCAGTGCGTGAAGAAGAACTAGCTTCTCCAATGTCAAAAATTTCTGGAAAAAGAGTTAATCGATTCTTGCATATAGCAGAATCTGCAAATGATCTAGTTTTACAAAATAAAATGCAAAGAAAGCTTGGCCAGCTAACTGGTACTTGTTTTCAGCGTTGCGTTGGTATGGATGCTCTAAACTCACTACACTCAACCACCTTTGAAATAGATGAAAAATATCATACTAGTTATCACAAAAGACTCTTAGTATTTATCAAAAATATGCAGGAGCAAAATCTTGTCATTGGTGGTGCTATGACTGATGTCAAAGGTGATAGAAGCAAAGCCCCATCAGATCAGGCTGATCCTGACTTGTTTGTCCATATTACTAAAAGAACTTCTGATGGCGTTTACGTCACCGGTGCTAAAGCACACCAGACAGGAGTTATCAATTCTCATTGGATGATAATCATGCCTACTATACGACTAACTGAAAACGACAAAGACTGGGGAATCGTCGGTGCAATTCCTGTTGATGCACCTGGAATCACGTACATCTATGGTAGACAGTCTTGTGATACTAGAAGTATGGAGGGAGGGGATATCGATGTAGGTAACTCTCAATTTGCTGGTCAAGAGGCTATCGTCATTTTAGATAATGTCTTCATTCCCAATGAGCTAATTTTCATGAATGGTGAGGTCGAATTTGCCGCAATGTTAGTTGAAAGATTTACCTGTTATCATAGAAGAAGTTATGTGTGTAAGACAGGATTAGGTGATGTACTCATTGGTGCAGCAGCGGCAATTGCTGATTATAATGGAATTCCCGATGTCTCACACATAAGAGAAAAACTAGTCGAGATGACTCACCTTAATGAAACAATCTTTGCAGCTGGAATATCCTCATCATACCAAGCACAGCAAATGAAGTCGGGTGTATGGCTCAATGATGACATGCTTGCAAATGTTTGCAAACATAATGTCACTAGATTTCCATACGAAGTTTCAAGATTAGCTCAAGACATTGCTGGAGGTATTGTTGTCACAATGCCATCAGAAAAAGACTTTCGAAGTCCTACAACAGGACCATTACTTCGAAAATACTTGGCTGGAAGAAATGGTGCTGATGTTGAAAACAGAATGAGAATACTAAGATTAATTGAGAATATGACTCTGGGTAGGAATGCTGTTGGTTATCTCACAGAATCAATGCATGGTGCTGGTTCTCCGCAAGCTCAAAGAATCCAAATTGCCAGACAGATGCAATTAGGTTACAAGAAAACACTTGCAAAAAATTTGGCAAACATAAAGAACGATCCTGAACAAATTAAGGAAAGCTCTGATTACTTTAAACGAGTATTCAAGATAACAAAATAATCAAGTCTTATTTTGATTATGGTTTGACTTTTCATCATCAATTTTTGATGATTCATCATATGCGCTATCGTTTTGTACTCTAAATTCCTCTTTTGTCGGGGTTAATTTATCCTCAGAATTTTTATCTTTAGATTCTTTTGATTTTTGAGAATATTGTTTTACTATCATTATTCCTATGATAACAGCAATTATGATGTAGTTAATTGGAGGAGCTAGGATCCTAGTAACATATCCTATTTGAGGTACCCAGTAGATGACTTTGCCAATGTATTCTTCCTTTGTAATGGGATAATCTGTTCCTGGAATTGAAATAGGATTTGCATCTCCCTTGGTACGTATTGTTTTTGATTCTGGCCTATCATCAAGTATTGTTTCTACTCTGTGGACAATAACTCTGTCATGGCCGCTTGGACGATTAAATACAATAATGTCGCCAACTTTAATCTCCTCAAATGGAACATTTCCATTGACGACTAAAACATCATAAATCTGCAAAACTGGAATCATACTTCCACTAGAAACCACATAGAATGGATTTTGTGTTCCAAAAATTACCTGAAGGCCTATCCAAATTGCAGCAACACCTATTGCGACAATTAAAATATCTTTTACAATGACTTTTGTATTTGTCATGTTAAAGCTTATTTCCGCAACTTTCACAAAACTTGGAGCCAGTTTTGTTTTCAAAGCCACACTTGCATTTTAGTAAGCTCGACTCTGAGTTACCATCTCCTAAAAGTATAATCTCACCAATTTTTTTGATTTTGATCCAATCTATTGTCTGATCAGAACCATCATTTTTGGTAATTATTAGAACAACCTGATGCGAAGAGTCGATTCCAACTTGCTTTGCAATTCCAACTCTTTTTGCATTAGAATCATAAACTATCATTCCAGTAATAGAGCTAAATGTAGAGTCAGCTGGTTGAGTTATTGTATTGCTAGTAGTTGATGATACCGAAGCCTGCGCAGCCGACATTTCAATATTGGATGCCTGAACATTAGGTTGTTCTTGAGATATTGGTTTTGCAAGACCAACTTCACCTACTTTTTGAAATTCCCTATATTCTGCTATTGTACTTCCACATGTAGTACATACATACTGTCCGCGCTCCTTTAGAATAAGATTCTCTGCAACTTCTTCGTTAGGATTTTCATATTCGATCTTTGGACCACCTTCATAGTCTTTCTCACAAGTATTACAGAAATATTTTGAAATAAATTGTACATCTAATCTTCCAATCGGTGCCAAAAACAAATCAGGTCCTCCAAGATTTCCTTTTCTTTGCTGATCGTCATTGACCTGAGCCATGATGAATCCTCCTGAACCACGTAATTTCTTCAAGCGAAGCTCAGTACTCATAATTCCAAATCTATTCCAGATCCAATTAAAGTATATGCTACTTTAACCTCAAGATTTTTAGGTCTCCTAAAATGAGATATATTTGATAAAGATGGGACTCGAACACGTTTCAAACGCTAAAGACTGGCAAACAAAGGTTGTTGACTCTGTTAAACCTGTATTTGTAGACTTTTGGGCTGAATGGTGCGGACCATGCAGAATGGTTGGACCAGTAGTCGAAGAGCTAGCAAAAGATTATGCAGGTAAAGTTGACTTTGTTAAGGTTAACGTAGATGAAGCCAACGAATTAGCAGCAAAATACAACATCTTTTCAATTCCAACTCTGATGTTGTTAAACAAAGGTCAAGTCATCGCACAGCAAGTAGGTGCCGCATCCAAGGAGTCCTACAAAAACATGATAGACCGTGCATTGACAAACGCCTAACTCTTTTTTTCGATCCCAAGTAATTAATACAAGTTTGCATGGATTTTTTGCATGTCGCTAGGCGAAGTAGACACACTCAATCTTTTAGCTGATAAACTAGACAATCTCTTCAAAGACTCACAGGGATATTACGAGTCATTTCTAGACGCAAATACAATGTACAAGCAGGGAAAGTTATCTGATAAGGAATTCTTTGAAAAACTAGGCGATTACACTGTGGCATATTCTGCATTAGAATTTTTAGCAATAAAGGTAATCTTTGAGCTAAAAAAAGCATTAGACAGAGCTGGTGCAGGTAGTCTCGGTGGTACACAGTCGCCAGGCTTGATGCCAGGATTAGGCACACCTGGAATGGGAATGCCTGGACGCGTTCCAGTAATGCCGGCGCAAACACCGGGAAGACCACCATCTGTGGTATCAGCACAACAATCATTCTCTGCACCAGGAACTCTACCGTCTCCAGATCCAGCACTAATTCCTAGATCAACACCATCAGCTGGATGCAAATCATGTGGATCTGAGCTCAGAACTGGAGCGAAATTCTGTACCAAATGTGGAACCAAAGTCTAGAAAAATAAAAAATTATTTTTGCCACATTTTCTGCCAAGTCTTAGAAAAGCTGTCCATGAGTTGACCATATGCTTTTAGCTGGTCGATACCGGAATCGGATGTGACATTCTGCCAGTTCTTATCAAATTGCTTGAATGCTTCTAGAGCTGCATCATTCATTGTCTTTTGCCAGTTTTTATGAAATTCCTTTAGGGTTTTTTCACTGGATTCACTGGCAGCTTTTAGCATTACTTCATTGTATTTGGTTTGGATATCCGAGCTAGTCTTTTGTAAATTTTCCAGATTTTGTGCCCATTTCTTGAGTAGATTAGAGTACTCATTCCAAAGAGAATCCCAGTTCTTTGTTTTTACTGCAGTTGTCTTTTTTGTAGCCATACTATTATAGAATAATGATTTGAGATAAAGATTTTCTAATCTTGGGTGCAACCGCATTCAGTGCAGAATCTAGCAGATGAAGAGATCTTGGAACCGCACTCTGAGCAAAATTTGGCATCTCCGGATACCTTGTTGACGTTTCCATATGTTCCAGTAATTCGAACTGCCCCCGTTGGCTCATAATGTTCCTCATCGATTATTTCAACAGGCGCAAAATCCTTTTCTTCCACATAAGCCATTATTCTAGGAATAGTATTGCTCTTGTCTTTTGGGTCTGGAATTATGTCGCCTAACCAAAAAGCATATCTCATTAGTGTCAACTCTGGTGTTGAAAATGCCAGTGTATGTGCTGACATATAGTCTTGAGCTGATTGTTTTCCATTGAAGACTTTCATGGTATAAATTTTGTACCAAGACCTATAATGTTTACTGGATTCTGCTCAAATTGAATCCTTTTTCTTTTTGGCAATTGTAGCAATTGCTCTCACAACATCAGTCTTACTCAGAATGCCTGTGAGCTTGTCGTTCACTAAAACTGATGCCGCATTAATCTCGTTCTCTATTAAACTAATACAAGCCATTGTTAAATCATCATCATGTTCTACAGTGATCATTTTTGGAGTCATTGCCTCCTTTACTTTAGCCGTAGCTCCAAATCCGGTCTTTGATACTAGACCTCTTCTTGAAAATAGAATGGAAATTCCAGATGAGTTATCTATGATCTCTTCTTCCTTTCCCAAAACCATTGATAGTCTGAACAAGTCTCTAAATGAAATTACACCAATTGGCTTTTCAGTTCTATCTTTAACTATGATTCTGGATACTTTTTGTGTAATCATACTAGATAGGGCTTCATATAGTGGCTCATCACCATAACATGAAATAAAAGAAATAGTCATTACATCTCCAACTCGTTTTTGACCTACAAATTTTGTAATGTAATATCTGGTAAGATCTGTTCTAGTTAAGATTCCAATTGTTTTTCCATTCGTATTTATTCCAAGTGAACCTATGTCTCGTTCTGCCATCACCTTGGCACAATCTTCAATTGTTGTGATTTGATTTACAGTTACTAGTTTGCTCATTAACTCTGTTATCGGAATTTCATCAATTTTTCTCTCGGTTCGCTCTGTTAGAAGAAATAGTCCTATATCCCTCTCTGTCACTACCCCTATTGGTTCGGAATCATGAGAAATTATAACCCGACTTATGTCATAATGAACCATTTTTCTTAGTGCATCTGCTACGCTAGATGTATTGCTAACAGTAATCAGTTCTTTCATTAACTCTTTTGCTGTTGTCAACAAGAATTTTTTTATTATTGAATATAAAAAATCGAAACATAATTTTCTAACTTGAAAATAACAATACTCAAAACTGATAATCATCTAGTAGTGTTTTAAATTATAATTTTGCTTTTGTATCAATGAAAAGAATCGAGGCCATAGTACAAGAAGAGAAGCTAAGTAATATTGTAAATGCATTAAAGATAAGCCAAGTTGGTGGAGTTACAATTACACAGTCTCGAGGAATAGGAGCTGGAGAGCGCCCAATCCTCAGAGGAGCAAGAGGAACAGCCAAATTTGAAGCCGCCTATAACAAAATTGCTACAGTTGTTACTGTTGTCGATGATTCGAAAGTGGATGTTGTTGTTAATACAATTATGAATTCTGTTAGTACAGGCACTGCAGGTGACGGTAAGATCTTTATCACTAATGTTGAAGAAGCATTTGATATTGCCTCCAAACAAAGTGGCAAGAATATACTCTAGTTTTGTTCAAAATAATTAGTTAAATTATATCTATTTTTCAGTACTCTAGGCTAGTCCAATTGCTTCTCTAATTGCTGTAATTCTATTTCGGATTGCTACCTCTGTAACATTTGCAGCTCTGGCAATATCTCTCTGTGAAAAACCCTCGTTATTTTTTATACCTGCAATGTATACTGCAGTTGCAGCGATAACCATTGGACTTTTTCCAGATGTTGTTTCTTTTGTCTCATATTCTTTTAAAATATTTACTGCATCACGTTTTGTCCTCTCTGAAACACCTGCCTTGTTTGCAATACGAGAAACACAAACAATGGGATCAATTAGTGGCATCCTTAGTTCAAATTGCTCTACTAAAATTCTGTAACATTTGTTAATCTGCTTTACTTTGACCGTGCTTGATTTGCTAATTTCCTTTAGAGTTCTGGGCGTCTCTGTTTCTCTGCATGCTGCATATAATGTAGCACACAAAAATGCCGATATTTGTCTTCCTCGAGTTAATCTTCTCTCATGAGCTTTTCTGTAGATGTAAGCTGTTTTTTCTATTACTGCATCAGTGAGAACTAGTTTTTCTTTTAATGATAATAACTGACTAAATGCTTGTCGTAGATTTCTATCTCCAGCAGTATATGCCTGACTTCTATTGTCCCACATTCTGAGTCGTTCTATAGTGTTTTTCATTCCTGAAGAAAGTGGCTTTCCAGTAACGTCCTTGTTTGAACGACTTATTATTGTCGCTAGACCCATATCGTGCTTGCTAAGATATGTGCCATCACCAGTTCTTCCTCGGTCTGGTTGATTCTCAAATGATCTCCATTCGGCTCCAATCTCCTCAATTTTGTCTTGTATGACATGTCCACATCTCGTGCAAATAATCTCACCATGTTCTTCATCATTTACTAGAACGTGCTCTTGACATTCGGTAATTTTTTTTGTTATCATCATATTATGTACAATTATACACTATTTTGCATATTTATACATTATGTATAATTATACATAAATATATACATGAATAATTAGTCTCATGACAACATCATTTGTAACAAAGCTTGCCAAGTCAGGTAGCGATACTAATGGAAACCAAAGAAGAATAATTATCATTCCAACTGATCAGGTAAAAGAAATTATCAAAAATTTCGACGGAAAACAAATCAAAATCACTATTGAAGAAATCTAGTCTTTATACTGTGCTTTTCCTGTCAACACAACTGGAGCGGAAGAATTTTCCATCTTTATCAGCAGAAATTATCTCTTCATTACAAACACAGTTAAAACATTAACATAGAATTATCATCTATTTAATATCCTCAGATGATTCTCAAAACTGTTTCTCTGCATATAATAATAAAAACAATCATTTCATTGATACAGCAATGTCTGATTTCAAAACATGTGATTGTGGTTCATGTGGACATGAAAAACAATCTGAATGTTTCCTCAAAGAATGTAAGTGCTGCTTGACTGATCATCAGGGATCATTTGGAAAAAACCGCTAATCGTTATAATCTAATTCAGTAGTGCTCCTTTAATTATGCCATGAATGTTCTAATGGTACTGGTTCGCGGGAGGATCTTTTGTCAGGCACAAACCTGCATCATGTGAACCTACGGACCAGAAAAACATTCATGCCAAATCAACAACTATTTTTGTAAGATCGAATCTAATGAACCATGGAAAAAGACCAAAAGGAAATGTTAGATGCTTACACCAGAGCCACTGAGATGTGGGTAAAATCGTTTCAGGAAATGCAACAACAAGCAACTAATGCATTCAAGTTGTATATTCAAGGTTTTGAGCAGGCACTCAAATCCTCAAACTTTGACTATATGAAAAAATACAATGAAATCTGGCAAAATATGGCAAAACAATTTGAACAGAATCCATACCAGTGGTCAGAAAAAGCATTGGATGATTTATGGAAAGGATCTGGTCTAGAATCATTTAAGGCATTTTTTGACAACTGGCAAAATGTTTGGAAGAATTTTGCCAAAGGCGTTGAAGACAAATCAAAAGAAGCACTAGATAAGATACCAAAACAAGACAAATAGCACAAATAATCCGGCACCGTTAGCTTAAGGCCAAAAACAAGTGTATTTTGGCGACAGCTAGTGATGCCATTTCACATTATATGATCAATGTATTATGAGATTTGGTCTTGATTAGATACTTTTTGTGTATAAAAGATTAAACCATAAAATGTGATTTCTTGTCTTTTCTTCAATAAATTATAAAATTTCTTCAATAAAATTGCCTAATTTCAGATAATAAAAAAGAGAAAAGAGGGTAAATTTAGTTACGTGGTTTCCAGGCACTAATCCAAGAGTTCATGACGTTTTGACCCATGTCTGCAAAGGCAGATGCATTTTGGTTGATTGTCTTTACGTTTTGGATTGTTGCATCAAATGCAGTTTGGACAACTTTGTTATTTGTCTCGATTGCCTTTACGACCGCCTCGGTTGCATCAGCAAATACTGTGATTGTCTGTTCTGGCAAAGAATAGTTGATTCCAACTTTGTTGGCTACGCTTTGTTGAATTGTTACTGCAGTATGTACAAAGTTAGTCCAAGAAGTAATTAGTTCTTGGTTTAGGCTTGTGTAGGATTGCAGTGACTGTGCAGCAGATTTGTCTAATGCTGTCTTTAGCTTGTCATAGCTTTTGGTGTATACTGAAAACACGTCTTTTGTTGTTTCGTTTGTTGACATTTTGTTTTGCACCTTTTGTTGTGGAGGATACTCTACATGATCCTTTTTTTGGGATTGGTAGTTTTTTCCATCCATTGGTAATGTTTACCAATAAGAGGTATATAAATATTTGGTAATAATTGGTAATGATTGGTAGATAACACCATGCTTAATTAGCGGCACAACTTAGCGTTTTCGTGAGACTAACAACCATTAATCCTGCTACAGAAGAACCAATTCAATCCTATGAGGCAATGTCTAGTGAACAAATTCAGCATAAAGTCAGAGCATCAAAAAAAGCATTTGTTGATTGGAAAAAAGATTATGAGAAAAGAAAAGCACTAATTTATGATCTAGTATTCTTTTTACGCAAAAACAAAACAATGCTTGCTGAATTTGCAACAAAGGAGATGGGTAAGGTACTCAAAGAATCAATCTCTGAAGTTGAAAAATGCGCATGGGCAATGGAGTATTATGCAGATCATGGTAGTACATTCATTCACGAAGAATTACTCAATACTGATGCAAGAAAAAGTTTCATCCGATTTGAGCCACTAGGAGTTGTTGCATCTATAATGCCCTGGAATTTTCCCTATTGGCAAGCTTTACGTTTTGCAGCGCCATGTCTGATGGCAGGAAACACGATTGTAATGAAGCCTTCAAGTGTAACTTTACAATGCGGATTAGAATTAGAAAAGGCATTTTTAGAGATTGGCTTTCCTGAGGGAGCATTTCAAACAATAGTTGGTAGCTCCGAATCAGCAAATCATCTAATAGATTCTGATGTCAGTGCAGTTACCTTTACAGGAAGTACCAAAATTGGCGCATCTGTCGGACAGCGTGCAGCATCACAGCTAAAAAAATGCGTCCTAGAACTAGGCGGCTCTGATCCATTCATTGTACTAGATGATGCAAATGTTGACAAGGCTGCCAATGGAGCTGTAAAAGGCAGATTCATCAATTGTGGTCAGTCTTGTATAGCATCAAAAAGATTCTTCATATCAAAAAAAGTCGCCAATGACTTTATTGAGAAATTCATTTACAATACCTCAAGATTAACCGTTGGAGACCCTATGCAGATAGAGTCTGATATTGGACCGCTAGTAAACAAAGAGGCTTTGGAGAATATCTCTGGCATGGTAGATGATGCTAAATCAAAGGGAGCCACAATTCTTTTGGGCGGTGAGCGCGCTCATTCAAAGGGTTATTTTTACAAGCCAACTATAATTTCTGGTGTCAAGCCAGATATGAGAATAGCCACTGAAGAGACATTTGGCCCAATTGCTCCTATCACTATAGTTGAAGATGAAAAAGAGGCAATTAAACTGGCAAATAACTCTGAATTTGGACTAGGTGCAAGCATTTGGACTGAAAATTTAAACAAAGCCGAAGCATTATCACGCCAAATTGAATCAGGTATTGTCACAGTAAATAATGTTGTAATCTCTGATCCACGTGTTCCATTTGGTGGTATAAAACAGAGTGGATTTGGCAGAGAGTTATCCAGATATGGAATGCTGGAATTTGTCAATATCAAATCCGTCAGATTCTATGATAATCTGATTCATCATCATTACGTAGAGTAATACAAATTCAAAACCAGTTGATAATTTAGAAATTTCTTTACGAAATGATCTATCT
>OMIR01000028.1 GCA_900299125.1 Nitrosopumilales archaeon | reverse complement strand
TGAACATGGCACATTCAAATTAAGTCAGCCCAAATCTTTGATCGTGGCAAAAAAGAACTTTGTTTTGCTAGCAATGGGTTTGGGAATTGCCGGAGTAATAATTGGCGCAATTTCGATTCTGATCAGAATCACAAACATTGCAAATCCGTAACATTTGTTATCTTTAGGTATATAATGGGGTTAACAATTGTTTTCGATTATCCATGGGTCATAGAAAACACAGCCAGCCACGTCGTGGTAGTCTTGCATACTTGCCTAGAGGACGTGCCAAAAGCATGGAGGCAAGAATTAGAACTTGGCCAGAAATTACCTCAGAAGAGCCAAAACTCTTAGGCTATGCCGGATTCAAAGTCGGATGCATACAAATTGTGAGCATTGATGATAGAGAAAAAACCCCAAACCATGGAAAACAACTAGTAAGTCTTGGAACAGTTGTTGCAACACCGCCAATTTCTGTAATAGGAGTTCGCGGATATTATGAAGACATAAACGGCTCTCATGCATTATTTGATGTTTATTCCAATGATATACCAAAACAAGTTTCTAGATTATTTACACTAAAACCACAAGATGGCGCACTAGAGCGAGCAGAAAAAATGCTAAACCGAACTAGTGAATTATTTGCCATAGTTGCTGTATTGCCAAACAATGCAGGAATTTCACAAAAGAAACCATATGTCTTTGAGGTCGCAGTCAAAGGTGGAGACCTCAAAAAACAATTTGACTTTGTAAAATCATTATTTGGAAAACAAGTCAAGGTAGAAGAAGTATTCGAGCTTGGCTCTAGTGTTGATGTTGCATCAATTACAAAAGGAAAAGGCTGGGAAGGACCAATCACAAGATGGGGTGTTAAAAAGAAGCAGCACAAATCTAGAAAGTCAGTCAGAGCACTTGGTACATTAGGACCAATTTCACCATCAAGCATCATGTACACTGTACCACGTGCAGGACAGCGAGGATTCCACCAAAGAGTTGAATACAATAAACGAATCATGATCATGAGCAACACTGAGAAGCAAGATTTCAAAATAAATCCAACAGGCGGATACAAGCACTATGGTTTTGTCAATGGTGATTTTGTTGTACTCAAAGGTTCAGTTCCAGGAACATATCGAAGACTAGTAAAGCTAAGAACACAAGTTAGAAATGTTCCAAACAAAGTTCTCAAGCCAAACATATTGGAGATTGTAGTATGAAAACACAAACACTTTCTCTAACTGGCACAAAACAAGATGATGTAGAGTTACCCAAAGTATTCTCAACACCAGTGGACAAAAATCTAATTCATCGAGCTTTTGTTAATCTGGATTCTCACCATTACCAAAGACAAGGAAGAATGCCACTAGCAGGTCAGAACACTGTTGCAGCATCCAACGATCCACCAACAGGTCACGGTCAGGCAAGAGTTGCAAGAGTTCGTGGTGGTGGCCCAAGACGTGGACAGGGAGCCAAAGTCGCAATGACTAGAGGCGGAAGACAGGCACATCCACCAACATCTGAAAAAGTCGTATACAAGAAACTAAACAAACAAGAAAACAAACTAGCGCTATGTTCTGCAATTGCAGCAACTGCATCAAAGGACTTGATTTCCTCACGCGGACATTTAATCAAAGGAATAGAATCATTCCCTCTAGTCGTATCTGATGATATTGAAAAAATTTCCAAGACCAAAGAAATCTCAAAAGTCTTGTCTGCACTAAAGCTAACCCAAGACATTCAAAGACTAGAAAACCGCAAGGCACGTTCTGGTAGAGCAGCAATCAGAGGAAGAAAGACAAAGATTGGCAAGTCAGTTCTCTTTGTAACCAAAGACGCAAAAGCATTATCCAAAGCGTGTGGTTCACTGCCAGGAGTTGACGTGAGAACTGTCAGCGACCTATCCGTTCTGGATTTGGCTCCTGGTTCAAGCCTAGTTAGATTAACAGTTTACACCAAAGGCGCAATTAGCGAAATTGGAAATATCAAATCAAGACATCTCGAGTTAATGGAGCAGCTACAATGAATACAACACAAGCAACCAAGATAATTCTGCGACCTTATGTTACAGAAAAGACATTCTCACTAATTGAAAAAGACAATAGAATCTGCTTTATCGTCGATAGGGATGCAAGCAAGTCAGATATCAAAGAGGCAATCAAAACTCTGTACGAGGAAGACGCACTTGATGTCAACACTGCTAGAACAATTTCAGGCAAAAAGGCCTTTGTCAAATTCGAAAGCGTCGAAAAGGCTAGAGACCTTGCAACAAAGATAGGAATGCTATAATATGACTCGAAAAAACTCAAACCAACAGGTGTCAATAAATGGTTAAGGAATTCGACTTTAGAGGTATGCCACTGGAGCAACTCCAGGCTTTGCCATTAGAAAAGTTATTTGAGCTTTTCACAGCCAGAGCAAGACGTTCCTTAACTAGAGGAATTAACGACGGTAAAAGAAAACTAATTGAGGAAATCAAAGAAGCTAAAGCAGGTAAATCCAAAAATCAAATCAAGACACACATTCGTGATCTTATCGTACTGCCTTACATGGTAGGAGTTACAGTTAACGTATTTTCTGGAAAAGAATTTGTTCCAGTAACAATCACACCACAAATGATTGGCCACTTTGTAGGCGAATATGTTAGAACAAACAAGCGAGTTGTTCACGGCGCACCAGGTGTCGGAGCTTCAAGGTCCAGCTTGTATGTACCATTAAAGTGATCATCATGCCGCAATTTGGTTACGCTTTTCAAAATTTTGACCCGACAAAACATGTCAGAGCATCAATTAGAGAAAAATCAATCTCTCACAAGCATGCACGCGAAGTTGCAAAAATGATCAAAGGCATGTCTATTGAAAAAGCACGTGATTCACTGCAAGAAGTAGTTGCACTAAAAAAAGCAGTTCCATTTAGAAGATACAAAAACGAGGTAGGACACCGCTCTGATACTGGAGTAATGTCTGGACGATACCCAAGAAAAACTGCAGAGGAATTTATCCGACTACTAGATAATCTGGAGGCAAATGCCGAATACAAGGGAATGGACCTTGACAGACTCAAAATTGTTTCAGCAAATTCTCACAAGGGAGTTTTAATCAAAAGATTTACTCCAAGAGCACAAGGCAGAGCAACTCCAAAGAACAATGTTCTAACACACGTCGAGCTGGTGGCTCAAGAGGTTTAGAAAAATGTCATCAATGAAAAACGTAATCAAAGACAATTACAATATGATGCTACTCAAAGATTATCTCAAAGAAAAAGTAAAGGAAGCGGGATTCTCTCACGTTGATATTTCCAAGACTCCAACTGGAACCAGAGTACTATTACATGTCACAAGACCAGGAATTGTAATTGGTCGCAAAGGAACAGGAATCAGGGAACTAACAGAAACAATGGAGAAACGATTCGGCCTCAAAGCACCACAAATCGAGGTCAAAGAAATCGCACAACCAGAACTAACAGCAAGTGTAATGTGCAACAGACTATCACAATTAATCCAAAGAGGAACCGCATTTAGAAGAGCAACAATGTGGACTCTACAGCAAATCATGAATGCTGGCGCAATGGGCGTTCAAATTACAGTTTCAGGCAAATTAAGAGGAGACCGTTCATCATTTGAAAAACACTCACTAGGAATTTTGCCACGAGCAGGACACTCTGCAACCATAATAGTTGATGAGGATACTGCACCAATTCCAACAGCAATGGGATACATTGGCGTTAGAATCAGAATAGCAAGAAAAGAAAAATACACTCCTGAATTTGAGCTCAAAGGCAAAAAAGAAACCAAAGAAGAGCGTGAAATCAGAATTGCCAAAGAGGAATCTGATAGAATTGCAAGAACTGAAAGCGAACAAGTCAAAATTGATCAGGAAAAAATCGAAAAAATGGATCTCATGGAAGAAGTTGAGGAGAAATTAAAGTAAAATGGCTCAATTAAGAATGAAATCCATTAGAGAGCTAAACGAGACTGATCTGAAATCACGATTAGAACAATCCAGAGTGGAGCTAGCAAAGATGAGAACTGATGCCGCAAAAGGTACACTCAGAAAAGAATCTGGTAAAATCCGCTCATTACGCAGAGAAATTGCAAGATTACTCACTAGACTAAACGAGATGAAAAAGCAATGATTACAATAAATTCTGAATTCATAGGATTGCAAACACAAATTGCAGATTCCACTAACAAGTCTCTAATCGGACTGGAAGGAACCATAGCATTTGAAACACAGAAAACATTCACATTACAAACTAGTTGTGGTTCCAAAATGATTCCAAAGCAACACAATACGTGGAAATTTGCAAACGATCAAGTCATTAATGGTCAGACTATAGCAAAAAGACCAGAGGATAGAATAAAGGTGAAAGCATGAAAGAACAAACCAAAGTCTACAAGGGAATAATCACTGATAATGGTGAGCACTTGAGTGTTAGAGGAAAATTATTTGAAGGCAAAGTAGTCAGCGCCAAGAACAAGAACACTGTTGTAATTCAGCGAGAAAATCCACTATACATTACCAAAACAAAGCGATACGCTAGAAGCACAAGCACAATTCACGCATACAAATTAGCAAAACAAGAAATCAAAGAAGGAGACATTGTAGTTGCTGCAGAATGCAGACCAATTGCAAAATCTGTTTCATTTGTCGTAGTGGAGGTAAAGTCATAAAATGTCTACAGGAAAGTCACGTGCAGTATCGGCAAAGGGTGTACAGGAATTCCGTCCATATGTAACAAGAGCACTTCCATTAGGCGCTAGAATCACGTGTGCAGACAATACTGGTGCAAAAATCCTAGAAATTATCATGGTAAAGAGAGCAAAGACTAGGACCTCTAGATATCCATCAGCAGCAGTTGGTGACTTTGTTAATGTTGTAGTAAAGAAAGGACCAGCAGAACTCAGAAAACAAATCTTTGGCGCAGTAATTATCAGACAAAAATATCCAATTAGAAGATTAAACGGAGTCCGTGTCTCATTTGAAGACAATGCAGCAGTACTTGTAACACCAGAAGGTGAAATCAAGGGAACTGACATTAAAGGACCAGTTGCAGCAGAAGCTTCGGAGAAATGGCCAAGAGTAGCAAACCTGGCATCAATGGTGGTATAAGAAAATGAAGCCAACAACTATCCGAAATAGGACAATCTACCAAGCACCATCCTCACTTCGAAGCAAACTATTATGCGGGCATTTATCCGAGGAACTAAAAAACAAATATCACAAAAGAAGCGTTCGAGTAACAGAAGGTGACACAGTCAAAGTTGTTAGAGGAGAATTCAAAGGTGTCTCTGGCAAAGTGACCCAAGTCTCACTCCTCAAAAATGGAATTGCAGTTGAAGGAATTAAAAAAGAAAAACTAAAGGGCGGAAATCTTGACGTTTTCATTCACACATCTAATGTTATAGTAACTGATCTGAATACTGATGACAAGTGGAGAGCAGCAAAACTGGAAGGCAAGTCTGCCAAACCAGCAAAGGAATCAAAACCAGCAGCTCCAAAACCAGCATCAAAATCAGAATCACCAAAACCAAAGGCTGCCCCAAAAAAGGACAAAGACACAAAAGTAGCCAAACCAAAAAAGGAGAGTAAGTAAATGCCACGAGTAGCAGGAAGCAAGAAACTAAAAAGACAGATGGCTCCAATGTTCTGGGGAATCACAAGAAAGAGCCCCAGATTTGTAACAACTGTCAGACCGGGACCACACTCTAAGAATTATTCAATTCCAAGTGCAGTATTTCTAAGAGATACTCTAAAGATAGTAACAACTGCTAGAGAAGCAGAATATGCAATTTACAACGGCAAGGTCGTAGTAGATGGCGTAAAAAGAAAATCAGTCCACCACGGAATCGGATTAATGGACGTAGTTGAATTAGCAGGAGTATCTGATATTTACAGACTAGTTCCAAAAAAGGGACATCTCTTAGAGCCAATTAAAATAAAATCTTCAGAAAAATCAGTCAAGCTAGTCAAAGTAACAAGCAAGACCTCACTGAAAAAAGGCAAGACCCAAATTGGATTCCATGATGGCCGCTCACTTATTTCTGATACCAAAGTAAAGGTTGGAGATTCATGTTTAATGCAAGTACCGGAACAAAAAATCAACGAAGTACTTGCACTTGAAAAAGGCTCCAAAGTTCTAGTCACTAAAGGTGTAAACGCTGGTCAGATTGCTGATGTTAAAGAAATCAAAGAGGGAACATTTGTCCTTCCAAAAAGAGCACTATTATCATTTGGTAACCGTGAAATCGAAATTCCATCAGAACTTGTAATGGTGGTTGGCAAAAAGGAGCCAGTAATTCAAGTAGCGTGATACTATGTCGGCAACACAAAACGAAATGCGTACAATCAGACTAGAAAAAGTAGTTCTCAACATGGGTGTTGGAAAGTCTGGTGATGCAATTGAAATTGCAAAAAGAGCACTAGACCAAATCTCTGGCAAAAAATCATGCGCAAGAGATGCCAAGGGAACTCAGAGAGACTGGGGAGTAAGAAAGGGTGAGCCAATCGGAGTTGCAGTAACAATTCGTGATGAGGATGCCCGAGTTTTACTAAAGCGACTATTAGAAGCAGTAGGTAATCGACTAAAGGGAAGATCATTTGATAATTTTGGAAATGTTTCATTTGGAATCAAAGAACACATTGACATTCCTGGAATCAAATATGATCCACAAATTGGAATTTTAGGAATGGAAGTTGCAGTCACACTAACAAGACCTGGATTTAGCATCAGATTAAGAAGCAGACACAAGGCTTCAGTTGGTACAGTTCACAGAATCACAAGAGAAGAGTCCCAAGAATTCTTAACTAGGGACTTTGGAGTGACCATCATATGAAGGACAGATCATACGAATACACAGGAAGACATAAGCACGAATTTGGTAAGGGTTCTAGATGGTGCAAACGATGTGGCGATTATACAGCAGTAATTCAAAAATACAATCTTATGATCTGCAGACGTTGCTTTAGAGAAGTAGCAAACTCTTTAGGATTTTACAAATATCGGTGAATAATAATGCCAGCAACTAACATCCTTTCTAATTTGTTCAATACGTTATACAATAACGAGGCTAGACGAAGAACCGAATGCGTGATTCTTCCAACCTCAAAGCTAGGAATTGAGGTACTCAAGACACTCCAAAAGCACAACTATATTGGAGAATTCGAACACGTAGAGGACAAACGCGGAGGAAAATTCAAAATTCAATTATTGGCACACATTACAAAATGTGGTGCAATTACACCAAGATTCAAGGTAAAAAAAGGCGAATTCAACGAGTGGGAACAACAATACCTACCAGCATACAATCGTGGAATGCTAGTTGTTACAACAAATCAGGGTATAATGTCTCACCATGATGCACAAAACAAAGGAATTGGAGGATTTTTGATAGGATATGTCTACTAAACAAGCCGAAATTTTCCAGACTACATTTGAAGTTCCGCAAAAAGTCAAGGTAACATTGAACAAACACATGTTGCTAGTAGAAGGACCACTAGGCAAAGTCTACAAGAATTTCAAGAAAATCCCAGTAGAGATGTGTGTATCTGATGGCAAGGTATCAATCAAGGCAATTAATTCAAGAAAGAAATACTATGCAATTGCAAACACTGCCCTCTCACTAGTAAAAAATCTCTGTGAGGGTGTCATTACAGGTTATACAATAAAAATGAAAATAGTATATGCACACTTTCCAATCACCGTAAAAACAAAGGACAAGCTAGTCCTAGTTGAAAACTTTCAAGGCGAGCGTGCACCACGAGTTGCAAAAATCCACGGTGCTACCAAGGTCACATCAAAAGGCGATGACATTACAGTTTCAGGTCCAGTCTTAAATGACGTTACCCAGACTGCTGCAGAAATAGAGGCAGTTACCAAAGTCAAAAACAAAGATCACCGTGTCTTCCTTGATGGTGTGTATCAATACCAGAAGACTAAAGGCATAGAAAAATAATTTTTTCAATCGCTAGTAAGAGTTAAATCGCAAACACCAAGCACAATCTTCATGCCGCCCTAGCTCAGCGTGGTAGAGCGCCTGACTGTTAATCAGGGGGTCGTCAGTTCAAGTCTGACGGGCGGCGCCTAATCTTTCTAAACTCGAATTTTGAAACATTAATTTTTACTACTTGTGATCTTGGCTGTCGTGTTTGCAGGCATTATTGATAGTATATTTCTAAACTCGAATTCTGAAACATTGATCGTTGCAACCGATCTGGTTTAGACATTTAGACCGAACCGATCTAATATGTGATCGCACATACCCAATAATGCAGGAGGTTTACAATGGCCAGAACTAGAAGAGCCAACCGCTATTGCATTGATTGCGGTGGCAGACTGACCTATTATCCTCGTTTATCAAACCCAAAGGCACCTAATGAACACAGAGTCCTAGTTTATGCATGCCCTGATTGTACTGTGGACTTTGAGAAACCAAAGCTATTATCGATTAGAAGAAACCAGGTAGAAGATCCTCTGGAAACTGTAGAAATTGAAATTATAGAAAATAGAGAAAAAGTAACGCTGACTAATTAATTCCAAATTTTTCAAATTATAATTATTACACAAATTCCTAGTTTTTGGTATCAGTTTATCCCAAAAACCCCGGGTGTATTGGACCTAAACTAGCATATCTAGCCCCAAAACAAGCATACTTTTCTCTGTATTTAGAAATTATAATCTGGTTTTTCTGCCAAAAATTAGGCCTGCTTTTGCCAGAATTCTGAAATAATTTACAAAAAAAAATCACAAAAAAAGAACCCAAAAAACATGCCAAAAAGGGCAAAAAACATGGGGTTTAGCTTTTACTCGTGGAAAAAATAACTTTGATGTCTTTAGCTGGGTAAGGTGGGTGGTTTTAGCCTTGCCTGCATTAGTTACGCACGATCGTTAAACCCCCGGGTATTTTGGGTATTTTTGAAAAAATCACTCTATTCGTAAATGGCATCCCTATGGTAGGGGGTTTAACATTTACACATGACTTGGAAAAAACCATAATTTCTAGGATTTAGGGATTTTTGTATTAAATTTACTAATTGTTTGAATTGATTTTGTATGGAATTAGACCGAGTTATGAGTCAGGACAAATTTCTGGTGTTTTTTTAGTGGTAAATCCGTTTTTACTAATACTGGAAATTGGGGTATCTTGGGAGAGTTTTACACAAATGGTTTCCACATTGGCAAAATACCGTGTTTCGTATAGGTATGCCGTACCAACATTGCCTACGTAATCCTTATTGCATAAGGGCTGATAACTTGGTATTAGTTTTTCAGTTGCATTAATTCCAACTAGGCTTATTTCTGTTTGGTCTTTCCCGACAATATAGTTCATCTTTCCTCTGGAAAAATCCGAAGTTTGATCAGGAATTGATCTGACAGAAAAACCGTTATCTACACAAAAAGCTGATGCCTCTAATTTTGATCTGTGTCCATGTATGACATAGTTACCACAGTCAGAATTAACACAGTTGTTGTAGGTATGAACTCCTATTGTATACACCCACCCAGTTTCATCATTTACTATCATCACTCCTGAACCCTTACTATTTCCACCCAAGCTCTTTGCATGATTAACTAGATTTCCGTCCATGATTGCAGTCCATTCCAAAAGCGGTTTCTTACCGTTAGCCTGAGTGATATCTATTAATTTCACAGAGGTAATCGTGATTGCATCACTGCTCTTCTTTGAGAATGCTGGTGTAAGAGAAACTGACATAATGATTATGACTGATAATATGATGAGAAATTTAATCACAAAAACCTGAACAAATGCTGTGATAAAAATTAATCTTGACACAAAATCCGCTAAAACAGAAATATACAGCCAAGATCTCAGGCATGGATATACAATGTTTCTAAATTCGAATTTAGAAACATATGCAAAAGAACGATTAATTAATGAGATTTTTTTAATTGCGACATGGTAGCAAAAATGCTCGGTTTGGCAGCTATTATGATTCTCTTATCTGCAGTGATTGTAATGTCATTGTCAGAAAATCAAATTGCAGAAGCCAAATCTCAAAAAATGTCTCCTAAACACAAGTACAGCAAATGGACCAAACACGTTTGCGGTGAGGACTTGTGCACAGACAGTAAATTTCTAAAGACAAAACAACACATTGGAAAGAGCAAATCTCGTTAATCGAGGCACGCTCCTAACCATTATTTTCTTATTTTAAAATTCATAAAACTCTTAATCACTCATGAAAAATTTGCAGGTAAACCCCTTTTGGCTTCACTGATAATTTGATTATATGATCTGACACCATTAGAGTAATTGATTTCTAAATCCGAATTATGAAATATGAAAAATTAATACATGAATGTATGGATTAGTAATAATTAAAAAAATTAGACGCTAATCTAATTAGTATTAGTATGGTTTCTGTCCTTTTCGTTGGGCAGTAGAGGAATCAGCAAGACTCTTGCAGAGTTCATCGCCACATACTCTTGTTGGAGAGTGTTTTTTACCATTGGCAGTGTCTCTGAGGTATTTTCCGGTTGCCTTTTTTGCCTCAGCATTTGGAGCAAATTCGTATGCAGTCGCAATAACTCCAACCAACAATACTGTGATTGAAAGAATCGCTGCAAACCTTGTAAAGTTCATGTATTTTTGACAATTTTCAGGGTAATTAAATCATACGTACTTTTCTTACTGGACTATCTGATCCACCACGTTCCAATTCTGTCCTGATTTTACTACAAAAACATCAAAATGGCCTCAAAAATGACACTATTTCTAAATTCGAATTTAGAAACATGCGTAAATTTAGCTAAAAATCACATTTTACGATGACTCTGCCAGTCAGGTTTTGACACACTAATTACTAGCAGAAAATACATCGAATCTATAATTCCCAAATTCGTCCTGATTTGCTACTTGGTTGCAAATACCATGAAATTTACCTAATGTCTAAAATCAACCCTGGATAAAGTGACAAATTGTCTCTAGGATCAAAATCATAGTTTGAAAAACCTCTAAAAATTTTCAATAAAAATTGAACATTTGCCTTGCATCAAGTGGTAATGCTCAAAAGTATAAAACTCGATAAAATTCAGAAACAGTATTGAGAATTCTGATTTTAATTGCATTACTTGCCTTTGGTCTATTTACTATGCATGATACATTTGCTGAGGAATCTTCCAGACCAATAAAGATGAAGATTGGAATTGAAATTATGAATATTGGAGAGATTAACAAAGAAACAGGAGCTTACGAGTTGTTCTTTTGGGTCTCAGAAACCTCAGATGATTATGATTTTACAAAGCAACCTCCGCCAATTATTGATTATGAGAATGGATATGTCGAAGAGATAACTGCAATTAGTGTCAAAGAGCATTTTTATAAATTCAAAGCTCGTGGAACTTTTTTTAACGCAATGGACTACAAGGAACACCCGTTTAACAAATTGAATTTAGCAATTCACATAAAATCTGTAATTCCAAATACTTTGAATAATTTACAATTTGAAGTAGACAAAGAATACAGCGGAATACGCAAAGAATCATTTATCTCTGTGCCAGGATATGAAATCAAAGAGCCATACTTTTTTGTCTCTAATCAAACTTATCCGTGGGGAGAATTTTCAAGATTCAGTGCAGTCCTGCCAGTAGAATCATCTCCAACGGGTGTAATTTTGAAATATTTTATCCCTGCAATTTTGATTGCGGTGTTTGCTTTTAGTACTTATTGGATTCCTGCAAGCTATTCTGATGAAAAAATAGAGATATTGGCAGCGACTTTGGTTGGCGCAATTTTCTACCATGTGACATATCTTAGTGCTGGAATCCCAAGTGTTCAATATCTAACATTTGCTGATAAGGTAATGCTTAGCTTGTACACAGTATTTGGAATGTCACTACTCAATGTATTATTGCATAAAAAATTAGAACATGAATTAAAAGAAAATTATACTGTACTAGTAGAGCGCAATCTCAATATAAAATTCCGTATACTGACGCCAATTTTTGCAATCATAGTTCTACTAATTACAATAATGATCTGATATTGTGATTAGATTTTTTTAACTAGTTTTGTTTGCAATTATTTTTTTTAATTTTGAGCTAAAAATTACATTTAATGTTAAGTGGGATTTTTTTAGGATCTTGGAAAATTTAGATTTGATAATTTTTTGTAATATGTTCATCTTGCTATATGATGTATGATAATAAAAAACTCGAATTAGTCCAAGATCTAATGCCAGTCGAAATTTTTCTGCAATTTTTAAAATGCTCTATACTGAAATTGCAAAAGGCCGGCTTGGTATTTTGTTAAAACAATCTTATCAGACTTCTATTAAGAAATAAAGACACTGGAAAAACATGGACGAAATTAGAATTCCGATTCAAAAAACTCTCACAGATGCGCAGATCAAAATCATTGAAGATTGCTTTAGGGAAATGCCGATCGAAGAAATACTATCTGGACTAAAATTTGCCAGGAATCGCTGGTCTGCTAAGGATGCCGGAGTTCTCAAAGTTGGCAGAAAAAGCATAATCCAAAAAGAAATCCACTCTATTACAAACGAGCAAGCACAATGGCGTCTAAAAAATTGGAAAATGATGATCTCTAATTATAGAAAACGCGGATACAGCTATCCCACCATATCAAGAATAAAGAAAATACTAATTGAAAAAAGCAAAAAGAAATCTAAATGATTGATTCTCTTTGAGTTTGTCTAGTGCTACTAGTTGGTGGTTCTGGAATGTTTGCTCTAGCCTCTCCTTCGATTACTGATTGTGCTTCTTCTAGTATTGCAAGTGTATCAGAGTTCTGATTATACGTGCTGACTGTGGTATCTGCAGAATTCATTGAAGAGCCTGATAATACATCGCCTAGTATTTGTGATAGATTTTGCATTGATGATGTTGCCTCTGGCATTATTCCGGTAATTGATGCACCTAGTCCTTTCATCACGGACATGCATGGGCTCAATGTCACCACAATGTCTCCAAGTTCTGATACGGTGTTTAGTCTAATTTGAATTTGCTCTAGTGATAGTTTTGCATTGTTAATCATGTTGTGCATTTTTTTAATTTCTGTTAATTCAGTTGCGTATGCTCTTGCATGTAAAATATTGTTTGCTTTTTGTGCAGATACTATTTTGTTAAAAAGTGAATCATGTTTTTCTTTGATTTTGTGAGAAATTCCCTCTAGTTTAGAAATTTGTAATTGCAGATTTCTCTGAGCAACATCGATTTTATTTTTTAGTGGAACATCTGGCTTTACCTTGTCTACAATTTTTTGTGTAAGACCTTCAGTTTTTCCAAAATCATTCCATTTATCGCTCAATGAGCCCATACGAAAATGCTCAAAAAATAGCTTTTAAAGAGATTTGTCACCATTGGTACTGTTACTGTGGTTACAAGGTGCAAGAGTTACATTCTAGCCAAACGTAAATGTATAGATTTCAAATCCGGCCTTTGCATGAATTTCTATGGTGTGGGATGCTGACTGGTCCGCACTAACTAGGTTGTACAGTGTGGGCTCTTTGATTATGACGAATCCATCCTTGACATCAGAGCCGGAAATTTCCGGTGTGATGACTTTACCATCCAATAATATCTCTAGTTCAGAATTACCTGCAGCAACAATGTTTACTTGTTTTGCAAAATATGGTAAGACTAGTTTGCCAGATTCTGATCTTAGAATCATTCTATCACCAAGATTTTTCCACGTGCCCTCCAAATAGAAATTATTTTCATTTAATTTCTCTGGAATGAAATACGTGACGTCCTGTTCAGGCCTAAATCCCTCCGGGTTTCCAATTTGACTGCGACCTGTAGCAAAATCATAACCAAAATACAGTTCAGGTGTCCTAGAGCTGGACTTGAATTCGCTGATTTGAACCAGAGCCTGTGTAGGTTCTGCTGACATTCCTAGATAATCTGCTCGCTCTCTTAGCAATTGCTGAATAATTTTTTCCGTTTGCTCATATTCGCCTTCGCCGATATGATCATACCTTATGTTTCCCTGATGATCTGCTAGATATTTTCTTGGCCAGTAATTATTTCCAAATGCATTCCAGGTTTTTTTCTCATTATCTAAAACGACAGGATATTTTATGCCAAATTTCTCTACTGCCAATTTGACATTATTGATGTCTTTTTCAAATTCAAATTCAGGTGAATGTATTCCAATTATTATTAGGCCTTGGTTGGAATATTTCTCATCCCACGCTGTAATGTATGGTATGGTTCTCAGACAGTTAATGCAACTATACGTCCAGATATCATAGAGTACGACTTTGCCCTTGATCTTTTCCCCAATTGTTTGATCAGAATTGATGTATCCTGCAATTCCTACAAGGTCTGGTGCCTTTTTGTATTCTAAATTGCCTATTGTATTGCCGGATGGATTTGCATAATTATCCAGAGTTGAAAAATACAAAATCATGCCGCCAACTAGGGCTGCTATTATTCCACCCATGATTATCGCACTTTTAATCTCGCTTTTCATGATTTTATCCCAATAGTAAATTACTCAATAGCGGAAAACTTGCAATCGTAGCAAGCTGGTTTGTTATGACTAGCACTCCTAATAGTATGATCAGTCCGCCCATTATGAGAGTATAGAACTTGAGATGCCTTGATAGCACATTAATTATTTTGGTCATTTTTGAGAAAAATGCACCCATTACTAGGAAAGGAATTCCAAGACCAAATGAATATGCCAGCAATAGGGTGAATGCCTGACTGGGTGCTGTGGCAGCCAAAGTCAGTATGGTGCCTAGTATCGGTCCTATACATGGAGTCCAACTAGTGGCAAATGCCAGTCCAAATACAAATGATAATGGATATCCAACCTTGGCAAATTTTGGAATAATTTTTTTCTCGATATTTAATTTTAAAATTTTACTAGACGCAATCATGAAAACTCCAAACGCGATAATTATTGCGCCGCCTACTTGATTGAGTCCAAATATCAGATTTGTAGAATTGCTTGCAAGAACACTATTCAATATCACTCCAAAAATAGAAAAAACAACGGAAAATCCCAAAACAAAAAATACCGTGTTTAGAAAAATGTTTAATTTTCTAATTGATATGTTGCCTGATTTGGCATTTGCCTGAATCTCTGTAATGGTCGTACCAGAAATGTATGCTAAGAATGCTGGAATTACAGGCAAAATACAAGGTGCAAGAAACGAACCCAGTCCTGCAATTGCAGCAATTCCAATTGTAATATCGGCCATTATTGAAAATATTATTTTTTAAATTAAAGCCTTGTTCTGTATTGCTTTTTATCTAAGATGAATTTCTAAAAATCTGTGAACAAGAGATTCATTATAGTAGGCATTGCCCTTGGTATTATTGTTGGAATAGCAGTCTATGTTGGCTCACCTGCATTTTTGGGCTTTGACTTGCGCCGATAGTTCAATTCAACCTAAATTTTCTCTTTGCCTTTTCAAATGCGCTAATTGAATCATCAATTTGCTCCTCTCTTAGCCACGCAGTAACTGAAATTCGCAGTCTTGCAGAGTTTTTAGGGACAGTTGGATATCTAATCGGTTGTGCAAAAATTCCATTATCGAACATAAACTTGCCAATTTCTAGTGTCTTTTTCTCATCACCAATAATTATTGGTATGATATGAGATCTTGATTTGATTTCAAATCCTGACTGCCTCAAACCTGTAAATAATTGCAAGACATTTTTTTCTAGCCTTTTTTGCTGTTTTGACCTGTTTTGTGTAATTCTTGATAGTGATAATTTTACTAGAAAAGATGGTAATGCGGATGTATAGATAAATGAGCGAGCTCGGTTGATGCAATAATCTGTGACCTTGTTTGTTGCTGCAACATATCCGCCAAAAGAACCCAAACCCTTGCTCAGACTGCTAATATAGACGTCGATTTTTTTTTCCACGCCAAAATAATTTGGAGTTCCTTTACCATTTTTACCTAAAACAAAATCACCATGCGCGTCATCGACTACTAGTATAGAGTCTGTCTTTTGAGAAATTTCTGAAATTTCATCTAATCTTGCAAAATCCCCGTCCATACTAAAGACACCTTCTGTAATGATGAATTTCCTGCCTTTGATTTTGGAGGATTTTTTTTCCAAATCCTCAATGTCATTGTGTTTGTAAACTTGAATTTTTGCACCACTAATCTTACAGGCCTCAATTATGCTAGCATGATTGTATTCGTCACTGAGTATTGTGGATTTTTTATCGGCAAGTGCAGATATGGCGCCAATATTTGCCATATAGCCAGTGGGAAAAACTAGTGCAGACTCCTGAGATTTATGAGATGCAAGTTTTTTTTCCAGTCTGAGAAATGATTGGTCGTTTCCTGATACGAGTCTTGAGCTTGATTGGAGCTGAGTTGCCTTTATGTTCCAATTTGCTAGTCCAAGATAGTCATTTGAGCAGAAATTTGCTAGCCTCTTTTTGCCTATTGTTATGTAAGGACCACTAACTTTGACGTCTCTGAGATTTCTGTAAAGATTTTGTTTTCTAAGCTCGGCTAGTCCGTGAGCTATATAGTCAAGCTTCAAGTTTGATGTTTTTGATCATTTCAAGATCTTTGTTCATTGGATTTCCACTCAAAGTAAGATAACCAGAACTGATAATGCCATTAGCCCCACTGAGCAGCAATTCCTCACCCGAGTCTTCTAGGTGAACTTCACGACCACCTGAAATCTTGATAATTGATTTTGGCAGAGCAAATCTTGTAACTGCAAAAACTCGAAGTATTTCTTCAAATGATATTGGCGTCTGCAATTCAAGAGGAGTCCCAGGAATTGCCACAAGCAAGTTAATTGTCACTTCTTCAGGTTCTAATCTTGATAGCTCAGAAATTAATTCCAGTCTTTGCTCACGGGTTTCACCCATTCCGATAATTCCACCTGTGCATAGCTCTAGGCCTGCATTTCTAGCAATGTGTAGTGTATCTAGTCTGTCTTGGTATGTGTGTGTAGTACAAATCTGTGAGAATTTTGATCTTGCTGTTTCTAAATTATGGTTGTATCTTTTGACTCCAAGTTCTTTGAGCTTTTTTGCCTGCTCATTTGTGAGAAAACCAAGACTGCACTCTAGTGATATTCCCACTTGGTCTCTGATTTTTGTTATTATGTCGCATACTTTGAGAAAATCAGTATCTGATGGTTCTCGCCATGCTGCTACAAGACAATATGATTCTGCTCCCTCATCTCTAGCCTTTTTTGCTGTTTTGACTATCTCTTCTGCTGGCAATAACTGATAGCCCTCATTACCTGAGTTGAAAAATGCCGACTGTCCACAAAATACACAATCCTCACTACAAAAATTTTTTTTAATATTTGCTAGCTGCTCAATGTCCACTTTGCTGCCCTGAAACTGTCTTGTTATCTTGTTTGCTGCACTTGATAATGTCTTTAGGTCTATACAATTGATAAGCTCGCCAAGCTGTGATTCTGTTAATTTATCTCCTGCTAAAACTATGTCCTGGTATTGTATAATATTGCCAGCATCCAATACCTAGAATTGATTTTTTCTATTAATTAATATTTCAAATGTTAACCATATGCCAAGTCATGGTTTACAATTGCTTTGATAGATTTTTTACTGTCTTGATGGTGCCATCAACTAGAAAATCAATTTCTTTTTCTGGCATTGCAACAGGCGGTACAAGCATAACGATATTGCCCAGAGTTCTCAGATAGATTCCATGCTTTTTTGCCTCTTCAAATACTGTCTTGTTTGTAGATTTGGCAAATGATATTGGTGTCTTTTTTGACTTGTTTGAGACTAGTTCTATTGCAGCTAACATTCCCTTGTGCCTAATATCACCAACAATTTCAAAATTTGAAAATTCTTCGAGGCGTTTGCCCAAATGTTCTGATGTCTTTTTTATTTTCGAGATTAATCCTGTTTTTTGATACAGATCCAAATTCTGATTTGCTACTGCGCATGCCATCGTGTTGCCTGTAAATGTATGTCCGTGATAGAGATGTTTCATGTCTTGGTATTTACCCAAAAATGAATCATAGATCTTTTTACTCATTAGCGTTGCGGCCATTGGCAAATATCCGGCAGTAAGCATTTTGCCATATGCTACAATGTCTGGCCTACTTTTTTGTGTAGTATATTCAACTAGAGAACCTAATCTTCCAAAACCGGTTGCAATCTCGTCTAGTATTAGTAGGACATTATTTTCTTTGCAGATTTTGCTGATCTGAGATTGAAATCCGTCTCTGTAGATATTGACTCCGCCTGCAATTTGTGCGCCGCTTTCCATAACAAATGCTGCAATAATTTTATTTTTTCTCAGAGTTGACTCTATTTTTTCTAGTGTTAGAGTGTAATACTTGTCTGTATTTTTGATCCTGTAGCTATTCTCAAATGGAATTTGAATTGACTTGTATAGATTTTTTTTAAACTTTGAAAAAAATCCCGGAACAAATCCTACAGACATGGTGCCAAAGGTATCCCCATGATATCCGTTTTGTAGTGTGGCAAACAGGTACTTGTTTTTGTTTCCTGTATTTTGCCAATACTGGATTGCTATTTTGAATGCTATTTCCATTGCAGTAGAACCATTATCGGAGTAAAAGACGCGGCTCATGCCTGGTGAAATAGAGACTAGTTTTTTTGCAAGAACTTCTGCCTGGTTGTTTGTTAGATTAAACAATGAAGAGTGGATGATTTTTTTTGATTGTCTGTTAATTGTAGAAATAATCTCTTTTTTAGAATGTCCCCAAACATTGCACCACATGCTAGCAACCCCGTCAAGATACTTTTTTCCATTAGAATCAACTAGCCAAAATCCATCTCCTTTGATAATATTTGGAAAATTTTCCCATTCTGACATTTGCGTATATGGATGCCAAATGGCACTATTCTTCATTGCAATTCTGGCAGATTTTTCATTTTAATAATCAAGCGCTAAAAGGATTAATTCTCTTAAAATTAGTATTTTTTTGAATGAGGTCTTTTTTTATTACAGCCACTGATACTGGCATTGGCAAAACCACACTCACATGTGCAATATCGAATGCGGCGCGCTCTTTGGGAATAGATGTTGGCGTAATGAAGCCATTTGCTACTGGAATTGCTCAAAAGAATGGACCAAAATCCGCCGACGTAGAACTATTGGTAAAATATTCTGGTGTGACTGATTCTGAATCTCTGATAAATCCGTATTTTTTTCCAATTCCAACATCACCTTATAGGGCAGCAAAACAACTAGGACAAAAAATTGAAATTGAATCAGTCTTGAACTGTTTTGAGAAATTACAAACTATGCATGACTGTGTTTTAGTTGAGGGAATTGGTGGTATACTTACTCCAATTCTGAAGGATTATTTTGTAGCAGACTTGATCAAGGACCTGAATCTAGGGACAGTAATAGTTGCAGGCAACAAGATGGGCTCTGCAAATCATACCATGATGACATTGAATATATGCAAAAAATACGGCATACGAGTCTTGGGTTTGGTAATTAATCAAACTGATCCTGACGGTTATGACCTGACTGATTTAGAAGATGATCTTGTCTTACTTAGCGGAGTTGAAATTTTATGCAAAATTCCCCACATTCAAAGTGGTGATATTAAACTAGTAACAGAAATTTTACAACAAAACTCGGTAATTTCTAGACTCTAAATATTTTAAATTTTGATTGTGCCTTGCCTGCATTTGATTTTTTAATATCGCCAATTATGTGAAAAAAAGAACCACTTCCCTGTATTTCGTATGTCTTGCATTCAATTCCCTGACTAATTCTCTGAACTAGCCAAATGTTATCTTTGATGCTCTGAATTGATTGTAATTCTTCTAGTCTTTGTAAAATTAATTTTGAATTATCTGTCTTTGGAAATAAAATTATGACTGCGTCTTTGTTTGAATCCTTTAATGTCTTTAAATCCGGAATTACGATATCGATCTCCACTTTTTCCAGTGTTATCTTTCTCTGGCTTGAAATTAGTGAGTTTGTTAGAATAAAATGCATCAACGATTCGGCAAATGTTTCATAATTTTCGGTAGGATTTCCCCCAACTGATTCTAGGTTTGCTTTTGCAAATACCTGCCTTGCTAGCGAGTCAGGGTCTCTGGCAATTTCCTGCTGAGCCTTGGACTCTGTTATCTCTTGAATTATCTGGTAGAGCCTGTCTTTGATAGGTGAGGGCGAATCCATGAGTAATTTGCAGTGAATCTAGTTATTGACAGTATGCGTATTTGCGCTCTCCGCGCATCTCTGTAGATTTTTCAATGCTTACTAGAACGAATTCGTTTTTTCCTGCAAGCAAGCTTTCAGTTGGAGCGCGTTTATTTTCATGAATTTCCTCATAATCTCTTAGTGATAATTTTACTCGCTCACCAATTTCTGCCTCCAAGTTCATGTTCTTGACAATTTCCTTGTATGATGGCTGGACTACTCCAGAGAACACCATTGCACTACTGCCGCTTCCATAAGAGCCAAATCCAAATCGTCTTCCCTCCAATTCAATTCCCTTTTGGAATTCAAATTCAAGGCAGCTTCTAAAGCCCAAGTACAGTGATGCAGTGTAAAGGTTGCCTATCATAGAAGAGGCAATCAGTGAGCTAGAAAGCTTGTCTTCATAAAATGTCTGGTATTCTTTAGTCTTGGTGAATAATTTGTTAAATTCGTGGTCTTTGCCCATGTATTCCTCGTCTGCTAGAATTGATTCTATTGTTCCGCGAGGATCCTTTGGTACTGGCTCTTCCATTCCTGTCTGCTCGACAATATTTTTCCATCGTGGTAGAGCTCGCCATTCTCTTCTAAGCAAGTACGATAGTGCTTTTTTGCCCATGTTTGAATATGGCAAATGCATGCAGAGATAATCAATGTGGTCCAGTATTGTTTCACCATCCTTTAGTTTGATTATTCCTGCTTCTATTGCCTTTTTCTTGTATGATTCAAAGGCCTTTTTGACCTGGATTAGATATAGCAAATTAGAATACTGACCGTGAACTATCGGCGTTTCCTTTCCAAATGGTCTGTAGAAATCGTATTCGTTTTTAATTGATGTTGATGTTACCTTGGAGTCAAATTGTAATAATCTTGGGTTGTCATTGAGCAGCATTGCAACTGCACCGGCACCCTGTGTATATTCGCCAGTAGAACCCATGTCGTATTTTGCAATATCTGAAACTACGACAATTGCGTGCTTTCCTTCTGCCTCGCCGGCTCTGATCCAATTGGCATTATCATATAATGCATAAGAACCAGAAACACATGCAAATTTGCACTCTATTCCACCACAGTGCTCAAAAGAACCATCTCCGTAGACCTGCTCTAGCATTCCTATTACATAGGAATTTAGCGCCTTTGATTCGTCAAGGGCGGATTCTGTGGCAACATATAGTCTTCCTACGTCATTTGGAGAAATTTTATTGCGCTGCATAATCTTTAGACATGCGTTTGCAGCAAGGCATGCGGGATCTTGATTTGAATCTACTATTGCCATGCGTGATATGCCCAAGCCTTGTTTTAGCTTTACTGGGTCAACACCACGTGCATTAGCAAAATCAGTCGAATCTACAAACAAACGTGGTATGTAAATGGCAATATCGTCAATTCCTGCTGCCATGAGCTACCCTTTGGACTTTAAGATATAAGGGTTGTCAGCTAAATCTGTTCTACCATAAAGTTATGATGTATGAATTTACAACGCAACGCTAGTTTTCTCTGATCCAACCTTTTTGGATGATCGCAAGATCTGACTGCTCCCCGATCCCTGTGGCATATCGCCATACTTTTTGTGCCCCAGCATTCATGTTGTTTTTGATCTGAACTAGGGCCTCTACCTCTAAATTCAGATTTGAATCCGCGGTAGGACAAGTATCGCAGAATTTACATTTTTGATCCAAGATGAACGGATTTGTATCAATTAGAGGATATGCCCTACATGCAAGTGGCCTTTGAGTGTAAATTTTGCATGCAAAACCACCATGAGGTGATTTTGCATTCATGTCTAAAAAAGGACAGGTATTACCATTCTGATCTCTTCCTATCATTTGATATGCGATTACTTTGCTTGGACCTAAATCATCATCTGATACTCCTATCCTTGGAATAATTTCTACATGCATTGAAAGTGATTCTGCCAGAGACTCGATTTTTTGTTTTTCCTCAGGTAGTATCAATACGCCAATTTTGCCAAATTTTTTTGAAGGGTAATATTCTCTATCAATGCAGCACTGCGAGCAGTCTTTAACACAGTTAAATTCCATAATTGATTATTTTGACTTGAATTGTTCAGAGTCTAAAATATTAGCAAATACGTCGTATGGCTGTGCGCCTGGAACTTTAACTATCTTGTTATTAGGACCAATAACAAAGAATGCAGGTGTGCCAGTGAGTCCTAATGTTTTTGCATCTTCAGAACTGGCTCTGATTTTCTCAATATGTCTCTCACTACTCATGCATTCAGTGAATTTTGTCTCGTCTAATTCTAATTGTTTGGCAAATTTGAATTGGTTTTCAGCTGATGCCCAACCGTTGTTCTCACCATTCCAATTTTTGTACAATATATCGTGATAATCCCAAAACTTGCCTTGCTCGTCTGCACAGTGTGCCGCATGTGCTGCTACTACAGAGTCTTGACCGATTATGGTAAAGTCTTTGAAGACTAGCTTTGCCTTACCTGTCTTGATGTAATTATCCATAATCTGGTCTTCTGTTTCATGGAAAAACTTGTTACAGTAAAAACACTGGTAATCACCAAACTCTACAATGGTTATCGGTGCGTTTGGGTCACCCAATAACGGTGATGCATTATCAGAAAATACTGACATTTGAATTTGCTGAGGTGGCTGAGCTTGTATCTCGGTATCTTGCTGGACTTCTTTGATATCTTCTGTCTTAAACCCTGACTGTAGAAATTGACCATTCATAACAAAAAGTGCTCCAATAATTACCGCAGCTGCAATTGCTGCACCAATTCCTAATGATGGAGCGTGAATCATTGATGTCTTGCCTATGGTGTCGCATTTAGTTGTTTTGTATAATTCTCTAGCCAAATAATTTTTTCAAATCTATTAGAAATTGTGAAAAATTCAATATCAAACAATTAATTTTGTACTCTAACTATGAAATCTAAATAAATCCCGATTCTAAGACAAAATTATGAAGCGGGTTTTTATCAATGGCTATGGCTCTATTGGAAACAGAATCGCCCAATTCATCAAAGATGATCCTCAAATCAAAATAGTCGGTGTTGGCAAGTTTTCAGCCGACGATAAAGTAGAAGATGCAGTATCCAGAGGTTTTGACGTTTATGTTCCACAAAAAAAGATTGATTCTTTTAAAAATTATAAAATAAAGGGCAGCATTGAGGAGGCACTATCAAACTGTGATCTAGTAATTGATTGCTCGCCAGGAGGAACTGGATATACCAACAAAAAGCAACTATACGAACCAAAGGGCGTAATGGCAATCTATCAGGGAGGAGAGTCTGTATTTGGAGAAGAGCGAGTTTCTGATTTGTTGTTTAATTCACGCGTTAATTACAAGGAGGCCTTTGGCAAAAAGCACGTCATGCAGGGAAGCTGCAATGTTACTGGAATGGGAAGAATCTTGCAACCTCTAAGAGAAAAGTTTAGCACAAGATTGATTCGATTCGACGCAATACTTGTCCGAAGATGGGCAGATATTGAGCAAACTGAAAAAACAGTTCCAGATACTATAGAGTGGTCGCCAAATCCACACCATCAAGATGATGTAAAATCATACATGGGCCAAGACACTCCGCTTTTCATTCAGGCAATAAAAGTGCCAACGCGTCAGATGCATGTGCACATGATGAGTATTAGATTCAAAGATTCGGCTCCAAATCCTTCAGAGATTTTAGACTTGTACCGAGATGAGTACGGAGTTGCAACACTTTGGACTGCCAAGGGAACAAAACAAATTCGTGATGCCGCCGAATCTATGAAATTCAGCTTCAAAGATACTAATATGATCCACATTCACGCCAACATGATTGAGAAAATAGATGATACTATCAAGATGGTTTATTCTGATGATCAGACAGG
Organism: Nitrosopumilales archaeon; assembly: GCA_900299125.1. GTDB lineage: Archaea > Thermoproteota > Nitrososphaeria > Nitrososphaerales > Nitrosopumilaceae > Nitrosotenuis. The sequence goes on along the minus strand of OMIR01000028.1, from coordinate 2,572 downwards.
AATTGTAATTCCAGAGAATCACAAACTCATGCAGGCAATGCTATTTCAAAAGCCATACGATGAGGCACTAGCACACACAGAGACTTTGTTCCATATGCAAGAAAAGAAAAAGTCACTAGAAGAGTTTTTTGCCAAAAAGTAATTACTTTTTTCGCTCGCGTTCTATTTCTACAAAAATATGTTCTTTGTTTGTATCAGGAATGACTTCCATGATCTTTTGTTCAATGGCATCAGTGACTAGCTCTATTTTGTCAGTATCCAAATTATCTATGAGATTTACCTGAACTCCAACTAGAATATCTTCGGGGCTAAGATGCATCGTTCTCATTGTTATGAGCTTGTTTACTTCCGGTATTGCCTGGATTGATTTTACAATTTTTTTGTATTCTCGGTTTGTAACAGACTCTCCAATTAACAAACCCCTGTTTTCTTTGGCTAGGAAAAATGCAAAAAACATCAGTATTCCACCAATGACTAGTGATGCTATTGCATCATAGATTGCATTTCCAGTAATATCTGATAAGAGAATTCCTATTCCGGCAACTATGATTCCCAACAAAGCCGCACAGTCCTCAACAATTACTGTCAATAGAGCAACGTCTTTGCTTTCCTTGAAATGCTCGATCATTGTAGAGAAAGTGATCTTTTCACCGTTATTGCGAATCTCTCGCAAAAATTGTTTTAGTGCTACTCTTAGCGCATTTGACTCAAAGCCAAAAGCAATTACGAGTATGATATAGCTTATCTGAGGATCCTTGATTTGATGAAATTCCTCAAATAAAGAAGAGACGCCTTGTTCTAAAGACAAAATTCCAGAAATGCCAAAGATCATAGTTGCCACAATAAATGACCAAAAGAAAACCTCTCTTCCATGACCGAATTGATGCTGGTAGCTAGCCGCCTTTGTACTAGTTCTAATTCCAAATAAAATTAGAATCTGGTTGAATGTATCAGATGCCGAGTGATATGCCTCTGCCCACATTGCGGCACTTCCGGTAATTAATGCAGCAATGAATTTCGTAATCGCTATGCCTAAATTTCCAAACAGGGCAGCATAGACTGCCTTTTTAGAACCACTTGCCAATTAGTGTTGATTTTTTATCAATCTCATATAATAAACCAATATCGTCTAATTTGTGCCTAAGATGTTTTTATCCTCGAGGTGGAATGGCAAAAAGATTTGCAGGATCATTGTGGTAATCTACTGCAAGACTAGAGTCTTTTTGTCTTCCAGTTAGAATGCCGACTACGACATCGTCTTTTTTTATGATTTCCTCACCGATTAGCTTTCTAATTCCTGCCGGGGAGGCACCTGATGCCATCTCACAGTCAAATCCATTTAGTCCAACAATTGACATGGCGTCTAGCATCTCGGCATCTGATACTTTTGCAACAACGCCGTTTGTGAATTCCAATGAACGCAAACCCTTGAGTATGTTGGCAGGACGTCCAATCTGAATTGCAGTTGCCTTTGTTTGTGGTCTAATTCCATTCCGGTCCAAATACGTGTAATAATTCTCAATTAGTTCTGTATCTGGCTTGCCTTTATTCCAACGAAGTTTCTTTCCTTCGAATTTGCCATTATACAAATCGTACAGAGTGCTTGCACCTTCTGATACTATTACTGCAATTCTGGGAATTTTTTTAATCCAGCCCCACTCGTATAACTCCATTAGGGCCTTTCCACAACTTGAGATATTTCCCATAGCACCGCCTGGATACACAATCCAGTCAGGTGAGTTCCAGTTGAGATATTCAATTGCTCTGTATGGTATGGTTTTTTGTCCCTCTATTCTAAATGGATTTACTGAATTTACTGTGTATCCGTCCTGATTTTTTGCATCATCTAGTGATTTTGCAAGTGCATCATCAAAATTTCCTTTTACCTGAACTATTTGTGCTCCAAATTGATACGCCTGAGAAAGTTTTCCTGGGGCAATTTGTCCTGCTGGAATGTAAACATCACAATCCATGTTTTCATTTGCTGCAAACATTGCAGCAGCTGCTGAAGTATTTCCAGTTGAAGCGCAGATGATTCTTTTTGCACCAATTAGTTTTGCATGAGTGACTGCTGTGGACATTCCATTATCTTTGAACGAGCCGCTTGGATTGTATCCCTCTGGCTGAAGCCACAGGCAATTTTGATTCATGCCAAGAAAATCAGCTACTTTGGACATGTGGTATGGTTTGGACTGTCTTCCCTCTGCTCCGTCTAGTGAGACTAGATACTTGGAGCACTCATCCTTATTGTCAGTATCAATCTCGCAGAAATTTAGTAATTCTCTGAATCGCCATACGCCACTTTCATTGAAAATATTTCCTTGCGGATTGCGTCTATTGTAGAATAATTCTTTGAGATCGGGGGATGGAGTTTTTTTGTATTTTACGTCCAGTAAATGACCGCGCTCACACTCGATATTTCTTGATTTAATTGGATATTCCAGCCCGCAGTCAGGATCGATGCATTTGAGGTAAGCATTATTATTCAATATATGACTTCGACTCTAAACCGCTTTAAATTTGAATTGTTAATATTTTGGAATCAAAAGCTAGACTAAGCTTTTTGAATGGT
>OMIR01000027.1 GCA_900299125.1 Nitrosopumilales archaeon | reverse complement strand
TGATGTGGTTGTTTGAAAATCAAAACTTGCTTCAAAGACATTACCTGTCACTCCATATGATGCCTGAACTACGTATTTCCCATCGGTTTTAAAGTAAGGACCATCTGCAATCATGGAGTAACTATATGTGCCATCTTGTGCAACAATTACTTGAGCAATATGAACGCGATTTGTATCTCGAAATACCTGAATTAACAATGGTGTATCTGGTAAATACGCATCCACTTTTCCTGATATTATGACGGCTTCTCCTTGGGTGTAGAACTGCTTTGCAATACAAACCTGACTGCACTCAGTATCTGCTAAAGCATAGTCGTAGAAAAATGGTACAATTCCAACTAGAACTAGAATTAATACCCAATCTAATTTCATACACGAATTCAATGATTATCGTATATCTCTTTTTCTAGTAATATGTTCTAAAAAATGAAAAAAGTAAAGAGACTTTAGTATCTTGGTGAGATGCTAAGTCGTGTTCTTGCAGAAACAGCAATTATTGATACAATTGCTGCTGCGAGAATTATTGCTGCCATCGTGCCAAATTCTGGAACTGCATAAGTACCTATGATCTCAATCTGTGAAGCGCCCTCTGGGAATGTGATCTCGACAGTTCTTGTAGAATCGTCGCTATCTGTTTCTTCAAAATCTGCTTCCTCATCATCTACTAAGACGATGAAGTCTACATCGGAACCATCTTCTGTTGCATCCAAGACATTTCTCGGAATTGCTAGTCTGATGGAGCCGTCGCTTTCAGTTTCGACTTTCAGAACGAGTGATTGTTTTGCACTGCTGGCAGAGGCTCCTGTTACTACTGCTCCATCAATTTCATATGGAACGCAGAAAACTTCACCACCGCCTTTTACTGCAAGCTCACCATCACCACATGCTGACTCTTCTGTTGGTACATCACCAACGATTTCGAATGTGGTCTTGTCGTTGATCTCTTGTGGACCATATTGGACTCGTACGGTGTATATTCCATTTGTGTTGAAGAGTGCACTTGCGGTGCTAAACATTGCTTCAAATGTGTTGTCCTCTGAAACTTCGACTTGATGAGCTCCTGCCAGATTACCTTGTGGACCAATAACTGTGACTGTTATTGGAAATCCTTCTCTCATATTTGCAACTGTTCCACTTACTGTGATTTCTGACGCGTGATCATAGATTCGTTTGTCAGTTTCTACTGTAATTGGCAAGTCGTTTTGTGCTGCCAATTTAGCTTTCACATAAATGTCGTCGGTCCCACAATCTGGGCATGCTTCTTCGTCGAAAGAAGATGCATAAGTTGGTACTATTGCTAAAGTGCCGGCTGCAGCCATTATGGCAATTAGCGCAGATAGTGCATAACTATTCATCTTGAATGTCGATTAGGATATTGACTATTTATGTATATTTAAAAAATGAAAAAGATTGAAGATCTAGTATTTTGGTAGTATACTTAATCTGCTTCTTGATATGGCAATTATTGATACAATTGCTATTCCAAGAACTATTACTGCGATTGTTCCGAATTCTGGGATTACATGTGATCCGATGATCTCTATTTGAGTAGCTCCGTCCTCAAATGGTATAGTTATAGTTCTGGACTCTGAGGTTGTTTCAGTCTCGTTAAATTCAGCCTCTTCTCCATCTATGAGAACCATGAAACTATCATCTTCACCACTTATTCCATCTGGTCCGAGCCTTGAATCAAGGATGCTTCTGGGTATAATCAGGGTTACTTCGCCGTCACTCGTCGTCTCTATTTCTACAATGAGTGACTTTGCTTCAACATCAGGAGTAATACTTAGTATTTTACCGCCTGTTATTTTGTATCCCACTGCACCGTCTTCTGGATTGGCAAGATTGAATCGTGGTCCTTTTATTCCTGTTGCAGAACCTGAACCGCCAAACTCAAAGCTAGTCTCCGCCGTTCTATTTTCTGTTCCATACAAGACCATAATTGTATATGTTCCTGAGGAACTCCATAGTGGACCTCCAGCAGTCAAGTCAATTCCAAATGTTTTTTCATCTGAAACAGGTATCTGTTTTACAGTAACCAAGTTACCGTTAGGAGCAACGACTTTGATAGTAATGTCGTATCCTGATAGTCTTTCTCTGACTGCACCGGATACTGTGATTGTTTCACCATCTTCGTATGCTTCTTTGTCGGTACTAACTGTGACTGAATCAACTAATTCCTGAGCAAATGACTGTGCTGCTACTGAACCAGTCGCCAGAATTGTAAACAATGCTAGTACTGCGTACATATTCATGTTACTTTTTGCTTTAAATGAATACTATTTAAGGTTAGGAAAAAAATCATTGACTAATAACAAAAAATGATGGCGCTTTAGTCAGATCTTGATTAAATATATATAAAGTCTTTTTTGAATTTTATTAGTTTGTTTAGTATTCTTCAAGATTTAGCTGGGGCTATCCATGGTGAAAAAAATGGCGACTAAAAAAACACACGTTCTAGTACCTGACCATATTTACGTACCAAAGCATGAAATTATGATCAAAAAAGACGCCGAAAAGGTACTCCAAAAATTTAACTGCAAGCCAACTGAGATGCCTTTGATCTTTGCAAATGATCCTGCAATTATCGGACTAGGTGTGAAACCCGGAGATATGATAAAAATTACTAGAAAAAGCCCAACTGCTGGAGAGAGTGTCTATTATCGATATGTGGTGGAAATCTAAATGACTGATCCTTCAAACAAACGATGGCCGATAATACAGGATCTGCTAAAAAGAGAAGGAATTGCAAGACAACACCTTAACTCATTTGATGAATTCTTAGAAAGAGGACTACAAAGTATCATTGACGAAGTTGCACAAATTGAAATTGAAAACGCGGAATACCCATACAAAATTCAACTTGGTAAAGTAAAACTCCAGCAACCTAGAATGATGGAACTTGATGGGTCTATTACTCATATCACGCCTACTGAGGCAAGACTGAGAAACGTATCATATTCTGCGCCAATCATGATGGATGCTAGTGTAGTTGAAGATGGCAAAATTCTCGAATCCCGTTTTGTTCATATTGGAGATATTCCAGTTATGGTAAGATCTAATGCTTGCATTTTACACAGCTTCACAACTCAAAAATTAATTGAGCATGGAGAAGATCCTAATGATCCGGGAGGATACTTTATCATCAATGGTTCAGAGCGAGTTATTGTTGGATTAGAAGATCTTTCTTACAATAAGATTATCGTAGATAAGGAAAAAGTTGGTGGTAATGATGTCTTCAAGGCCAAAGTCTATTCATCAATAGTTGGTTACAGAGCAAAGTTAGAACTAGTAATGAAAAATGATGGACTGATAGTAGCAAGAATTCCGGGTTCACCAGTAGATATTCCAGTAGTCACACTAATGAGAGCACTTGGTCTAGAATCTGATAGGGAAATTGCAGCTGCAGTCTCCTTAGTAGAATCAATTCAAAATGAATTAGAAGCATCATTTGAGAAGGTTGCAGAGGTACAAACATCGAAAGATTCTATCGTATACATTTCTAAAAGAATAGCGCCAGGTATGTTAGAGGAATTCCAAATCAAACGAGCAGAAACTCTACTTGATTGGGGTCTTTTACCACACTTGGGAAAGCATCAAGAAAATAGAAGAGAAAAAGCTCAATTCCTAGGTGAGGCCGCATGCAAGTTAATTGAATTAAAGCTAGGTTGGATTTCACCAGACGACAAGGACCATTATGGAAATAAAGTAATTAAATTCGCAGGACAGATGCTAGCTGATCTTTTCAGAACTGCATTCAGAAACTTGGTTCGAGACATGAAATATCAATTAGAAAGATCTGGACAAAAAAGAGGAATTAACGCAGTGGCAGCAGCAATTAGGCCTGGAATAGTCTCTGATAAACTAAACAATGCAATAGCAACTGGAAATTGGGGACGTGGGCGAGTCGGTGTGACACAACTCTTAGACAGAACAAACTATCTATCAACAATTTCACATCTTCGAAGAATTCAATCTCCATTATCTAGAACTCAGCCAAACTTTGAAGCAAGAGATCTACACCCAACTCATTTCGGAAGAATATGTCCAAGTGAAACACCAGAAGGATCTAATTGTGGACTGGTAAAAAATCTCGCACTATCTGCAATAATTTCAGTTAATGTTTCACCTGAAGAAATTATTGAAAAACTCTATGATTTAGGATCTGTGCACTTTACTGACGCCAAAGAAGATCTAAAGAGAGATGGAACTCGTGTCTTTGTTGATGGAAGACTAGTAGGTTATTACAAAGATGGTGATAAACTAGTTGAATCTCTGCGTGATCTCAGAAGAAATTCCAAAATTCATCCACATGTCGGAATTTCATTTTTCAAGCCAGATGTAGAGGGCGCCACAAAGCGACTTTATGTCAACTGTAATGCTGGCCGAGTACTACGACCTCTAATTGTAATCAAAGATGGCAAACCATTACTCACACAAGACTTGATTGACAAAGTATCCAAAAAACTCATGTCTTGGAATGATCTTCTAAGAATGGGAATAATTGAATTAAACGACGCCAACGAGGAAGAAAATTGCTATATCACAATTGATGATAAAGACACAAAGAAATTTACTCATCTAGAAATATTCCCATCAGCAATTTTGGGAGCAGGCGCATCAATAATCCCATATCCAGAACACAATCAATCTCCAAGAAATACGTACGAATCAGCAATGGCAAAACAAAGTCTTGGATTTTCAACTCCGATGATGAATACTAGCACTTATGTTAGACAGCACTTTATGTGGTATCCACAAACTCCAATTGTAACTACCAAGGCTCTTAATCTTCTTGGCATGGAAGACAGACCCGCAGGACAAAACTGTGTAGTTGCAGTGTTGCCGTTTGATGGATATAACATTGAAGACGCAATTGTAATTTCAAAGGCAGCTGTAGATAGAGGATTAGGTAGAACCTTCTTTTACAGAATTTACGAAGCGGAAGCAAAACAGTATCCGGGCGGAATGAGAGATAATTTTGAAATTCCAAATGCTGAAGATAACATTCGAGGATACAAAGGAGAAAAGGCATATCGTCTGCTAGAAGAAGATGGTGTTATTGCTACTGAATCTAATGCAATAGGTGGTGATATTCTGATTGGAAAGACTAGTCCACCTAGATTTATGGAAGAGTATAGGGAATTTGAATCCAAAGGACCTTACAGAAGAGACACATCCATAGGAGTTAGGCCATCAGAAACCGGTGTTGTGGACACTGTAGTAATGACACAATCTAACGAAGGCGGTAAAATGTACAAGATTAGAGTTAGAGACATGAGGATTCCAGAAATAGGTGACAAATTTGCATCAAGACACGGACAAAAAGGAGTTGTAGGAATTTTGGCAAGATATGAAGACTTGCCGTATACAGCAGAAGGTGTAATACCGGATGTTCTAATTAACCCACACGCATTCCCATCACGTATGACTGTTGGAATGTTCATGGAGTCGGTATCTGGTAAAGCAGCTGCTGTTAGAGGTGCAAGATTTGATGGCTCTGCATTTGTTGGAGAAAAAGTTGAGGAAATTAAAGAAGCTCTGGAAGGTTCTGGTTTGAAATATTCAGGTAAAGAAATAATGTATGATGGTAGAACGGGAAAACCATTCCCAGTTGAAGTCTTTATCGGTGTTGTATACTATCAAAAATTACATCATATGGTAGCAGACAAGATCCATGCTAGAGCAAGAGGTCAAGTCCAAATGTTAACTAAGCAACCGACAGAGGGTCGTGCAAGGGGCGGTGGACTAAGATTTGGTGAAATGGAACGAGATTGTCTAATAGCATATGGCGCATCAATGATTCTAAAAGACAGATTATTGGATGAGTCTGATAAATCTGAAATTTATGTTTGCGAAAGATGTGGTCTAGTTGCTTATCATGATGTCAAACAAAGAAAATATGTTTGTAGAGTATGTGGAGACAAAGCCAAAGTCTCATCAGTCTCTGTAGCATACGCTTTCAAACTATTATTACAGGAAATGCAAAGTCTTAATGTGGCACCGAGATTAATGATTAAGGAGAGAGTGTAATTGTCCGTTCAAACAGTCAAATCTATTGATGGAATCAGATTTTCAGTTTGGTCTCCAACAGAAATTAGAAAATATTCTGTTGCCGAAATAACTGCACCAGAAACTTATGATGAAGATGGTATGGCAGTTCAAGGCGGATTGATGGATGGAAGATTAGGAACTTTAGAGCCTGGACAAAAATGCCTAACCTGCGGAAATACTGCAGCTAGATGTCCTGGCCATTTTGGACATATTGAACTAGCAGAACCAGTCTTGCACATTGCATTTATTGATAATATCCATAAACTGCTATTGGCCACATGTCGTTCTTGTTCTAGACTAAAACTACCGCAGGAAGATCTTGATAATTATGGACAGATTCTCAAAAAAGAAGCAGCATACACTATAATTTCACAAAAGAGAATTCCCGAAGAAATTCTAGATAAAGCAAAGAAAGCAAAAGAATGTCCTCATTGCGGTAAACCACAATATGATATGATATTTACCAAACCGACAATTTTCATAGAAAAAACAGAAATCGGAGAACACCGATTGTTACCAATCACAATACGTGAAAGATTTACTCAAATACGAGACGAAGACTTGAAACTTCTAGGATATGATTCAAACACCGCAAGACCAGAGTGGTTCATACTCCAAGTTCTACCAGTTCCTCCTGTAACTGTTAGACCATCAATTATCTTAGAGACTGGAATTAGATCAGAGGATGACCTTACACACAAAATGGTTGACATTATACGTGTAAATCAGAGACTAAAAGAAAGTAAAGATGCAGGAACTCCACCATTAATTGTACAAGATTTAGTTGATCTATTACAGTATCACACCACTACATATTTTGATAACGAAGTTTCTGGAATTCCACAAGCACATCACAGATCTGGTAGACCTCTAAAGACACTAACACAAAGACTCAAAGGAAAAGAAGGCAGATTCAGAGGTTCGTTATCTGGAAAAAGAGTAGACTTTTCGAGTAGAACCGTAATTTCACCCGATCCAAGTCTTGACCTCTCAGAAGTAGGTGTTCCAGAAACTGTTGCCAAGAAACTAACCATTCCAGAAATTGTAACAGAATGGAATATTGAACGAATGAGAGAACTAGTAATTAACGGTCCAGACAAATTCCCAGGGGTCAATTACATTGTTAGACCTGACGGTGTTAAGATCAGATTGGATTTCGTTGAAGACAGATCTATTATTGCACAAAATATTGAAGTTGGATACTTGGTTGAGCGACACTTGGCTGATGGTGATATAGTCATGTTCAATCGACAGCCCTCTCTACACCAAATGTCAATTATGGCTCATTATGTCAGAGTATTACCTGGTAAAACATTCCGATTGCACCCGTCAGTATGCCCACCATACAATGCTGACTTTGATGGAGATGAAATGAATCTACACGTACCGCAAAGTGAGGAAGCAAGAGCAGAAGCTATACTCTTAATGAGAGTTCAGGATCAATTAATCTCACCAAGATATGGTGGACCGATAATTGGCGGATTGAGAGATTTCATTACAGGTTCTTATCTTTTAACTAAAGATGATACTATGCTTACACCACAAGAATTTGCAAATTATGCAATGCTTGGAGGATATGAGGGAGTATTTCCTGAACCAGCCGCCAAAGAAAAAGACGGACCAATGTATACTGGCAAACAACTTTTCTCGTTATTCCTTCCATCTGATTTCAACTATGTCATCACTTCAAAATGGTCCAAAGGAACCAAAGGTTCTCAAAAAGACGTTGTAATTAAAAATGGTCAATTAATCAGTGGTGTAATAGACAAGGCATCAATCGGTGCAGAAGAACCGGAAAGTGTTTTGCACAGAGTAGCTAAAGATTATGGCAATGCAGTTGCAAAGAAGTTTCTAAACTCAGTCCTAATCGTGGCTAAGCAATTCATCACTCACTATGGATTCAGTTATGGTTACTCTGATCTTGAACTATCAGAAAAAGTACGCGGTGACATCCATGCTGGAACAGACGAATCTTACAACACTGTGTATGATTTGATATCTCAGGCAAAGAAGGGAACTCTAAAACTAACAAGGGGTCTATCTGCTGATGAAGCTTTAGAGGCATACATTGTTAACGAATTATCAAAAGCAAGAGACAAGGCAGGAAATACTGCTGATCAACAATTAGATAAAAACAACGCTGCAAGAATTATGGCAACTACTGGCGCCAGAGGTTCATCACTTAACATTGGACAGATGGCAGGAGCATTAGGTCAACAATCCATTCGTGGTAATAGATTAAACAAAGGGTATAACAATAGAGCACTTCCTCACTTTAAAGAAAATGATGATAATCCTGACGCACATGGATTTGTAAAATCTAACTATAGGGACGGATTATCCACAATAGAATTTTTCTTCCATGCAATGGGAGGAAGAGAAGGACTCGTAGACACTGCAGTCAGAACACAACAATCTGGTTACATGCAGAGAAGACTAGTCAATGCCCTTGAACACATTAAACTAGAATATGATAATACGGTACGTGATCCACACGGACACATTATCCAATTCCTCTACGGAGAAGATGGGATTGATGTTGCAAAATCAGATCATGGTGAAGCTTTCAACATTAACAGATTGATCGAATCAGAAACAATCGTGGATACTGGAAAAAAGATTACAAAAGAGGAAGCAGAAGAAATGCTCAAAAAATACACAAAACCATTCAACCCACGACTCACCAGTTTGGTTGAAGAGGCGATTTCACACTCTAAACTCTCCAAAGAGGGAACTGATAAGGTACTCAAAAAGGCAGTTGATCTTTACCATAAAGCTAAAGCAGAACCTGGACAAGCAGTTGGTATCGTAACTGCACAGTCAATCGGCGAACCAGGAACTCAGATGACACTAAGAACTTTCCACTTTGCGGGTATCAGAGAGCGAAACGTAACATTGGGTTTGCCTAGACTAATCGAACTAGTTGACGCTAGAAAGAAACCAGTAACACCAACAATGGACATTTACTTGGAAGAGAAATACAAAAAATCTAGAGAAAAGGCAATCGAAGTAGCAAGAAATACACTACAAACAAAGGTCTCTGCTCTAATTGAAAATGTTGAAACAGATTATTCTACTCAAATTACAATTGAGCTCAGCTCATCAGCTCTATCTCAAAGAGGCTGCACTGTGGAAGAAGTGGAAACTGCTCTCGCATCAAATAAAAAATTCAAAATGGAAACTAGTGGCAATACCATCACTCTGACACTTGCAGAGGAATCAGATGCACCAACTACCATTGCTATTAGAAATAAAGTACTCAACTCTATTGTAAAGGGAGTTCCAGACATAACTCGTGTAACTGTAGCTCAAAAAGATGATGAATGGGTAATTCAAACAACTGGTTCTAATCTGGCAAAAGTACTAGAAATTGATGGAATTGATAAGAGAAACGTTAGAACCAACAATGTATTTGAAATTGCAGCCACACTTGGAATAGAGGCAGCAAGAAATGCTTTGATTAATGAACTCTCAACAACTCTAGAGGATCAGGGTCTAGAAGTAGATTCAAGATACATCATGCTCGTATCTGATATGATGTGCTCTAGAGGATATCTGCAGCAAATTGGAAGACATGGTATTGCTGGAACCAAAGACAGTGTTTTAGCTAGGGCAGCATTTGAAATCACAGTTCCAACTATAGCTGAAGCAGCACTTACTGGTGAAATTGAAGAACTTCGTGGTGTTACTGAAAATGTTATAGTGGGCTCTAACATACCTGTAGGTTCTGGTACAGTCGACTTATACATGCAAGTTTCAAAGAATTAATTAGTTATCTTCAAAAGACAGCCTTTCAAATTATTTTGTGATTGCTTACATTATTTTTGATCACATTACTTGTATCTCCAATTTTTGCTGAACAAATTCCAATTTATGACAAACCATATGCTCCAATCTATTTTGATAAGGATGTTTATTCGTGGACTGATAAGGTCAAAATTATGATTGTAGCACCAGCATGGAATGAAGACACAAATGGAATTAATTCTATAGGGGATGACTCTGAGCACCCTATCAAAATTTCTACTTCGTCATCTTCTCTAAATAATTACAAGCTAGTTGAAACTGGACCAAATACTGGAATCTTTGTCGGAGAAATAACACTCACTGGATTTTCACATGATGTTGATGGTGATGGAAAATCCGATACAAATCCAACAAACAGTGGCAGAGGCCCAACTGATGGATTATTAGAAACACAACGAGATTCTGGACTATCAATATCATTTGAATTTGCAGATGGTGTAGTTCTCACAAAATCCGCCAAGATAGAATGGAATGTGGCAAACATTGAATTCTCAAAACAGAATTTTTCTGAACACGATGATGTAATTGTTAGAGTTGTAGACTCTGATATGAATCTAAATCCAGAAACATTAGATAGTATAAAAATCAACATCTCCTCTGATTCTGACTCTGCTGGTATTGAAGTGCTTGGAACTGAGACTGACGTTGATTCTGGAATATTTGAAGCAATAATTCAACAAACAACAATCAATAACTCTAGTGGAAATCGATTACACGTATCAATCGGCGATACGATTTCTGCAATATACCAAGATAGGACATTACCAAAACCATATTCTGTACATGATGAATTGGGTATAAGTGCAAAATCTCAAATCGGTCTTATATCTATGAAAAATTCAAAAATTGTAATTGATAAAATCCATTTTTCAAATGCTCAAGGACAAAAAATTCACACATTTTATCCAAATCAACAATTTCAAATAATCACTCGTTTACAAAATTTAGGCTATGATGACCAAGAATTTACAAATATCATACAAATATCTGATAAATCTGGCAAAATTGTATCACTATCATGGGTTGTTGGAAAATTAGATTCTAGTCAAAGTTTCGAAATATCACAATCATGGAATCCAAAATCAATAGGAAATTATTCAATTGAATTCTTTGTATGGAATTCTCTTGATGATGCATCATCACTTGCTAAACCCCAAACTCAATCAATACAAATTACTGATGCATCTGACGGATAACTAGGGTAAATCTATAAAGGAGATATTTTGAATCGTCATTACAAGTGATTTAATTGGGAAAACTATTAGAAAAAGCACTAAAAGATGCATTAAATGAAAACAAGTGCATACTAGGTACAAAACAAGTCATCCAGTCAATTAAGAATGCAAAACTCGTCGTACTTTCAAAATCTATGACGCCCGAGGAATTAGAAAAAATCCAAGAATCCTCCAAAGATGACAAAGTTTCCACATTGAACTTTGATGGAACATCAGTGGCTTTAGGTAAGTTATGTGGATTACAATACAGAGTTTCAGCAGCTTCCTTAACATCTATTGCCGACTCTAATATCAAGGCAATTCTAAAAGAAGAATCCAAATGAACGCTGAAAGTTTAAATGAGAGCCATCTCGGTCTGAGATAATCCAACGATATGCCACAAACAATCAAACTAACTACTGATCAAATGCGATTGATATCACTTTTTCAGAATGTAACTGGTGCATCAGCACGTGATTGTGTGGAGGACGAAAAACAAAATCGAGTAATTTTTGTAGTAAATGAAGGTAAGATGGGTCTGGCCATAGGAAAGGGGGGAGCCCATATTAGAAACCTCCAAAACATTGTCAAAAAATCCGTTGAACTTGTTGAATATTCTGATGATCCGGTTGTATTTTTAAAAAATATGTTAAATCCAAAACTTGTAACTGATGTTAAACTCAATAAACGCCTTGACGGTACAACTCAAGCTATTGTCCTAGTGGATGCCAAAAAGAAAGGAATCGTAGTAGGCAGAGAGGGTAGAAATGCAGAAAAAGCAAGACTCTTGGCAAAAAGATATTTTGAGATTACAAGCGTTTTAATTAACAGTCCTGATAGGATGATGGAGTGATATTATGGCAAAGTCACCATTAGGATTATTCGCAGGTAGAGTTCTAAAGGCAAAGAGAAAGAGACAACGCTGGCAAATTGGTACTTACAAACGAAGATTGCTTGGTTTGAACATAAAGGCAAACCCACTTGGAGGTTCTCCACAAGCAAGAGGGATAGTTTTAGAAAAAGTAGGAGTCGAGGCAAAACAGCCAAACTCTGCTGTTAGAAAATGTGTTAGAGTTCAACTAATTAAAAATGGAAAAACAGTAACTGCATTTTTACCACGAGACGGTGCAATGAACTTTATTGACGAACACGATGAGGTTCATGTTGAAGGAATGGGTGCTACACAAGGTGGTGCAATGGGTGATATTCCAGGAGTTAGATTCAAGGTTTTCAAGGTAAATGGAACTTCTTTGCGTGAACTAGTTCGCGGAAGAAAAGAAAAACCAAGGAGATAGTAATCATGGCAGAAACACAGAATCTTTTATTGTTTAGAAAATGGGATCTCTCTGATGTAGAAATTAAAGACCCTGGTCTTAAAACAGTAATCTCACTAAGAAAAGTTGTATATCCTCATACATTTGGTTCATCAGCACTAAAGAAATTCAACAAGGCTGAAGTCAATATTGTTGAAAGACTGGCCAATAAATTAATGCACTTTGGTAAAAAGTATGCAAAAAATACCGGAAGAATGGGTGGAAAAAAGGCCAGAACTATGAACGTTGTCAAAGCAGCTTTTGAAATCATACATCTAAAGACTGGAAAAAACCCAATAGAGATTCTAGTCCGTGCAATTGAACATTCTTCGCCAAATGAGGATACTACTAGAATAGTTTATGGCGGAACAGCATATCATGTATCAGTTGATGTCTCTCCACTTAGAAGAGTTGACCTTGCATTAAGATTCATTTCGGATGGTGTCAAGGAATCATCCTTTTCAAATCCTAAATCCATGGAGGAATATTTGGCTGAACACCTTATTTCAGCCGCAGCTAATGACGCAGGTGCACCATCTGTTAAAAAGAAGAATGAGCTAGAACGCGTAGCACAAGCTTCTAGATGATCAAACCAAAATTCTATCTGGAAATTTTAAATTTTTATAAAGTAGCCCGAGGCAGATTCGAACTGCCGTCTCGGCGTATCCTCTCTAATGATCCAGAGCGCCGAATCCTTGACCTGAATGATTCATTTGGCCGCTAGACTATCGGGCTACTAAAAAACTTCTAATCATTAGCAATATAACATTTCTACTTGACACGTACTTCTTTGATTGCAGTTGCATAATCACATTCTGCTTTAAGTCTCATGTAGGGAATCAATCTATAATGAATCGAATAAAGATCTTTTTCTTTGAATAAAATATTTTTCTGAATTAAAGAGACTAAACCTCTTGATGATACGACAAGTGGTAAATTATGTCTTTGACAAACTATGTCACGCTTTTTATGATATTGTTGTAATGTGAATGAAACATCGTTTAATTCTATTATTAGTGGCCATACAATTTCCTTCCAGACAAATCTCCGATTCTGTGTTCCGGATGCGTATTTGCCCTTGTCACTCAAATATTAATAATCTGACTTGTTTAGATATAACTGCATTTGTCTTCTCATATTTCTGAATCAATATCACTATTGAAGAAAAACTGGCCAGTTGATCCAATACTGGAAAACTTCATGCTTGGAAATAGAACTGATGTTGTTGATCATTCTATCAAAGTCAAACAGGTGATTTTTCATATTCCTTATCTTGCAGAAGAAAAAAAATACATTCTCTGGAAATGTTTTTGGCCGGATTGTCATAATTGCTGTGAAAGACAAGGAAGATTACCATTAACCGTAGATGACTTGATAACTATTGGAAAAGGGCTCAAATACAAAAAAACTTCTGATTTTATTAAAAATGAAACGGTGACTGCAAGTTGGATAGAATCTGGACCCTCTGGAAATAATGTTCTACTGACATCTATTAATCTCAAAAGAAAACAAAATGAAACTGAATCTGATGACGGAACTCATATTAGATGCAGATTCCTTGATGAAAAGGGTTCTTGTACGATGCATCCAAACAGGCCGGGGGTATGCTATCTATATCCATTTTCTACTTGGCTTGAAAATGAAAATGGTAAACCAAGAGTTCACTCGACATACCAGTTTACCGGTGATTGTCCTGGGTTTTATCTCTCTGATTCACTAGATCCGATGAAGGAAGTGTTAACTGATTATTCCAAGTCGATATATGAATACAACATGCAATACACTAGAACCACACGTGAAGGATACAGTCAAACTAGCTTTGTTTAGCTAAGAAAATCTCTTTTCTAGCAAAGTAATTTTGACTAGACTCTAAAATAATGCATTTGAAAAAATCATCTTATTGTCAGGCATAGAACTTGTTGGAAATTTAGGATATTTGCTTTTATTTTCAGCAGCAATAGGAATTATAGCATATGTTCTCAGACAACCTCTTGTCTTGGGATTTCTTGTAGCTGGAATTCTAATTGGACCGTTTGGTCCATTTAGTTTGATCAAGGATACTACAACACTTTCTAATTTCTCTGAAATTGCTGTAGTTTTATTGTTATTTGGAGTGGGACTTTCATTTCCGATAACCCATCTAAGGTCGATCGGCAAACTCGGTTCAGTAATTGCAATTATTGAAGTCATGGTTATGCTTGGAATAGGTTTGGGTGTAGGACTTGCTTTCGGATGGTCAATGATTGACTCGATGTTCCTGGCAGCTGCACTATCTATTAGTTCTACAGCTATAATTGTCAAAGTTTTAGAGGAAATGGGAGTTATCGACGAACCATCATCACTACTTTTGATTGGTGTGCTAGTAATTGAAGATCTCATTGCAGCAGTTTTGATTTCTACTTTACATTCTTCTGTTTTATCTGGCGCATTTAGCTTTGATCAGATGCTTTGGGAAATTGCTAGAATTGGAATGTTCATTGGCGGTACAATTGCATTTGGTTGTCTTGGAATGCCCAAAGTATTTGCATTATTATCAAATATTCCTCGTTATGAATTCACAATCCTAGTAGCATTAGGATTGGCATTTGGATTGTCATTTCTATCTGATCACTTGGGATTTTCTGCGGCTACAGGTGCATTTTTAGCAGGAGTTATTTTGGCCGGTTCTAAATTTTCCGAAGATATTACTAATTTGATTACTCCGATTAGAGATGTCTTTACCGCAATATTCTTTGTGACAATTGGAGCCTTGATGAATGTAAACATAATCTCTCAATATTGGCTTCCAATTGTGATAATTACCATAGTCACTATTGTGGGAAAAAC
>OMIR01000026.1 GCA_900299125.1 Nitrosopumilales archaeon | reverse complement strand
TGTAAAGGGTTGTCGAGTATCCTCCGCCACCCCAACTGTTGTTAGTGACAACAATGTTGATTCCTTTGTCTTTCAAAGATTTGAAATAGTTAAAGCATTTGACAGCATCTGATGTAGCGCCGTATCCACGAGCATCCAAAAATTTGCAAGCGACTATACTGACTTTGTGATTAATCCCTACAACACCCTTGCCGTTATTTGCAACTGCACCTATTGTTCCCGCTACATGGGTTCCGTGATCATTATCATCATACGGATCGCCAGTATTTTTTATGGCATTGATGCCATAGACATCGTCAACGTATCCATTATTATCATCATCAAGTCCATTGCCTGCAATTTCATTTGGGTTTATCCAGAGATTGCCAACAAGGTCTTCATGGTTATAGTCGATTCCAGTATCAATTATGCCCACTACAGTACCATAAGAGCCAGTAGTTATGCTCCAAGCTTCAGGTGCATCAATGTCATCATCTACTGTGCCAATTGAGCTGCCAATTGTCTGTCCCGTGTTGTCCAGTCCCCAGAGATTTGTACGAGCTGGATCATTTGTAGAAATTGTATCAATTGTTAAAATATAATCAGGTTCGGCATAGTCGACTCGAGGATCGCGCTTTAGATTTTCAATCATTGCACTATTGACTGATGCGGTTGTTTTTACGACTTTGATTGCACGGCCGTATTGGTCAGTGCTAATGGATTTTCCTTCAGATAGGCCAAAATCAGACCTATGATCATTATAGAAATTAGAAATATGGGAATTGCTAGTATCCTTTTTGAATGCCACAATAAGCTGGTTGGGCATAAATTTTGGACCTGTTTGGTCTGATAATTGTGCAGCATCTGCCTTAAAGTTCAGCGCAACTGAGGAGAAAGCCATGGATAAAACCAGTGCAAACAATACTCCAAATACTAGTCCTCGCTTCATGATTTTTCATCATATTAAAATTATATAAAAACAATGCGTCAATTTTTTCCACTCGGAATTACCCATCTGATGCCAAATTAGGCAAAACCGTTTCTTTGGAGCCTAGATTCTCAGAGATCGGATGATTTCTAGAGGAAAAAAGGAAAAAAGAAGATCTTTTGCTGTAAATACATGTGTTGGTGCATACACAATTATTGCAACCATTGTTAAAATTGAGTACTGCGGTGATCTTTGCACCAATCTTGTTTTATCACCAGTACATTTTCATGTATAACATTGGTACAATCATCATAAATTGAGAACAATTATTTTTAATTAGACTGGATTTTTGTAAATTTTTATCCAGTATTCACTGAGTCATAATAAAAAATTAAAAAAATAAGAGATTTCTAGTCTCCGTATTCAAAGTTTCCACAATCATCTGGAGAGAATGGATTGTTCTGCGACTTGCCAGGTGGGTTTAATCCTTTAACAGCAATAGATGCTGAAGTAGGGTATTCTCCCGGAGTTTCGAGATCGGTAGAGAGTAGTTGATCAGCAGAGATTTCAAAATCAGAATTAGTATTTCCGATTTCTGTGAACTTGAATGTTTGAGTATCCGAGTTCTCATAATCTGCAGTTATCTCTACAGAGTATTTGCTTGCACTGACAACATCATCCCAATTCGCACTCAGATCTGTTCCGCTAATTTCACAGGACAAATTTGTTGGCGCCGATAATCGAGGATTGCTGGCTGCAGATACATTGTTTGGCGCATACACACTCATTGCAACCATCAAGGTCACAATAGGCAGTATTGCCATTAGTTTTGCATTCATTGCCTAGCGATCAGGTTTGTGTTATTTAAATAACTTGAAAGCTTGTAAAACTTACAAAATTTACAATTATTACAGACTATTCAGGCACGCAAAACAGGCTCGTTATTTTTGAAATGAAAGAAAATAGTAAATTACAGGACCCAAAAATATTGCGGCCAGTCCAATTCCAGATATTATCCAGGTGAGTTTTTTTCTATCCATAGTATTTTGCCTTGTATTATTTGAGAATCTATTCCTTGTCTATGAATTCGTCTGCCGTTGGAGGCTCTGGGGATAATCCCTTTCTCTTTCTAGTATCAGCTATTAGGCTTGCCTGGATTGATTTAGGCATTGGAGTCCATGCCTTGAAATGAGTATTCCACATTGCCTTGCCTGCAGTCTGGCCTCTCATAACCTCAGAAATATCAAATGTCTCTGATGCTGGAAGCTCACCGACAATAATGCTGGTAATTCCTTTTTGCTGCATGTCCAAGACTTTGCCTCTTTTGCCAGATAATACTGTGGCAACGTTTCCAATCATTTCCTGTGGAACGCGAACCTCGATTCCAAGCATTGGCTCTAGCAATATTGGATTTGCCTTTAGCATTGCTGCCATGCATGCACGTCTAGACGCTGGGGATAATTGTGATAGACCCCTATGTGCAGTATCCTCGTGTGGTACAAAGTGGGTAAATGTGAACTTGCAGTTTCTGACCTGTTCTTTGGCAAGTGGTCCTTCTTTCATTACCTCTTCAAATCCAGATAAAATTGAATCAGATGATTCCTGAATAAACTGGACACCTTTGGTTCCATTAATCATAATATTCCCTCTAGAGTCAAATCTCATAACACGTTTTGCAGTATCTGTATCCCAGCCCTTGGATTTGAGAATGTTTTCCATTTCCTTTTTGTCCTTCATTTCAGATAATTGTCCTGCACGTATCATTTCTGCAATTTCTGGGTCTAGTGGCTCTACTTTCATGAAAATCTTGTTGTGCCTGTTTGGTGATTTTGACATGACAACTTCGGATTCATTCTGAATAGTCTCCCTATAGTTGATCAAGGGCTGTGATGTTACTATTTGGACTCCGGCATCAGCAATTAGTGATGTTGCAATCTCCAAGTGCAATACGCCCATTCCTGCAATTACTGTCTCGCCAGATTCCTCGTTGATTTTGACTACAAGGTTTGGATCTTCAATTGTGATTCTTCGCAGTGCCTCGACTAGTTTTGGCAAGTCCTTGGGGAATTTGGCCTCGACTGCAATTTGCACGACGGGCTCTGATACATACTTGATTCCTTCAAAGATTGCAACGTCTTTGACAGTTGATAGTGTCTGTCCTGCTCGGGCTTCTAGCAATCCAAGCAAAGCCGGAATGTTTCCAGCACCAAGCTCGCCTACCATTTCCCTTTGGTTGCCCATGAAAAAGTTCACGGATTGAATTTTGCCTTCTCGTTTAGTATCAATTAGGTGCACTGGCATTCCATCACGGACTGTACCAGAGAATAATCTGCCAATAGCAACAGGTCCTGCTGCTGGGTCCATTGCCATATTTACAATCATCATTACTGCAGGTCCATTATCATCGCAATTCAAAATAGCCTTGCCAATATCAGATTCCAGATCACCTTTCCAGATTTTTGGAATTCTGTATTTTTGTGCAACGTGTGGTGGTGGATGATGTTTGACTACCATTCCAAGAACTGCCTCTGCTAGTGGAGCTTTCTTTGCAAGCTCATCAACGCTTCCGCCTTCTTGGTATGCTGCGTAAATGTCCTTAAATGAAATTCCTTTTTCCTTCATTACATCAATGTTAAAGCCCCATCTGTCTTTGGCAGAACCAAATGATACCGAACCGTCCTGGATTGATACTTTCCATTTTTCTCTGTATTCAGGTTCGGCATAGGTATCAATTAGTCCGTTAAAAGTTGAAACAATATTTGCAAGCCATTCTTGCATTTTGTCCGGTGTGAGTCTTAGCTCTTTGATGAGTCTGTCGATTTTGTTAATGTACAAAACTGGTCGGACTCGCTCTTCTAGTGCCTGTCTTGTTACAGTTTCTGTCTGTGTCATGATTCCCTCTACGGAATCAGATACCACTACTGCACCATCAATTGCTCTAAGGCTTCTAGTGACACGTCCTGTAAAGTCAATGTGTCCTGGAGTATCGATCATATTGACGACATATTCCTTGTCGCCTTTTTCAAAGAGTAGTGTAACGTTTGCCTGGACAATAGTCATCTGACGGTCTTGTTCAAGCTTCATAGAGTCTAATGCAAGTGCCCTTCCTGCTGCCTGGGGCGAGATAATTCCGGCATAACCTAGCAGGTTATCACTCATGGTTGTCTTGCCGTGGTCTACGTGGGCAATTACACCAAAGTTTCTGATATTTTCCTTGTTTTTGATAATTTTGAGGATCTGCTCTGTTGCCTTGTACTTCATATTTGATTGAGTTTTTTTCGATGGGCTATTAAACCTTATTTTGATTGGAACAGGTTTTTTGAATTAATAGATCATGCCAGAGCTAGCAGAGCGAATTTTCTTTTGCGAAATAAAAAAACATTCTCGGATTTTCTTTTGTTTTGCCAAGTTCAGGGCAAGAAATTGCGATACGAAAATGTAAAAGAGAACCTGCGAGAACTTGTCACCACCAATAGATGGAATGAAAACACGAATTCCAAGCTTTCTTAGATTCAATACAAGCTTGGAGTTGTGGTTGTTTTTGGCCTCTAAAATTATGACAGTGTCGCCTTTTTTGGCAGAAAATAATCCCATGTGAGAGAACTGTTCTATTTTCTCATAGCGCGAATCCATTCCAAGAATTTCAGAGATTTTAGCAGAGCCATACATTGCAATTGGATACGTGTATTGGTTTCCCAAAAAGTAGATTTTTCCTTGGGGTTTGATTTTTGCAGCCTGTAATTTGGCAGCATGCATTAGTTTTGCAGGATTTTTAATTCGAAATTTTCTAACCAGAGAAATACATACTAGAGCGCTAGCCAAAAATCCAATGCTTCCGGCAGTCAGCACTCCAGAATCCACATAGTCTAAGAAAATCACATTTTTGCATGTCTTGCCCAGTCTACTGGAGGGATTTTTTGTAATTGCTGTTTTAGAACGAATTAGCTTGGCTGCGCGAATATTTGACAGAGTATTGCCAGATATTGATACAAAGTATGCGTGTTTTTTGTGCGCGATTTTTTTATTTTGAGCCAGCTCTAGTGGGTCAAATGCGCGGAACATATAATCAGAGAATGCCTCTGCTAGCATTGCAGCACAAAGCGAGTCACCGCTTCCAACAAAGACTGCACGATTAGTGATTTTTTGCGGAGAGAATTTTTCCAAAAATTTCAGCTGCAGGCCTAAATCATTTTCATATGCAGATATGCTATTCACGATTAAATTCTCACACATCTAGAATATTTGCTTGACTATACGCAAATCACACCAGTGTATCATTGACCAAATCATTATTACTACAGCTAAAAGTGAAAAAATCATGAACATAACAGTTGGCCATACTCCGGATTCAGATGATGCTTTCATGTTTTATGGAATGCTTACTGGCAAGGTACCGTCTAATGATTTTACAGTAAAGCACGTAATTGCAGATATTGAGGAGCTAAACAAGAGGGCGCTAACTGATGAGCTTGACGTGACTGCAGTGTCAGTTCATGCTTGTGCATATTTGCCAAACCATACGATTCTTCGAAGCGGTGGAAGCTTTGGAATTGGCTATGGACCCATAGTGATTGCAAAAAATCCAATTCCGCAAGAAAAACTAGCCAAATGCAAAATTGCAATTCCTGGAAAAATGACGTCTGCATTTTTGCTACTAGAGTTAATGATTGGAAAATTTGACTATATTGAAATGAAATTCAGCGACATTCCTGCAGCAGTCAGAGAGGGAAAGGCTGATGCAGGACTGGTAATTCACGAAACCCAGTTATCCTTTGAATCTGAAAATCTAAGCAAAATACTAGATGTCGGAAAGTGGTGGGACCAAACAACAAAACTCCCAGTTCCACTAGGAACCAATGTAATGAGCAACAGGTTTGAGCCACAAACAATACGCAAATTCGACAAGTATCTTCATGATTCCATTGTTTATGGCCTAGAGCATCAAAAGGAGGCACTAGAGTATTCAATGCAGTATAGTCGAGGCAAGCCCACAGGATTAATTGAAAAGTTTGTCAAAATGTACGTAAATGATGTTACCGTAGATATGGGCAAGCCGGGTGAGGATTCCATTAGAGCATTCTTTGAGATGGCAAAGAAAAAAGACCTAATACCGGATTTCAAAGTTCAGATAGTTTGAGATAGGAGGAAGCTAAACATGGCAGGTGAGACATAATCACCGCCACTTGAAATTCTCCGACTCAACAAGCATCGGAGATTTCAAGATGTGTTTGCTTCATAGTATAGTATTGTTTTTGGAAAATAAAGATGATCATGAAAAAAATTTAAAGTTTGTTTGGAATCGATATTTGGATTTAGCATTTGTTTAGTTATTTCTTGATTTAGGGTGAGATTTTTTTCAAGTGTTTAGTCACTCGATTTGTATAATAATGATACGCTCCAAGTATAATCATGGTACTAGTTGACAAGAAAATCCTAAGCGGCGGTCTTGCAATGCTAATTGTGGGAATTGGATTAATTGCATATCTGAATTCCAGTGTTCCAATTGGAATGGCTGGAATGTCACCAGAGGAGGCACTAGACCTAATGAAAAAGGAGAGAATGCACACTGATTATTCCACTCTGGCTGCAATTCTAACCAGTATTGGATTTTTGCTTGTATTGATTAGCTTTGGTGCTAGAAGACGAAAGGGCGGCTCTAAGCAAATAGAGAAAAAGCCAGCAGCACCAACCTAAAGATTTTAACTAAAACCACGCAAACACATCATGATTTGGTCACTGCCGAAATCAGCCTTTACCCAGTTGGAACAGATTCTCCGAGTCTGAGCTTTTACATTGCAAGGTCAATAGAGGCAATCAGGGAGTCTGGTGTCAAGTCTCAAACCACAGCAATGGGCACGATTTTAGAATCAGATGATTTGCAAAAAATCTTTGATGCCACTAAAACCATGACAGAGACAATTCACAGACTGGGTGTCAAGCGAGTCGAGGTAATTCTCAAGATAGATTCGCGAACAGACAAAATCCAGACAGCGGATGAAAAGCTAAGATCACTTGATAGATATCTAAAAGGTTCTTAGAATTTTAAAAAATGTATTTCGCTGTGCAGGTGAGCGGCCTATTTCTTTGACCATTGTTGCCAGCTCCATTACAGATGAATTTGTCGGCTTGCCAGCTGCTCGATATATTTCCTCAGAGAAAGCAGTTCCAACCAAGTCGCTTCCGCCATTAGATAGTGCCACTTGGGCAAGCTTTTTGCCCAATGCAACCCAGTATACTGAAATGTTGTTTATCTGGCCTGCAAGCATTAGTCTTGATAATGAGATAATTTTTAGATCATAAATTGCAGATGCTTCGTTACTAACCTGATGCTTTTGCTCTAGTTCTGTATTATCAAGACTGAACTTGAGAGGAATGAACGTGATAAATCCGCCAGTCTTTTTTTGAAGCTCTCGAACTTTGATGAGATGATCAATTATGTGCTCTGGTTTTTCAATATGACCATACAGCATTGTAACATTACTTTTGATTCCAAGATTGTGTGCTTGCTCTATGGTATCAAGCCATTCCTGTCCTGTGCATTTTCCTCTAACTATTTGTCCTCTAATGTCTGGATGGAACAATTCGGCCCCGCCACCAGGCATTGAATCAAGGCCGGCAGTTTTTAGACGCGATAGTATTTCTTTAATTGAGGTCTTTGTTAGTTTGGATAAAAAGAAAATCTCTGCTGCTGTGAATGCCTTGATGGTAAGGTCGGGATGATTTTTTTTGATAATTCTCATCATGTTTTCGTAATAGTCTAGCTGCAAGTCAGGATGAAATCCACCAACAATATGGACCTCGGTTGCACCTAGTGATTTTGCAGCAGCCACGCGTGCCTCTATTTGCTCCGGGCTTAGAGTATACGCATCAGATTCGTTTCCCTTGCGATAAAATGCGCACATTTGACAGCTTGCAGCACACAGATTTGTGTAATTCATGTAGTATGATGCTGCAAAGCTAACAGTATCACCGACCAGATTTTTTCTGACAAGGTCTGCTGTTGCACCCACGATAAACTGGTTATCAGAATTTATCAGTTCCATTCCATCATCAAATGAGAGCTCTTCACCAGAGATTGCCTTCTCAACTGCCTTTGAATCTGCAATAATGTCTCGTAACATTTGCAAGATATTCTATGATTTGTAAATATAAAACAAACGTGACAAAAGACTAGTCAAATTATCTGAAAAGAAATAGAATTGCTGTTCTGCCTTAGGGATTTTGTCCAGTAGAGTTTGTTCCAGTAGAAGACTCTGTTGGTGAACCCATTGAGCTAGAATCAGTATTAGAACTACTAGTGTCTGATGGAATTGAAGTTAATGGTTTTTTGGACTTTTGTTTGACTTTGTGTTCAAAGCTTTCGTAGCGCTTTTTCATTTGCTCGTCGAATTTTTTCTTTGCTGCTTCTTGTCTTTCCGCAAAGGTTATTGCCTTTTTGGCCATTTTTTCGTCAAACTTTGTTTTCATTTTTGCCGCCTTGTCTTGATCAAGTGCTGACTTTATCTCCTGTGCCTTTGCTTTTTC
>OMIR01000025.1 GCA_900299125.1 Nitrosopumilales archaeon | reverse complement strand
CATGGTTGACATCTTTGGCTGTAACTTCGAATCTGTAAGGCTGACCCTTTTTCACATGCAATTCTCCAACTTCTTTGGTGCCATCTTCATGCTCAAAAGTCCAGAACCATTGTTGTCCTGTCACTTTGATTACTTCGGCATTAGCTGGAGCATGTTCTACAATTCGTTCAACATTCCAAGCTTCGGATCCAACATAAGCTAGTATTACAATTACAACTCCAACGTAAATCCATTCTGGCCAATTAGAATGTCCGCTCATTTACCAGTCAATCCCCTCGTATTTTGTTGGTTTTGCTTTTGGATGTGATTCTCTGAATCTCCATATTACCCAGATTAGTGTTCCAGATACAACTGCACCTACAGTAAATGCAATTGTCATCATTTTGAAAAACAAGTTCCAAACTACAACTCGGCGATTGATATATTCTTCAGGACCTGATTCTGCAAACACCACATGTAGAGTAGGTAAAACTATCAAAACTGTCAAAACCGTCATTAACAAAATTACTTTTGCCATGGCTTACAAGAGCTCGTGCCCTGTAAATTCTATTTAAGGCTTTTGTAGATTTTTAGAAAGGTCCTTGATTGTATCGATCAGGATTCATTGCATTAATTGCAGATAATGAAAACTTGCCTTGTTCTTCTCGAAGTATGGTCAGTGAGGCATTTGCAATAATTAGCTCAAAAAGTGATTGCGCACTTAAATTCAGTACATTAGAGATGATCGCTTTGATCGGATCCATGTGTGTAACTAACAAGACATTCTTGCCAGGGTGTTCCTGTGTGACGTGGTCTACCATGTTAAGGACTCTGTTTTTGACTTGGGCAAAAGTCTCTACTCCGTTTTCCTCAATTTCCGGATCGCCCTGATAAAATTTCAAAAATACATTGCCGTGTTTATCAAATAGATCGTCATAGAGCATTCCTGAAAACTTGCCCATTTCTAGCTCGTATAGTCGCTCATCAACTGTAGTTGGCAATCCAACATGATCGCCGACTATTTGTGCCGTCATGTGTGCTCTCTCTATGGGACTAGCATAAATGTGAGAAATATCCAAAGATTTTAGAAATTTTCCAATTTCATTTGCCTGATTTACTCCCTTGGGTGTTAGAGAGATTCCCGGAGTTCTTCCTGTCAGTACCCGTGAGGTATTGTTTAGTGCCTGTCCATGTCGGAGAAATATTATCAGTCCCATGAATTTTGAAATTCTCCATAAAGATAATAATAAGATTGCCTGCCCTAGTCTAGATGAAAATAGGAATCATTGGTGGAACTGGCGGAATGGGAAAAGGCTTTGCACTAAGATGGTGTAAAAGTCATGAGATTTTAATTGGTTCTAGAGATGCCCAGCGAGCTGCAGATTCTGCAAAAGAATATTCTGATGCTGCCATTCTAGCGTTTGGAAGTATTGGTGGAAAAATTTCAGGTGCAGATAATAATACAGTTGCAGCACAAAGTGATGTTCTAGTTTTATCCATACCATATGATAATATCGATTCTGTTTGCTCTGGCTTGTTAGGTATGATCAAAGATACATGTACAGTCATATCACCAATTGTACCAATGACAAAGACAGATATTGGTTTTGAATTCATTCCACTAAAGGAGGGCAAGCCGTTTTCACACCAGATGGTGCAAAAACACATGAAAAACAAAAACAAGCTAGTATCTGCATTTCATGTAATATCAGAAAAAAAACTAGTTGATCCAAACTTTACACTAGACTATGATATTTTTGTGTGCGGTGATGACAAGGAATCAATTGATGTAGTAAATGGACTAATTAATGAAATTCATGGTCTTCGACCGATATTTCTTGGCTCTGGTGCTCTGGCATACCAGGCAGAGATTGCAACTCCACTGCTTCTCAATGCCATGATCAAAAACAAGCTCAAAAATCCCGGAATCAAAATTCTCTAAATGAGTGAGTATCATCCACGCAGAGGTAGGAACTGGTACTCTGCAATGGGATTATTGTTTATAATAATTGCCGCAATTGTTATTTTACGAAATTTGATAATTTGGAGTCCGGACTTTGTCGTGGATTTTATGTTCAATAATGAAATAACAAATGAAAAAGTCTCACTGGGAATGTTTGCATTTGGTGGTTTTTTGTTAATTATGGGATTTAGAAAAAAATATGCGTAAAGAATTACTAATTAAAAAACAAAAGGTAATGCATTTAGCTACGACTGATTCTAGTGGTGCACCACATCTAGTTCCAGTATGGTACAAAAAAATTGGAACTAAATTCTACATTGGGACAAACACAAAAACTATCAAGGCAAAAAATATTTCAAAAAATAACAAAGTGTGTTTTTGCATTGATATTGGAGTATGGCATCCAATTGATGGTATGATGGTTTTAGGAAAAGCAAAGATACTCAAAGAAGAAAAAACTGTGAAAAAAATTGCCGGAGAGATTTTGCTTCGTTATTTCAAATCACTGCAAGAAAAATCAGCCAAACAATTACTAGAAAATACAGATTGTGTAATAGAGATAACACCACTAAAGACTAGTTCCTGGCATTACTGAACGAACTTTTCTATTTCATTTAGGGCAAAGTCTAGTGTTTTCAAGTCTGGTAAAAACACGATTCTAAAATGTCCGCTGCCATATTGAGTTCCAAATCCTGATCCATGAACTGTTAGCACTCCTGTTTTTTTGAGCAACTCCATTACAAATTCCTGATCGGTTTTGTATGGATTGTTTTCTATTTTTGGAAATGCATAGAATGCCCCCTTGGGATTAGAGCAGGAAAGGCCAGAAATTGAATTAAGTCTTTTTACTACAAAGTCGCGGCGTTTTTTGAGCTCTGTAACAAAATCATTCACATAATCTTGAGGACCACGTAATGATTCCAGTGCTGCATATTGGACAGGTAGATTGGTAGAGATTCGCACACGTGCAAGCTTTGGTAGATTTTCTCTAAGTGGTACTAGTTTAGGCGAGTTGTTAAATGCAATATATCCAATTCTCCAGCCCGACATAAGATGGACTTTAGAAAATCCATTTAGTAGAATGACAGGTGAGTCTTTGGAAACCTTGCCAATTCCTGTGAATTTTTCATCAAAGACAATCTGGTCATAGATTTCATCACAAATGATGTATAGATCATGTTCGTTTGCAATATCTACTAGCTGTTTTAGTGATTTTTCTGAAAAGACTACGCCGGTAGGATTGTTAGGTGATATAAGACAAATAGCGACAGTTTTTGGCGTGATCTTTGATTTAATATCATCAATATCTGGTGCAGAATTTTTCAAATCCACTGCAAATTCTATTGGTTTTCCTCCATGCAGTCTGACATAGGATGCATATGGTGGATAGTACGGTCCTGGCAGTAAAACTTCGTCACCTTCCTCTACAATAGAAGACATTACCATGTCCAGTGCTTCTGATACTCCGTTTGTAACTAGAATATCATCAGCATTAACATCCAGTCCTTTTTTGTTTTCCTTGATTGCAATTGATTCTCGCAATTCTGGTAGTCCTTCAGATTGTGCATAATAGTTATGGCCTTGTGTGATTGATTTTATCATTGCATCTTTGACATATTGAGGAGGTTGGAATCCATATTGTACTGGGTCGCCAATGTTCAGATATGTGATTTTTTTTCCCTGCTTTTCTACTTGTCGAGCAGCAACTACAATATCTCGAATGGCATATTCTACTCCAGCTACTTTTTTAGATATTTTCATGGGCAGCTAGACAGATATTTAGCCCTGTTAAAGTGCTTTTGGACTCGTAGCACAGTCTGGATAGTGCGGGCGGCTTCGGACCGCCAGGTCGAGGGATCGAAGCCCTCCGAGCCCTGATTTTGTATAACTATATTAGAACAATTTCGT
>OMIR01000024.1 GCA_900299125.1 Nitrosopumilales archaeon | reverse complement strand
TGGCAAACGAGCACGAACAAGGTTTCATGGTAAATCAGGCAATCATTGACTTTTGGAGATCATGTAATGGACAACGAAAAATAACAGAACTAGTAGAAATCTTTGCTCAAAAAACTGGACTGCAAAGATCACAAGTTGAAAAAGAGGTAATCCAGTTGTTGGGACAGCTACGTGATGGCGGATTGATTGTAATTCCTCAATCAGAAACACCAAACGTCCAATTCAAAAAATAATACAATCCATTAATTTCAAACGTATTACATTTACCTAACAAATTTCTAGAAATTATAAATTTGACTGACTGTTTATAGAATCTCTCTTAATTTATTTGATAATCTTTTATCTTTAATTAAATTTCTTATTACGATTTTTGTTATGATTGCTACCAGGCCGTCCATCCCCCATCAACACTGATGTTTGTTCCTGTGACAAAGCTTGAGGATTGAGAAGCCAAGAAAACAATTACACCCTTGATTTCATGAGGCTGACCCAATCTACCCATCGGAGTTTTCTTTTTCAGGTTTGAAATAAATCTCATATCTGTCACATCTGGTTTTGGAAATGGGCCTGGAGAAACTGAATTGACCCTTATTCCTTTCTTTGCTAGATGACATGCAGTATAACGAGTAAATTGAATTATGGCGGCCTTACCTGCACCATAGTTTGGAGGATTATTATGCCCAGAACTTCCATAAATGGATGGATCGGGTGAAACCATACCATACATGGATGATATGTTAATAATTGAACCGAATTTGTTTTTTTCCATAATTGGTATTATGGCCTTCGTACATCTGAATACTCCATTTATTGTTCCATCTATACCGGACATCCAGTCTTTCTCCGAAATACGATGCAAACTAGAACCATGACTATAAAATGCATTATTAACAAGAATATCTATTTTTTTCACTTCTTTTACAATTTGTTTAAAACAATTCTTTATGGATAATGATGAACTTACATTCATTTCAATACCTTTAACACGAATGCCGGTTTTACGTTCTAAACTCTTTGCACTCTCTATACATCTTTTCTTGGTTTTACCTGTTATGTAGACGAGAGCACCAGCCTCTGAAAGTGCTTCACAAATGTGCATACCCAGATAGCCAGTACCACCAGTAACTACTGCAACTTTATCCTCTAAATTGAATAAATTATTTACTTTCATTTTTTCCACAAAGATGGATTGATTACTACATCTGGAATATCATTAAAAATATTCAACAATCTTTGTCTGACCTCATTTGACATTGATCTTGATTGTATTGATTTAATATTTTCTCTCAATTGAACAGCAGTTTCAACCCCTAATATCATACTTGAAATTCCCGGAGTATCTCTAACAAAAGTTAGCGCAATCTCTCTTATGCTTATATTGATTTCATTGGATAGTTTTTTGAGCTCGGAGAGTGGTTTTCTTGCAGATTCTAAACTATGTGGGAGTCTCTGAGAATCAAGAAAAAATAAACCTTGAAGAAAAACACTTCTTGCAAAAACTAAAACTCTTTTTTTTAATAATTCTCCTAACAACCCATTTTCTATTAAGCGTGTGTCCATAATGTTGATAGGAATTTCGATTACCTCTAATTCGTCATACTCGAGAAATTTATTTACTTCATCTGGAGTATAAATCGAAACTCCAATATTTTTTATCAGCCCTTCTTCTTTAACTCTGACTAGTCCATTGACAACAAAATCACCGAATCCTTGCATGTCAGACGGCTCATGTAAAAGACAGATAGGCAGTTGCTTTATTTGCAATCTTCTACATGACTGAATTACTGAACTTTTAATCATGTTATAGATTTCTTGGGATGAATACTTGGAATCTTTGGTTATGTGCGAAATTTTGGCTATCGAATTCAACGAATTTTCTAAAGAATTTCTCTTCAAGTATGATCCAATGATCACTTCACTATCTCCATATGCGGGGGAAGTATCAAACATGTTTATTCCATACTTTAACGCCAAATCCATAATCTTATTGGCTTGTTCTAAATTGGGCTTACCCGTAGTATTAGATATGCCATAGTTTAGACCTAATTGAGCAGTTCCCAATGTAATTTTAGAAATGCTGAGACCTTTTGCATATGTGTAATCCACATAATAACGACTTGTGTTTCAGTATATAGAATTTGTATGATGTATACCTCATTATTTTTCATTCATATTTACAAAGTGATGAATTATTATTTGAATAGTTAAATATTATTTTAATTTCTAATATCTAGGATTTTTTATTAATCGATATAATAACTGCCAATATTTAAAAAAATAATCTAAACTTCGTTAATTTCTAATATTGTAGCATGAACTGAATCCATTCGTATCACTGCGCGCTTGTCTGCAAAACCCAATGCTACATACCAATCCCCAGCATCAGCATCGTACTGCGTTTCCAAAGTTTTGATTTCATCTTGGCTGACATTGTATTTTTTTATGATTCCGGAAACTGCTAAAACTATTGCCTGTTTTTCCGTCTCTAATCTTTTTTTCATCAGGCCGATGCCGGGCATAATTGTATAATGTCAATTTGTTCTAATATAGTTAATTGTGATTTTGAAAAATTCAGGGCTCGGAGGGCTTCGATCCCTCGACCTGGCGGTCCGAAGCCGCCCGCACTATC
>OMIR01000023.1 GCA_900299125.1 Nitrosopumilales archaeon | reverse complement strand
TTTTACACTTGGACTTCACCCAAATAAATAAAATAATTGATACCCCTTCCCAATGAAGGGGTTTTTTATTATATTTGGTTTATGGAAAAAGATAAACCAATGATGGTTGTTTGGGATGAGATTGAGGGTTATAACGCCCGGTCAAAGGAATATCCCACAAATATAGGTGCACCAAAAATTGAACTACCAAATGTTGGATTGGTAAAAACTGCCAAAACAAAACAGATGGTTGATTACTTTGAGACCGAAAGAATGGAACTGATTGAAAAGGCAAAACAACTTCAAAATGAATATATGGATTCCGTTATGGTGTGGGAATCTAAAATGAATTTTGAACCAATTGTTGGTAAAGTCTATTATTTATATAACTTCGGTAAAGGGAATGTTTTAACATTGATTAAACCGGAGGAGTGGGGAAAACACGAATCTTTTATATCATCATTTATGTTAACTTCAGAATATAAATGGAAAAAGATTTGACAATACAATTTTAATTTTTTAAGATTATAAAAAAAGAACAAAAATTATGTCAAAGAAAAAAGAAACAAAAGTGGAAGAAACAACTACTCCTGAAACAATGGATGTTCGTTTTACAGAATCTTACTCAACGTTTGTAAGTCGTGAACCAATCACCATCACAATTGCTGATTATCCTGAATTGGAAGGTATGACCGAAGATGAAATTAAAGATTACATCACATCAAATTCTGAAGATATGGCATCACCATACGAATGGGCTGATAACTTATACGATGCTTTAAGTCAGATGGATGTAATGAGAGAAAAGATTACAGATGAAGATAGTGAAGTAGTTATTGACTAAAAAACAAAACCCCTCGTAATTGAGGGGTTTTTTATTTAATGAACCTTAAATACATCACTTTACATAAAATGATGTTTTGTTGATATTTATGGTGAATGAAAGACCAAATAAAAAGCTTATTGATTGAGAAGTCGGAGAAACGTTCCGTTAAGGACGTTTTATTTAGAATGTGGGATAGTGGTGTTGAATTAGGTGATAGAAGTGTTTTACAGGCGCTTGGGTATAGCACTAATATGATTGCGAGTGAAAGAAGAGAAGTTCAAGAACTTATTAAAGAATATTTGGGTAAAAAAATTGGCACCCAAGACGAAGAAAAAATACTTAGTTATTGGAAAAAACTGATTGAGGATAAGATGCCAAAAACATTCCTTATTGACGATGGTCATTGTTATATAAAGTTCAGAATTGATAGTATGGATTTTTATGAAGATGAATTTTTTACAATTAAGGTTTTAGATTTTGTAATTTCTATTAGTGATGCGAGTTATTATATGCATGGTGATGAAAAATCCTATCTAAAAGATATGGAAGGTGATAGTATTGAGGAGGAACATTTAGCGAATGAAATTGAAGGTGAAATTTTTCATGAATTACAAAAATATACCGAACCATTTAATGTCGGAGTTTCAGATGTAGAAATTAATGGTATTGTTAGTGATAAAAAAATGTTGAGAGAACAGGAAGAAGGTGAAGACGAACCGGAGAAAGATTTATTTGATGAATATATTGATGGTATAAACGAGGGTGATGAAGAAGTGATTGATGAAATCAGTTCAACTTTTGACGGGTTGGATATTTTTTTCAGATTAATGATTAGAAAACATAAGTTTGGTGAAATAGATTTTTTTTCTCGCGATTTAGTAAATTGTCAAAGATATAATAAAGTATTACACGGACTTGCGTTGTTAGATATACCTGAATCTTTAAAAATTATTGAGAATGCTGCCGGATTTGCTGATATTGTGGAAGAAAATGGTGTATATTATTGGTGGTCAGAAAGGGAAGATTGGGCTGAAATTTTTAGAGATAATAGAAATGGAATGTCCAAAAAACTCATAGAAAAAATGTTGAGTGGTAATTTTGATAGTTGGGAGTATTGGGAGTCTTACAACCATAACCCTTATGAAGTTTATAGTGAACTAACATCAGAAAATGCTTATCTGGTAAATATGGCTATCAAAAAAGCCTTATTAGGTAAAACAATGGTTGTTGATGAGGATGAATATGATGTCAGTCACGTTATTGTTAAATTATTGAAAATGCAAAAAAGTGAAAACACTATAACATTGAGTAACTTTGCCCTTGACTCATTATTGAACGACGATTTCTGCATAAAACTTATGTTCAAAAATAATAGTTTGTCGGATGAGTTAGAGGAAGTTTTACTTGATTTACAAAGAGCGTATAGTAACGCGGAGGAAAATGTTTATTGGTCACAATGTTATGAAGAAATTTATAATAAAATTGTAAGTTCTGGATATGCTGATAATTTTAAATCAGGAAACTGGCAAGTAAAACCTAATCGTAGAGGAGACCAATACAAATTTGAAATTACGAAAAATCTTAAAGAAGTATTGTATAGTTGGTTAAATGAATATAAAAATTATAGTGATGATATCGCTTATCAAGGTAATTATATCAACTTCATTCAACAATTAGGAGATTTTGGATATGAAACCGTTTGGCCTCCTGACCACGCAAGTTATCATCAAACAATAAAGGAATTAAATAAAAGTTTTATTACAGACTATTTTTAAACCTTTAATTTTCAGGTCTTAAAA
>OMIR01000022.1 GCA_900299125.1 Nitrosopumilales archaeon | reverse complement strand
TATTGAATCCAAATCCTTCTGGAAAGATATTACCTCAGATGCAAAAATCCAAGAAAAACTAGTAGATAGAATAATGGAAATATTTGACCAGAAAATATCATCCCAATCCTCATCTAAAGAGATGATATTTGGTTTTTCCATCAAAGACAGTCAGATTATCTCTGAAATTATTTTAGAAGCTAATGGTAAAATTCTAGAACAATTAGAGACAGAAACGCAGCAATTCAATGAATTTAGTTTGGAGCTAGATAAAATAGAGACTGCACTAATCAATGCACCAAAAGACGATGAAATTGGCCCAATGGTATCAAAACTCAATGAACTAAACAAAAAACTTGGAATGCTAGAATCTGAAGTATCGCATATAGAGCAGCAAATATCCAGCAGAAATGCGCTATCAAGACATCTTTCTGTGAAAATGCGTGAATCTCTCTCAAAACAATACAAAAATAAAAAATCCCAAGAAAAGGCAGAACTTACTGAGAAAATTCTTGATGTCTTAACTGAGTACTCTGAACATCTAAGATTCAAAAAAATCAGTCTTTTAGAAGAATACATGCTAGAGGGAATACAGACTTTAATTCACAAGGAGAATTTTATAGAAAAAATCACAGTAGACAAGGATTCATTTGAGATCCATCTTTTTAGAAGTGACGGAATTGAAATTCCAAAGGACTTGTTATCAAAGGGAGAGCAGCAAATGTTTGCAACAGCAGTATTGTGGGCTTTGGCTAAAACATCTGGTAGACCATTACCATTCCTAATTGATACTCCTCTTGCAAGACTGGACGTGCAACACAGGACAAACCTAGTTGAAGGCTTTTTCCCAATTGCTTCACACCAAGTAGTGATATTTTCAACAAATGCCGAAATTGATGCCTCGTATTATAAAAAAATGCTACCTCATGTTACGCGTTCTTATTCAATGCAGTACTTGTCTGATAAGGGAAGTACCAGGCTGAATAATCATTACTTTTGGGATGAAAATGGAGTTGAACTAGTTGAAGTTTAATCGACTCAAGATGAGCTATCGCTCACAAAATCTTTTAGGACAGCTCAAAGTCAGAACGGGACTAACACCAAACATTACTGGAAGATTTGCACTATGTCTTTCACTAAAAGACCCATCCGTTCCAAACCCAGATGAATTTGATGAAAAAGGCTCTGAAATTCATCCTCAAGTTTTGTTTGGAGATTATGAGAATATCTTTTTGGCACTTTTTATTCAAAGACTCAAAGATGATGGCCTAGACCCTGAACTTTATCTAAATAGAATGCTTCGTGCTCATTTTAACAGAGGCACTATAGCATTGTACTCTAGAGTAAAAGATTTGGCTGACTTTAACTCAATGGTTAAAAATGAAAGATTGTCATGAGTGGTATTAAATTTCCAATATATCTGGACCATCATGCCACTACTCCTGTAGACCAACGGGTTCTAGAAGAAATGCTTCCATATTTTGGTGATAAATTTGGGAATGCATCAAGCCTAGACCATACCTATGGATATGAGGCATCAGTTGCAGTTGAGAATGCTCGAGAGCAAATCTCAAAGGGCATTGGTTCTAGACATGATGAGATAATTTTTACTTCAGGTGCTACTGAATCTAATAATTTAGCACTAATTGGAACAATGGAGAAATACAAGGAAAAAGGAAATCATCTAATTACTTGTCTTACAGAGCACAAGGCAGTACTAGATACTGCAAAACATCTAGAGCATCTTGGATATGATGTTACGTATCTTCCAGTAAATCACTATGGAGAAATTGATCTAGAGTTACTAAAAAATTCTATAACTAAAAAAACAGTATTGATTAGTATTATGACTGCAAATAATGAAATTGGAACAATTGCAGATGTTGCAGAAATTGGTAAAATCGCTCATGAAAGAGATGTATTTTTTCATACTGATGCAGCCCAAGCAGTAGGACACATCCCAATGGATGTTGAAAAAATGCAAATCGACATGATGTCAATGTCTGCTCATAAAATGTATGGACCAAAAGGAATTGGCGCACTATACATTCGAGGTGTCAAACCCAGAATAAAACCTGAATCGATTTTACATGGGGGAGGCCAGGAGAGAAATATTCGCTCTGGTACACTTAATGTCCCAGGAATCGTAGGATTTGGCAAAGCAATGGAGCTATCTCAAAAAGAGATGGATTTAGAAAATAAACGATTCAGAGAATGGACAAATTTAATGTTTGAAGAGTTTGCAAAATTAGGAGCTGTTCTAAACGGGCATCCTTCAAAAAGACTAACACATAATCTAAATGTGAATTTTCCAGGCATTGAAAGTAAGGCAATAATTAATTCTATTTCTAAAGAAATTGCAATCTCTGCAGGCTCTGCATGTACTACTCAAATGGTGGAACCATCTCATGTATTATTGGCAATTGGATTGGATGAAACTTCCAGTCACTCTGCAATAAGATTTGGGCTGGGTAGATTTAATCAAAAAGAAGAGATTGAATTTTGTATCAAAAAAATTAAAAATATAATTCAAGTGACTTCTGAAATTAAAATCTAGAAAAATTTTTAAAATATA
>OMIR01000021.1 GCA_900299125.1 Nitrosopumilales archaeon | reverse complement strand
TTTGTAGACAAGAAAAAGCAACCAGCAGGCCTAGACTTGGCAAAGATGTTTGGCAATATTCTAATGAAGAGATCATTTGATGCAGTTGGCTCTTGGCATGTCAAAGGATTATTCCTAGGCATGATGCACTTCCAAGACAAATACAACGAGGACTTGGAAAGACTACAAAGATGTGATATTCACTATCTGACTCCAGATCTTAGAATCATTCCATTCTGCGCATTCAATGTAATTCCAGAATGGTATAGGGATAGAATCCAAAAGAAATATTCTATCACTGTAGAAGAATGGGAGCAACGTGAAGGTGTCAAACTAGAAGATGGTTTGTACAGAGGCCTCATGAGAAGAGGTAAAGGCGACGAGCTTGCAGCTGGCTGTGCAAAGAGCCAGATGATGCACGAAGCATCGCAAGCATTGATGTAAAATAATCCAAGACCTTTTAAAATAATACAAATAATTTTGATTCATTGAAGATTCTTTTCATCTCACCGCGTTATGAAGGGGGAGTTGGTGGCCATGCATTTAGAGTCGCAGAAAAATTACGAGAACATGGTTTTGATGTAAAACTAATGCGCGTCCCACAAATACCTATCAAAAATATCAAAAATCCAAGCTTTGCGTTATTTGGAATAGCAAAAGCAACACTTGATCGTGAAAAATATGATGTGGTTCATGCATGGAATGTACCGTCTGCGTTAGTCATGAAATTCATCAAAGCAAAGAAAAAAGTACTTTCTGTTCATGGGGTGTACTCGGAACAAGTAGATGCGTTGCACTCTGCTACCACTAGTTCATTGATCAGTGCAACAGAGGAAAAAATATTGAGACTTGCAGATATTCTCACAACTGATTCCAAGCTAGTACAAAAAATATACAAAGAAAAACTGGGACTAGATTTTGTTTATCTGCCTGCACCATTAGATGTTAAAAAATTCGATGTAATCCCAGATGTTAAAAAAATAGAAAATCAAGTTGCATATGTGGGGAGAGACAGCTATGAAAAAGGCATTGACATTCTAAAAAACATCGAACCGAACATACAAGGCAAAGTCATCTATTGCACAAACATGCCTTGGGAGCTGGCAATGAAACATCTTAAAGCTTCAAGTATTCTAGTGATACCATCTAGGATGGAAAGCTTACCACAGACAATCAAAGAAGCGTTCTTTCTACGAATTCCTGTTGTAGCTACAAGCGTAGGTGACATACCTAATGTAATACAAAACGACGTAACTGGAATCCTTGTACCACCAAATGATCCAAAACCATTACTTGATGCAGTCAATTCGTTACTAACACAAAGCGGTAAAACTAAAAAAATGACATCAACAGCATATGATTTTATTATGAATAATTTCACATGGGAAGTTTTATTACCAAAATATGTGGAACTTTATAAAAAATTATCTAATTAGATAATGGAAAAAACTTTGCAAGACCATCTTTTAATTCTGTGATGTGTTTCCAACCTAAAATTTTTTTGATCAATGTAGTATCTGCTTGGCTACTCTGCACATCTCCTTCAAGTGGGTTTTTATATTGAGGCATCAATCCCATGCCTGATAACTCTATCATAGTTTCTGCAAGATGATTAATTGATGTTGTGATGCCTGTTCCAACATTGAAAAATCCATTATTGATAGTACTTTTCATAGCCACAAGATTTGCTTTTGCTACATCTTCAACGAAAATAAAATCTCTAATCTGGGCCCCATTACCAAAAATTATTGGCGATTTTTTCTCTTTTAACTGATTAATGAATTTTGTAATTACACCCGCATACGAACCAGTCTGCCCTCTTCCATAGACATTAAAATATCTGAGCCCTATGATGGAAACCCCACCCCGAGTATATTTTTCTGCTAAAAACTCATCCTCTAATTTTGTATTTCCATACGGGTTTATTGGCTTACGCTTACTATCTTCAGCAATTGGAATTCTTTCTGAATTGCCATAAACACTTGAGCTGCTTGCATATACAACTTTGATCCCAAATTCTTTTGCTATCTTGAATATGTTCTCGGTACCTCTAACGTTAACATCGATGTATTCATCATTTCTTGTAAAAGATTCTTGAACATCTGTCAACGCCGCCTCATGAAAAATTCCATCAACATTTCTTAGTGAATCTTTTAGTTTCTCATAATCTCTGATGTCTATCTGATGAAACTCATAATCTTTTAGCGGATTGAGATTTTCGAGCTTACCTCTTAGTAAACTGTCAATTATGACCAAAGTATGGCCTTGATTTGTGATCTCTTTAGCCAAATAACTCCCAATAAATCCCGCTCCGCCAGTTACTGCCAATTTCATATGTGTCGTAAATTTTTCTCGTCTTTAAGTTTTGAGAGGATCTAAAACTAAATAAAGAATTAGAAAAGCCAAACAATAAGATGAGTTATTTATGAACAAAATCATGGAAATGAGCACATCAGAGCTAATACAATCAATTCAATCAGGCAACCTCAAAGTTTGTGTTATTGGAATTGGAAGAATCGGCCTGCCTACAGCACTGTCATTTGCAAATTCGGGTTTGTCAACAATTGGTGTAGATATAAATTCAGAGCTCGTATCAACAATAAATTCTTGCTTGTTTCCTCTCAGAGATGAACCTGGATATGGGACAATATTCGAAAATGTTATGAAGGAAAAAAAATTTAGCGCAACGACCAAAATTGAGGAAGTTGTTCCAATATCGGATGTTATATTATTATCATTACCTACACCGATGGATGAAAATAACATTCCAAATTATTCCGCATTAAAATCTGTAGGAAAACAACTACATGATTTGCTGACACCGGATTCATTGATTATTGTGGAAAGTACTATCGAACCGGGTTTTGTTGAAGATGAATTAATATCCATAATAGAAGGAAATGACAACCGACTAAAGGCGGGAAAGAACTTTGGGATTGGAGTTTGTCCAGAAACTGCTAATCCGGGGCAGATACTAAACGACTTTGAAAGACTGCCCAGATTGGTCGGTGCACTAGATGATAAAACCGCAACCATTATCACAAAAATTTACCGACATGTATTTACTGTAGATCTCATACCGATGCCTGATTGCAAAACCGCAAATGCAGTAAAGCTGACAACAAACGTTTTTCGTGACATAAATATTGC
This sequence comes from Nitrosopumilales archaeon, assembly GCA_900299125.1. Classification (GTDB taxonomy): domain Archaea; phylum Thermoproteota; class Nitrososphaeria; order Nitrososphaerales; family Nitrosopumilaceae; genus Nitrosotenuis. Next base: position 895 of record OMIR01000021.1, on the reverse strand, counting down.
ATTTGTAAACGAATTAGCTGTATTATTTGAAAAAATAGGTGTTGATGTCATGAAGGTTTTAGAGGCTGCAAAGACAAAATACAACTTCCAAGTTCATTATCCTGGCGCTGGTGTGGGCGGACCTTGTTTGCCAGTTAACTCTTATCAAATGCTTAATCTTGCAAAAAGAGTAGACGGTACCCTGAATATTGTAAAAGCGGGACGACTAGTCAACGAATCAATGCCGGATCATGTGATTGGTTTGCTAATTGACGGATTTTCAGAGGCTAAAAAAGACATCAAAAACTCCCAAGTTCTTCTTCTGGGAGTATCTTACAAACCAGATGTCAAAGATATCCAGTTAACACCAGCAGAGCCAATCGTAGAAAAATTATTGGCCAAGGATACTAAAATCAAAATTTACGATCCTTACTTTAAATCGACTACCGTATTTGGAATAAAAACCGAAAGCAATATGGTTGATGCATTAAGAAATACAGATGCTGTCATCATTGTCACAGCACACAAAGAATTTCACGATTTAGAACCAACATTTTTGAGTACACGGATGCGAACACCGATTGTTGTAGATTCAAGAGGAGTAGTAGACCAACACGCGGCAAAAAAGGCCAACCTAATATTTCGAGGATTAGGACGTGGCAAGATCTAAAATTTCGCTTACATCAAACTCAATAAAATACATTTTAACATTAAGATACAATCTGACAAAAAAACCTCAAATTCGTCGAACCAATTGGAGAGATTTTTTAGAAAGATCTACAGAGAATGTATCGGAAGTCACCGAATCTCTGATTATATCTAATATAAAAAAATCCATCAGAAGTTCTACAAAAACAAAAACTGCAATCGCTCTTAGTAGCGGTGTGGATTCTACTTTGGTTCTGTCTCTTTTAAG
>OMIR01000020.1 GCA_900299125.1 Nitrosopumilales archaeon | reverse complement strand
GGCCTGGGTCCGTGTCTCAGTACCCATCTCCGGGCCCCTCCTCTCAGAGCCCGTACCTGTTATAGCCTTGGTGGGCCATTACCTCACCAACAAGCTGATAGGCCGCAGTCCCATCCTACAGCGATAAATCATTTCAATCACAGGCCATTCCAGGCACTGTGATCTATTGGGTATTATTCTCAGTTTCCCGAGGTTATCCCCATCCATAGGTTAGGTTAACTACGTGTTACTGAGCAGTTCGCCTTGTATTGCTACAACGACTCGCATGGCTTAGTACCAATCCGATAGCAGTCAGGTCCCGCAGGATCAACGGGATTCTTGGTTTACTATTAATTACATTTGGAATTGGACGGAATGCACTAATCTTCACATACTCAGATTAGATCATTTGATCAAATCCTCATTTTGTATGCGTAACTGGAGGCTCGTAAATCACAAAATGGCATAATGCCACACTTCATCACAAGCGCCGCCAAAGCGTTACGTATGCAAAGTCAAAACAAAGAGAATATCATATAAACCATGCAATATTTTTTTCAAAAATCAAAGAAATTTCGATCAATAATATATTGCTCAATATAAAGTAAGAATCGATTGGACTACACTGAATCAAGATACAAAAAAAATACAAGAAAATCTGCAGAGCTATTTGCTAAATCAAAAAAACTCCATGTGAACGGAGTTAGTCATAACATTAGATTCTTTTCTCCATATCCATTTGTTACCAAGTCAGCTAATGGAAAATTTCTCATCGATGTAGACTCTAACAAGTATGTGGACTTTTGGATGGGACATTGGAGTCTGATCTTAGGACACAGGGCAAAGCAAGTCTATGCAAGTGTCAGAGACCAATTAAACTTGGGTTGGATGTACGGCACAGTAAATAAAAAAACCATAGAATTGTCTGAGAAAATTTCCAAGGCAGTTCCAGTTGCAGAAAAGATTCGATACGTATCAACAGGTACAGAGGCTACAATGTATGCAGTAAGACTTGCACGTGCAATCACAAAGAAAAAAATCATTGCCAAGATCGATGGTGGCTGGCATGGATATACTACTGACCTACTCAAGACAGTAAATTATCCATTCAATCAGAGCGAGAGTAGTGGACTCACAGACGAAAAACACATTTTATCCATACCTTATAACGACTTGGAAAATTCACTTAGAGTTTTAAAATCAGTAAAAAATGATCTTGCCGGAATAATCATAGAGCCTGTCCTTGGAGGAGCCGGGTGCATTCCTGCAACCAAAGATTATCTCAAAGGGTTGCAAGAATATGCAAAAAAAGCAAATGCGTTTTTCATGTTAGATGAGATCGTCACAGGATTTAGATTCAGAAATGGTTGCTTGTATAGCACGATGAGTCTTGATCCAGATATTGTCACATTAGGAAAAATTGTTGGTGGCGGATTTCCAATTGGTGTTATTTGTGCAAAAAACGAAATAATGAGATATGCGGATACACAGTCATTCTCTAGAAAAGAAAGAGCATACATTGGTGGTGGGACTTTTTCTGCAAATCCAATGACAATGACAGCTGGTTCTGCTACGCTTGATTTCCTTGGAAAAAATAATTCAATCTATACAAAAATAAAAAAATTAGGTGATGATGCAAGAATTAAAATCACTAAAGCATTTGATGGTAGAGTCATTACTACTGGAAAGGATTCATTATTCATGACACATTTTGTGCGTGAAGGAATTTCAGAGATCAATAATGCACAGGATGCTTCAAAATGCGATACAAAAACTCTGCAGAGATTTCACTTTGAAATGATAGCAAAAGACGGAATATTTTTCCTTCCAGGAAAACTCGGAGCGTTCTCTAATGCACATACGGATAGAGATGTCAAATCCTTAGTATCGGCAGCACAAAGATTCTCTTCTGAGATTTAGTAAAACAAAGCGAATTTACATTGTATTGAATTTGATTTTTCAATTTACGATTCTTTATGAATTTAATACTGATTGGATGCACGATTTAGTCATATTATGAATCTAAAACTAATCAAATTTTTAATATCATGACTAGTTACTAAAATCGTTGGACTCTGGGCAAGCGTATTTGATTTTGAATCTAAAACCAAATGCGACGCACGATGAGATAAAACAAGCTTATAGAAAACTTGCACTAGAATCACATCCTGATAGAAACGATTCCGAACAAGATGGAATTAAATTCAAATTGATTACTGAGGCATATAACACACTAAAAATAAACAAATCTGCTTCCAAGTCAAGTCAAAAAAATAATGCAAATCCTAGAAATGAGCAAAACAGACAATCGACTAATTGGAGTGCACGCAGTAAGGGTAAAATTCCAGAACAAGATTGGAGTAAATTCACACAAGAAACAGAACAAGCAGATCCAAATTTTTGGCAAGAATATGTAAATGAATTTTGGAAAGGTTACGAATCAAAGAAAGCTAAACAGACCAAGGATCCATTTGATTTTGAAATAACCCAAGATAAAGAGCCAAAGTTATTCTCAAGTGTGGACCATAGCCTATGCATCGGATGTTGCAGTTGCGAAATAATCGCCCCAAAGGTATTTCATATTGACAAGAAATCAAAAATGAATCCAAAATCAAATGTGATAAATCAAAATGGAGCTAGTTCAGAGAAAATTTTAGATGCTGCAAAAACATGTCCTACAAAGGCAATTCATGTAGAAGAGAGAGATTCTAAAAAAAGACTATATCCATATTAGCTTTTAATTTTTATTAAAATTTCATCAAATTCTTTCTCAGATAATTTTGGTCTATGTTTAAACATTGTATGTACAGCTCCCGCACCATCAAAATTAGTTCTAGGTATCAAATGGACATGAACGTGTGGGATTTCTTGGCCTGCTTCTTTTCCATTATGAACTGAAACTAGAGTAGACCCGCTAATAGAGTCAATTTTAGGAACTAGAGTATGCACTAATGAAAATAGATCAGTATTTTCATCTCTACTCATATCTTGTATTTTCAAGTGATGATTCTTTGGAATTATCAGAGTGTGGCCTTTTGCCAAAGGAAACGCATCCAAAAACGCTAGAGATTTTTTTGATTCAGAGATTATTTTGGCTTTAATTTCTCCACTAACTATTTTGCAAAATATACAGTCCATGTAATTCTCTATCCTTGAGAATTGACATATTTTACAATTTCTTTGTAAAGGAAATCACGAAATACATTATAATAGATACTTGTTCAACAGTTTAGTTGGCAGTTAGGAATATCACAGTTTTAGGCTCTGGAATTATGGGACATGGGATTGCCCAAGTCAGTGCTATGTCTGGGTACAATGTAGTTCTACGAGACATTGAGCAGCAGTTTTTGGACAAAGCCATGGAAAAAATTAGATGGTCATTAGAAAAACTAGTTTCTAAAGAAAAAATTTCAAAACAAGAATCAGATAATATTTTGGGACGAATCAAAACGATAGTCGACTTAAAAGAGGCAGTAAGTCAAGCTGACCTAGTTATCGAAGCTGTCCCTGAAATCATGGATCTCAAGAAAAAAGTTTATGCTGAATTAGATCAGGTTGCAAACAAAAATACTGTTTTTGCATCAAACACTAGCACATTACCAATTACTGAAATCGCAAATACGACTAGCAGACCTGAAAGATTTATCGGAATTCATTTTTTCAATCCACCACAATTAATGAAATTAGTTGAAGTCATTCCTGGACAAAAAACAGGACAAGACATTCTCAATCTAACCGTAGATTATGTCAAATCTGTAAAAAAAGAGCCAGTCATTTGTAAAAAGGACGTACCCGGTTTCATAGTGAATAGATTATTCATTCCAATGGTCCATGAGGCCTGCTGGTTAAAGCAAAGAGAGAATCTCAAAATGGAAGAAATTGATTCGGCAGTAAAATTCAATCTCGGATTCCCAATGGGCATATTTGAGCTAGCAGACTTTACAGGTATGGATGTAATTCACAAGGCCACTATTGAATTGCAGATAAGAGACAAAAAAGTTATCTTTCCGCATCCTGATGTCGAAAAGCTTTACAATGAAAAAAAATTAGGACAGAAATCAGGAGAGGGATTTTACAAGTATTCTGATGAGAAATATGAGCGAGTTCAATTAGATGAAACACTTGCAAAAAAATGCAACCCGATTTCTCTTGCGGCAAATATTCTAAATAATGCAGCTTGGTTAGTTTCTAACAAAGCAAGTGATATTGCTGAAATTGAAAAGGCTGCTCAGTTAGGCCTTGGATTAAGAAAACCAATCTTTGATTCTGCAAAAGAAATAGGCATTAAAAATATTGTAAACGAGTTAAACAGTTTGGCAAAAAAATATGGTGCATTTTACGAGCCAGACCCGTTACTAGTATCAATGCAATGAAATACTAGTTTGATGTTTTTTGTTTCAAGTATCTAATTTAGCTCTTGTCTTCTAATTTATCCAACTGATGATAAATTTCATCTAAATCAGCAATTAATGATTCAATTTCTTTTTGGATGTTTGGAGAGCTCCATTTTTGATTAATGAGTGATTTAATCTTCAGTATAATTTCAAATTCAATTTGAGCAAGCTCTCCATATAGTTCAGATTCTGTTTTAGTCATTTTTCACTGATTATCCAATCGCATGATTTGCTTAAAACTCTAGTTGTGAGTTTCATTCAGAGTCTAATTTGGCTCAGAATATATTTTACAGCCTCTTGAGGTGTGTCTACTCCAATGATTTTGACATTTTTTCTGTGATCTAGATATTGATCAGCATATTGAGTAGCCACTCCGCCTGATGTTTTTAGTGCGACAATTGGTTTTTTGTACATGTATGCCGCACATGTTTCAGACAATGTTCCAGACCCACCTCCAACAATAATAACACCGTCGGCAGATAATGCATTGAGAAAATCCCTAGATAACCCGATTCCACTAGGTATAACAATATCACAAAATTCGTTTGCAAAAGACGGATTATCTTGAGGTATTATTCCAACGGTTAGTCCACCTGCATCATGTGCTCCTTTAGATGCTGCCTTCATTACTCCGCCTAGACCACCAGTAATTAGAACCGACTGGGATTTTGCAATTTCAGCTCCAACATCATATGCTAGTTTTTCTAGCTCAGGTGTTGAGCCATTCTCATTATTTCCTATGACTAGAATTTGACGTTTTTTAGGCAATTACATACATGAGATTTTTTGGGACAAATATTGTTTGAGATCATTTTGGATCAAACATTTTGAACGCAAAGGATATAAAATTAACATGACAGTGTTTTGCATGGCCAAAAGAACGATGCCAGTTTGCTTGACTGCAGACCAATACAAAAAGCTAGAAGAGATTGCAAAACTCAACGGCATGGTAGATGCAGGTCAAGCAGTAGAGAAGATCCTAAGAGAAATCTAAGGTTTCTACTATTCTTTTTATGCTTACATTTTTTAAAAGATCCACTTTATTGAAATTGATGGGTATTTTTGATAAAAAACCAGTGACTTGTGTGATATGTAAAAAAGAGACAAAGCACAAACATAAACCAAAAAGAGAATGGAGTATAGATGAAGGGCACCTTTGTACTGATTGCTATATGAAAACAATGGAGCAGTACTATAATGGTACTTTTAGGCAAAAATGTGTTAGTTGTGGGACTGTGGAAAAAATAACAGATCTATGGGAACCACGATGGCAATGGGATATGGAAGGTTTGTTGTGCAAAAAATGCTTTGATCTTAAAGAGTCAGATTTTAACCAAAAAAAGGAATTTTGTTCTATCTGTGGAGTGCGTCTGAGTTTTTTTAGATACAATCCCAAAAACGAGTGGAAACTTGAGGGACAGTTGTGTAGAAAATGT
>OMIR01000019.1 GCA_900299125.1 Nitrosopumilales archaeon | reverse complement strand
TTGTTTTTTGCTTGTTGGGTCTGTGGCTCAGCCAGGTAGAGCGAAGGACTCTTAAAATAACTTGGAGACATCCTTATGTCGTGGGTTCGAATCCCACCAGACCCGCTCTATCATACCGAGGCTTTTGGGAAATCGATTTTCTACTAGAATGGATATAATCCTGACAACACTAATCGTAGAAATCTCTGATTTATAGAGTAAAACTATCCAATCAAAACTATCTTTAAAAAATTTATCGAAAATAAGGATTTAACAAATTAGGGTAAACGAAATTGGTATCCTCCATCTTAATTGCCCTACTCATGAAATCTTGCGCAACAGCATCAGTAAATTCATTATTTTTTGTATAGCGAATTTGCTGAGACTTATCTTGTGTTACTGACTCCATAGAAAATATTTCATTTTTCCTGACCTTTTCTAGTAGCCCGGTTTGTGCAACCAATACAGCACGCATTGTAAAATCATATGGTGTATCTCCTCGGATCGGCTTTGGAACACAATGAAACAACATGTTTCCACTATCCAACCCTTTACTTAATAGATGGATTGTTGCTCCAACATATCCGGGATTATTATCATACATGGCCCAGAAATTACAAGATGAACCGCGATAATATGGTGACAAACCCATATGGATATTAATTGCTCTATTTTCGACTAGAAAATCAACTAACCACCCTTTGATATAACTTGCTCCAAAAACTATGTACAAGTCGGATGATATCGCATCTCTCAACTGAATACTATTTAATTGATTTAAATCACCAGATTTAATTGCTAACGTTCTAACGTTTTTTGGAAGAAATCTAATGTCTCCGAAGATGTATTTTTCTGATGTAATAACATGAGAAAAATACGCTTTCATGACATCGGACTTTTGGAAAAAGTCTGTAACCTGTCCCGGAAATACAGTGTTTACTTCATTGACAAAAAACACTTCATCGGCAATCTGGCTAAATTCTTTTACTAGATTGAGATGTCTAGGTTGATTACTGCTGAATATGGTAACTTTCATGAATACATCTCTTTGAAAATATTTGCATGATCTTCCCGAGGGACTTCCAACGGGGTTTTTATGCTAATAATTCCCATGTTTGAACGAAATCCCATTTTTATACCCATCTCTTTTAATATTTGGAGAGTATCATTGTTGTAATCACCGCAGGGGTGGGACATTGTTTCGATTCGATTTCCAATTATTCTGGAGAGGTGTTCAAAATTCTTTTTATATTCGTTAAATTGCTCTTCTTTAGACAGTCTGCTCATTTGAGTTGGGTGAGAATATGAATGCAAACCAACTACATGTCCTTTCTTATGAATCGTTTTCAAGTTATCTTCGGTCATCCACAATTTTTTCTTTACCTCATCGACCTTAAAGTTTTTTTTAGTTATCATATTGTTCATTATACTATGATATTTGTTCAGAGTTAGGAATTGATCTCTGAGATATCTAAACCACTTATCGTTTTCGGTATAAAAATTATATTCAGAAAGATAATCAAGATTTAAAAAATTTTTTACAGCCAGTCTGTATTTATTTCTGTCAGACTCTTCTACAAGTCTAAAAAATTCCGAGTAAAAATCATCAACATGTTCAAATTCTGTAGTTCTAAAAAATCTATAAATTTCTAAAAAATCAGGCTTATCAGTAAATACACTGGAATATACGAAGAAAAACCCATCCAAATTAAACTCCTCTAGTATGGGAATCGCAACATCATATTGACTCTTTAATGCGTCATCAAATGACAAACAAATATCAGATTTGCATATAGTTCCAGATTCAAATTTTTGTAAATACTCATTTGCACCCAATATCGAATATCTTTGTGATAACCAATTCAGCATATCTCTAAAGCCTGCTGCACTAAGACTTCCTTGTGATGGTTGATGAACATCGTTATGGAAATGGTGGAACATTACGGAGTGGGTCAATAATTCAACTCCTCAAATTATGAATATTGCACATTCAAAAATCAAGTAATTTAATGACATATATGATAAAGTTGTTGATGTAAGATATTTACTGTAGGATTGACATCTAAATACGTGTACTCACAATTACCTCAATAAACTCTGGTGTACTTTTGATAGAAATGCTTCTCAAGTCATATGGTGTATAATTATTCAATTTTAATTAATAATATTTAAAAGGATAAAAAGATGAACCCGATAGTTTTCCATTTTAAGATTTTAGAAACTCAAATTGGAGCTTAAAAAATTCTACCAATATAAGTAACATGGATTATTACAATCCAAATTAAGTCCATGAGGACAGCTGATTATATCAATAATCTCCTGCAATACCCAGATTCTTTTATGTCAAAAATATTATTTAATTGACTAAGATCTTTCTCTCTAGCGTACAATGAAATTCAAAAATAGTTTTTTATAAAATTGAATTTTGCCTAAGAATATGGTGAATTTGGAGCTTCAAGTTTTTGAAAATTACACACTACAAGACATACTGGGAGAGGCCCCACAAGTATCCAAAAAACTAGAAGAAGAACTGGATTTGGAAACTAAGAATCTGATAAAAAATTTGGAAACAAAAACCAAAAACGAACTACAGTCAATCCTATTACATCA
>OMIR01000018.1 GCA_900299125.1 Nitrosopumilales archaeon | reverse complement strand
TTCCTAGGCCGATATATTTTACTGATAGCTTCTTGTTTGCCAATAATCTTCTTGTATCGATTAGAATGGGATTCCTCATTTTAGAAAATTCATCACATAATGATAAATACTGTTTCCATGGGGTTAAGAGAACAGCGCAGTCTGAATTTTTTAAACAATCAGACACATCAGAATAATATGTTATTTTATTTTTGAAAATGGATTTTGCATTGTCAATAGCTTTCGGATCATGAACTTTGATGTTTACTTTTTTTGCCAAGAGTTTTTCTATTAGATTAATTGAGACTGACTCTCGTACATCATCACTGTCTTCTTTGAATGCCAAACCCAGCAACGAAATCGTTGAGTTTTTTAGCGGTTTTACGTTTTTGGTGATTAATTGTAGCACAATTTCAATTTGGTCCACATTGGTTTTGTGTATGGCATTCAAAAAATCAGACCCAGTATCAAGATTTTTGGTTAATGAGAGCAATGCCTGTACATCTTTTGGAAAACATGAACCTCCATAGCCAGGACCAGCCTTTAGAAATAGACGACCTATACGAGGATCAAGTCCTATGACTTCAGCTACATCATCCACATTAGTGCCAGGAAATCTTTGACATATGTTAGCGATCGTATTGATAAAACTAATTTTAGCTGCCAAAAATGAGTTATTCGCATATTTTATCAGCTCTGCCGTAGTTGCAGTCGTTATCTTTATCGGGGTTTTTGTAGAGTATAACTTTTGGTAAAACCTTTGTAAGGATAATGCAGGTTTTGATTTGCCCCCAATTACTACTACATGCGGATCAATTGTATCTTGTAGAGCAGAGCCTTCTCTTAGAAATTCTGGATTAACTATGACATTTTCAGACAAGGAATGTAATATCGGTCTGATTACATTTTCAAATGTTCCAGGAAGAATTGTGCTTTTGTACACAATTATTGGTTGTATGTCACTATGTTTGCACCACTGTGAGATTTGTTCAGATACAGATTTTATGTGACGTAGATCTATACTTCCGTCTTTCATGGGAGGAGTTCCAACTGTCACAAAGACAATATCTGCACCATCAATATCAGAGAGTTTGTTGGTAAACGTTAACGATTTTTTTAAAGAGTTTTTTAATGCCTGATCTAGTCTTGGTTCGTAAAAGGGGACAATTCCTTGTTTTAGCATCTCTAACTTGTTGACATCGGTATCTATTCCTATCACAGTAAGCTTCTTTGATGCAAGAAATACTGCCAGTGTTAAACCTACAAAGCCCATTCCAACGACTAAAATTTTTTCTAGTTGTTTCATAGAATTATCCTAGCATAGTTTACCGTGGACTCAATTTTACATTCTTCATGGATAATTGTTGTGCCTCATAAAATGAGTGCGGAGTTCCTACATCCAATACAATATCTGATTTAGTCAACATGATAGCTTTGATCTTTCCACCATTATCAATTAATTTTTGAATACCGCTTGTTAGTTGTAGCTCGTTTTTTCCATATTTGATTTCTTTTAGCATTGAGAATATCGATGGTTTGAATCTATATACTGGCATTATTGCAATGTTTGTTTCAGGATTTTTTGGCTTTTCCACAACTTTTTTTATTATTAATTCATTATTTTCTTTTACAAGAGTCGCTACGCCAAATGCTCTTGGATCATGTACCTGTCTGACCAGAATTGCTGCATCGTATTCTCCTTCCAGTTTTGTATCGATTATTTTTTGTAATGGTGATATGCTTTTGGAGAGAATCAATGTATCTCCTGCCAACACTATGAATTCGTCATTTCCTACAAATGTTTCAGTCATAAGTACAGCATGTCCAAAGCCGTGTGTCCCAATTTGATTTACCCAATGTATTGAGGATTCAGCAATGCGTTTATAGAGAATTTTTAGATCATTTACAACGGCATTTTCATTTGATAGCATTTTGTTAATGAAGAGAAAATCGGGAGTGAAATGATCTTCGATTGTTCTTTTTTGTTTCCCAACTACTACACAGTATTTTCGTATTCCCATGAGAAAGGCTTGATGAAAAATCTGCTCAAATAACGGTCGCATACATATTTGTCCTTTGTAGTCCAATGCATAGATAGGAAGCATTTCTTTTGGAATTTCCTTGGTCGCAGTAAGCAGTCTGGTTCCTATCCCTCCGGCAGTAATTACTGTTTTAATCTCGTTGGCCATTACCTGATGACATCCTTTATCAGGGATACTAAAGAATTTACGGCAGTTTCATTAGTTAAATTATTTAGTACGTATTTTCTTCCCTCACTAGCAATCTTCTCCCATTTAGGATCATCTGGGTTTTGCAAGTATTCTTGGAACTTGTTTTGATAATTGTCTTCATTGATAAATATGGTAGTTTTTCCATCCTCAAATCCAAGATAGTCACCATAATTGAGATCGGTTACTTCCATGAATGTAAGACATCCCGCACATGTTGTTTCCCAGTATTTTGTAGTAGGATAAAATGTGGTTGCTGCAATCGCGGCCCTATATTTTGAGAGAAGTAATGGGTAACTATTGCCCAAGAACTTTTCTTGTTTCTTTTTAGGATCCTCCTTTCCCAGAGTTTGTTTTTCTACATATGGAAGTTGATTACAAAGAGTGCGAAGTTTGTAGAAATACCAATTAGATCTTCTCGGATGAAGTATTCTGTTTGCTATTCTTGATTTTAGTTTGATATTTCCGACTTGTCCGGTATTTAGTATCTTGTCTTTTATTCGATCTTTGAACTGGGGCACATTCTGATATAATGAAGGTTCTAGTCCCAGAACGATGGTTTTGTACTTGAAGTCTTTTGGGTAAAATTTATGAAAATATTTTTCTGCCATAAAATTGAAATAATAATCGATTTTGAACTTTTCGTGATACTGAAATTGCTTTAGCTTTTTTGCATAGTGCGGATCCCCAGTTTTTGAGATCACTGGAATGTTCAGATTTTGAATTCCGATTAGATCAGGAGTGGCATTGTAATAGTT
>OMIR01000017.1 GCA_900299125.1 Nitrosopumilales archaeon | reverse complement strand
CAAATATCTACATAACTTACAGATCTTTTTCTTGTAGTCATAACAATAAATCATGTGCTTTTTACGACAAATTTATGAGATTTTTATTGATTTGTTTGTTTTTGGTAATGGCACTTGTCATTCCAAGTTCATATCAAATTTCTGATGAAACTAATTTAAAGAATCCTAAAAATCTTTTAAAATCATGTATTGAGGGGCATGATCTTTTCAAGATGATTAATAGTTCTAAAAATTGTAATCTGAGAGGTATCAATCTATCAGGAATGGATCTTTCAGGGGTTAATCTTAGCTTTACTGATCTCTCTGGTGCAAATCTCTCCGGAGTCAATCTTTCAGGTTCAGATTTACAAAGTTCAATATTATATGATGTTAATTTTCATGGCGCCGTTTTAGATAAAACTAATATGCTAAATTCTAAAATCACAGGTGCAATTTTTAGTCAAACATACATCAATGATGTTAATTTATCAGGAGTTGACCTAAAAAATTCAAATTTTAAAAACTCTAATCTGATTTTAGATTTTTCTGGAAAGGATTTGTCAAATTCTAATTTGAGTGGGGCGAATCTCTCAGGTTCAAGATTTGGCTATACTACTCTTAGGAATTCTGATCTCTCTTGGTCAAATTTGAAAGGAGTACAAATGTACAGAGTGGATTTGACGAATTCATCTTTATACATGTCAGATTTAAGCGGAGCCAGACTCATCAGAGTAGATCTTACAGGAACAGACCTCAGACTATCATACATGAAAGATATTCAACTAGAGAATTCAAACATTAACAAAGCAAAAGACGGTTATTGTATGGCCGATTCTGTATTTATTGACTTGACTTGTAAAATACAAAGAACTCTTTTGAGCATATTTCACAATATGAAACTTGACTAGTTTTACATTAGCATAAATTGCTCAAATACTAATCCACACATAAAAAGTAAAATCGGAAGTTTTTAAAATAGAATATACATATCGAATCATATTGAAACAAAAACTATCCTCTAGAAGAATTAAAATTTTAGTTGCAAAATTAGGCTTGGACGGTCATGATAGAGGTGCCCTTGTATTATGCAGAGCATTTAGAGATGCAGGAATGGAAGTAATCTATTCCGGACTATTTGCCACGCCTGAACGCGTCGCACAGATAGCTGAAGATGAGGATGTTGATGCGGTTGCATTAAGTTTACTTAATGGTGCGCATGGAACTTTATTTCCAAGAGTTGTAAAGGAATTACAAAAGAAAGGTCTGAAGGATGTTCTAGTTGTCGGTGGAGGAGTCATACCAGATGATGACAGAAAAGGTCTTGAAAAAGCAGGAATATCAAAGGTTTTTGGACCAGGTTCACCATTACCTGCAATAATTGACCATATTAATTCCGGTGTTGCTAAATTAAGAAAACTCTGATTATTCTTTAGAATCAGGCCACATCATTTTTCGCATTTGTTTTCCAACTTGCTCTATTTGGTGAGTCTCTAGCTCTTTCATGTATTTGTCAAATGCGTTTTTACCATTTTTACGATACTCTGAAATCCATTCTTCATTAAAAGTTCCATCTTGAATCATGTCTAGAACTTTTTTCATCTTTGCCTTGTTTTCTTTATCCATAACCATAGGTCCACGTGTTAATCCTCCATATCTTGCAGTCTCTGATACACGCCTCCACATTCCATTAATGCCGTAACGCTGAATCATATCAACAATAAGTTTGAGTTCGTGTAATACCTCAAAATACGCAATTTCTGGTTGATATCCTGCTTCAACCAGTGTCTCAAATGCATTTGTAACCATTGATGCACAGCCACCACAAAGATCTGCTTGTTCACCAAACCAATCAGTTTCAACTTCTTCTTTGAAAGTTGTTTGTATTAATCCCGCGCGTGCAGAACCAATTCCCTTTCCAATTGCTAGGACTCTATCCCATGCTTTTCCAGTTTTATCCTGATACACTGCAACAATTGCAGGCGTGCCAAAACCTTGCTGATATGTTTCCCTTACCTTAGAGCCAGGGCCTTTAGGTGCCACCATTATGACATCAACATTCTCAGGTGCCTTGATCCAATTCCATTGAATTGCCGCCGCATGAGAAAATGATAGTGCCTTGCCGGATGAGAGATTTGGTAAAATTTCATCTTTGTAAACTTGGGATTGAACCATGTCTGGAATTAGAATATGAATAATGTCTCCTTTTTTTGTAGCCTCTGCTACAGACATGACGGAATGACCATCAGATTTTGCCTTGTTCCAAGTTGGAGTGCCTTGTTTTAATCCAACGATGACATTGAGTCCTGAATCCTTGAGATTATTTGCTTGGGCATCCCCCTGAATTCCATAACCAATAACAGCAATTGTCTGATTTTTAATAGGTTCTAATTTGATATCGGTATCCTTCCAAGTCTTTGCCATAGTACGATTTCAAAATATAGACAATAAAAACCATCAAAAATCAAATAGAAATAACCAGACCACACGAAAGGCATCTAACCCTAACTGGCTCATTTCCATCTAGTCGCTCAAATTTTTTAGAACCACATGAAGTACAAATCGGGCATGCTCTTAGGCCTTTCATATGATAATACTGTAATACGCTAATTTTTATTTAATTTTGCCACTACCTAGCAATCTAATACTAGTTGATTCTGGCTTTAAGATCACACAGATATCTCCTTTATTGCAAACTGCTGGTTTTTCAAGTAATAGTTTTAGTGGAGTAATTGAAGCAAATTTAGCTGGTTTAATTTGCAGCCCAATGTTAACTAGACACATTTGATTAGGCGCAATATCGCCTTTGTAGAAAGGACTCTTGGAAAATTCCAGTTCAATTTCATTAGATATTATTTCTGGACCGGGAGCACATAGTAAATCTCCTCTACCAACTTGTTCAGGGGTGACACCTTTTACTGCCAACCCAACCCTGCCAGGAGATATGGCTTCATCAACGGGATCATCATGCATTTGTATTGATTTTATGAGAACGTCAATGCCGGATGGCAATAATTTGAGTGTATCATATTGTTTGATTTTACCTCTCTCCACTTTACCTAGAATTACAGTACCTACACCTTTAACATCAAAACAATGATCAATTACAACACGTGCACTTCCGTCTTGAGAAATTTTAGTTAATTTGTCAGATTCTTCTTTTATCTTATCCTGTTGAATTTTTGGATAATTTGATAAAACAGTATTTTTTATCATTGTGTTGAGCATGTTTTCATCAACATCATATGTGTATGATAGCAGTCCAGATTTTTTTTGAAGCATATCTAATGCGACAATTTGTTCACCAACAAATTTGTCAAGTTTATCGATATGAAATATTACATGCTCGGCCAAGTTAATAGTTTGAAGTAATGGTTGTATTTTATCAGGAAACCCACTAGGTGTGGTATATGTGCGAATTACTCCGGATTCTTTTTTATCATACATTGTCATATCTGTAGCCGTTCCCTTTTTTCCTAGATTACCAGCAATGTTTTGATCACCTAAAACCACAAAATTCACTGAGTTAGCCATACACTACGACAAATTCACTTCAATATATTCAGAGATTATGGATATGATTTGATAGTTTTTGCATAGCTGACAAATCTGTGATTTTTAGGATGAACGTGTTTTTGCGAATATTTGCCTACAGTTCTAGTGTTAATTCCAACATATCCCAACGGTTTTGGAATTAATTCTTGCTCAAAAGCATATTTTAAAACATTGTCAAATTTGCTATAATAATTTACGAACTTTTCCTTTATTGTATTCTTAATTATATTCCGATATTTTTTTTGCCCTAAAGAATCAGATGGAATGGATGCACCAAAAACATACGCCGCTTGGATGAATTGCCTGTTTTTAAGCTCTTCAAGTGTTGATAAAATAACTTGGGAACCTAAAGAGTGGCCCATTAGTCTTATTTTGATCAAAGGTGATTTTCTTTTTACATCAATAATAAATCTCGCGAGATTTTTACCATTTTTCTTTGCAATTACTATTCCCACTTGGGTTGCGTATCTTTCACGTGATTTGTATTGGACCCCTTTGGTATTAGAGTCATAGCTAAAACCTAAAACCGGATATTGATAACCTAATTCCCTTAGCTTTTTTCGAGCAATTTGAAATTTGGCAGATGCACCAGATTCATTATTACGTAATCCATGAATCATGATTGTGATTTCTTGTGTGTCTTTGAGAACATCAAGTAAGTTTTTTGGGAATAAGACATATCTTTGATTTTTTAAAACTTTTCCATTAGATAGATCGTAAAAACCCCTAGTAGAGATCTTTGGAATTCTTTTATTTTGTTTCAAATTTTTCTTTACGCTTTTTGATATCAGATTCTTCAACACGAGTAAAGACTGGTGTAATTTCACCTAACTGGTGTTCAGATTTCATTTCCATTTCAGAAATAGAGTTCCAAGGTTTTGATGAGGTTTTGCCAGACATTCCTAGCTGTTCCCAAATTTTTTGTGCGGATTTTGGTAAAAATGGGCAGAGTGCAATAGAAATTGAATAAACGGCATTAACTGATAAAAACACGCATGTTTCTGTCCCCGGTCCTTTTTTCCACGGCTCCTTATGCTGAAAATATTGATTAAAGTATCCAGAGAAATCCATAATTTTTTTGAGGGCTCTATCAAGATGATTTTGCCTTATTAATTCAGATAGTTCAAAAGCCAATGATCTTATCTTTGATTCAGCTTCCTTGTCTTTCTCATCATAGACGGCAGGAATTGGGACAATACCATTGAATGTTTTTTTGGTAAATCCCAGTGCACGATTGACAAGGTTACCCAAATTTCCAATCAATTCAGAATTTATTCGAGTCATAAAATCATCCCAATCAAAATTTAGATCATCTTGCGAGTATGGATTAATAGAAATCAAATAATACCTCAGATAATCAGCAGGATAGAATTCTAAGAATTCTTTCAAGCCAATATACCAATTTCTGCTCTTGGAGATTTTCTTAGATTGTAGGGTTAGATGTCCGCGAGTTGGAATATAGTCAGGTAATTTGTATTCAGAGTTTATTCCCAAACGCATTGCTGGTAAAAACAAGTAATGATGATAGACAATATCTTTTCCAATGAAATGATAAATGTCTGCAGAGTTCCAAAATTCTTTTCCATCTATTCCCTTATCATTTAGTAGCTTTATCGTAGAAGAAATGTATGCAAGATGATTATCAAACCAACCATAGAAAACCTTAGATTCATCCCCAGGAATTGGAACACCCCAAGATATATCACGAGTAATATCCCAGTCAACGAGTCCAGAAGATATCCAATTCTGGACGTATTTTTTAACATCTTTTTGCAGATTTTTATTTTCATCTAACCATTTGAACAGTGGTTCTCCAAAATTTTTTAATCTAAAAAAATAATGTGTCGTTTTTTCTTTAGTTGGGGAGGCACCACAAATTGCACATTTTGGATTTTGAATTTCTTCAGGTACTCGACCGCATTTTTCACATAGATCAGAATATTGATCTCCTGCCTGACAATACGGGCAAGTTCCAATCACATATCTATCAGGTAGAAATTTTTTATCATTTTTACAATAAAACTGGATGATTTCTGATTCATAGATGTGCCCATTATTCTTTAGATTATCAAAAACATACCTTACAAACTCGATATTTTCTGGCGAGCTGGTTCTATAAAACAAATCAAAGTCAATGTCAAATGCAGAAAAATCTTCATAATCTCTCTTATTCCAATGAGCAACATATTCTTGTGGAGTTTTCTTTTCTTTTTCAGCTGCAATTAGTATCGGTGTGCCAAAATCATCTGATGCACACACATAATATGCTTCAACTCCATTCTGCTTGAGAAATCTTGTAGTCACATCTGCAGGTAGGTACGTTGATGCAACATGACCTAGATGAATTTCTCCATTTGCATATGGTAAGGCACTAGTAATAATTGCGCGATTTTTCATTTGGATGAATTAAATTTTTATCGTTTAAGAAGCTTTGTTACCAATTCTCTCTGTATGCAATTTGTTTTTTCGTAAGATGATCTATTTTGACATCAAATGCCGCTAATGCATCAGCAGCAACCTGCGTATCAAGTTCTATTGGAACGGTGATGACTTTTTTACCAATTTTTTTGTGATTTTTCAAAAGATAAAGAATGGATAAGATCTGATTTGAAAATGACTGTGCCATTACTTCTGGTGGATGGCCCTCGGCAGCTACCAAGTTTGCAAGTCTGCCTTTTCCAACAAGATAGACTCTCTTGCCATTTTGTAAAACACATTCATCAAGATTTGGCCTTACCTCTCGAACAGATTTGGATTGGTTGAGCAAAAATTCTGAATCTATTTCAACATCAAAGTGGCCTACATTTCCCATAACTGAGCCATTTTTCATTTTCATAATGTGCTCTTTGGTGATTATATCCCTCATTCCTGTGCATGTGATGAAAATATCACCTATTTTTGCAGCCTCACTCATAGTCATGACCTCAAATCCATCCATATGTGCCTCCAATGCCTTAACAGGATCTACTTCAGTTACTATCACCTTACATCCCATTCCATGAGTTCTTTCTGCAACCCCACGTCCTACCCATCCATATCCTGCAACTACAACGCGTTTTGAGGCAAATAAAAGATTCATCGCGCGTAAAAATCCATCAATTGTGGATTGCCCGGTGCCATATCTATTATCGAACATGTGTTTTGTATAAGCTTCATTTACAACAATTACAGGATATCGTAATTTTCCTTTCTTCTCAATTGCCTTAATTCTATTCACGCCTGCAGTTGTTTCTTCAGTAGCACCTAGAACTTTCAGATTTTTGAATTTTTTATCAAAATGTAATTTGACATTCATATCCGCACCATCGTCGGTAACAATTACTGGATTGTGATTCAAAACTTGTTCAATACACCAATCATATTCCTCATTTGTTTCATCATTCCATGCATAAGTGTGAATTCCTTCTGATGCCAAAAATGCCGCAATATCATCTTGTGTCGTGAGTGGATTTCCTGCACATGTTGCCACTTCAGCACCGAGTTCTTTTGCACCGATCAATAATACAGATGTTTCTTTAGTTATATGAAGACAAAATCCCAATGTTAGTCCTTTGAAAGGTTGAGATTTCTTTAAGCGATTAATCGTTTTATCTAAAATAGGCATATGGCTTCTAGCCCATTCATAAGACATTTTACCCTGTTCAGCCAAACTTTCATCTTTTACTTTACTCAACAATCGAGGCAAATTTTGTAGACTAAAAAATCTTTGTGGACAATAAAGTAAATAACCACCAAAAATTTGAGCAGATTATTGGTCTGGCAAAAAATAGCTGAAAAGGACTCTATTGAAAAGGGAAAAGGAATTGAAATCAAAGTAGGTCTAAAAAGAATTGCAATATTTAATCAGGATGGCTATCATGGTATTGATGCTCTATGCGTACACCAAGATGGGTCTATTGCACCAGGTAAGTTAAATGGGTGTGTGGTAGAGTGTCCACTGCATTTTTGGCATTATGATATTAAAACGGGAGAACTCTTGGATTATCTAAAGGGAGTCAAGCTCCAGACATATAATGTTGAAGCAAGAAACGACGGCATTTACATAGACATCTAGATACGATTTTTAATCTACTGGACAAATTCATAACATTGGAAAAAATTCTCAATGAAATTATAACACAAAATTACTCACAGATAGAAAACTATATTGAAACTTTTCTAAGAAAGCAAATTGATAATTCTAGTGGATTTGTTTTTGGGTTATCTGGCGGTATAGATTCGGCCGTAATTGCTCACATTTGTTCTAAATCATTTAAGAAAAATTCAATTGCACTAATCATGCCAGATAGTAAAATTTCTCCCAAACAGGAGACAGAGGATGCATTACGAATAGTGGATTATCTTGGAATCGATTACAAATTAATCGATATTAGTATGATCCATGCACAATTTGCAAATATTTTAGAACCAAATCAACGAGCACTAGGAAATCTTCGCGCCAGAATCCGTGCAAATTTACTATACTATTATGCCAATCTCCGAAAATATCTGGTTTTAGGATCTAGCGATAAATCAGAATTTCTCATAGGGTATTTTACCAAATTTGGAGATGGTTCTGCAGATGTTTTGCCGATTGCGTCACTATACAAAACACAGGTTCGCCATCTTGCAAAACACTTACAAATTAACGAGTCAATAATTTCAAAAAAAAGTAGCCCACATCTCTGGTCTGGTCATTTGGCCGAAGATGAAATTGGTGCGTCGTATGAAGAAATAGATTGTGTTTTGTATTGTTTATTGGATAAAAAAATGAGTTTGGAGAGAATTCATCAAGAGACAAGCATCAGTAATGAAAAAATTATGAAAATACAACAACTCTACAAAAATAGCGAACACAAAAGAATAATGCCCAAGGGACTGTGAAGAGTAACAATTGAGAATTTACGACACATTGACTACAACAGAGCAGGAAATTCAATCAAAGAATATCAGAATATATCTTTGTGGAGTGACAGTATATGACGAATCACATATTGGTCATGCAAGGACCATCATAATCTTTGATGTATTGAGAAGATTTCTAGAAATGCATGAGTATCAGGTTAACTTTGTACAGAATTTTACCGATGTCGATGATAAAATAATCAATCGTGCAAATACGGAAGGAATTCATTCAAGTGAACTTAGCAAAAGATACATCGAGAACTATTTTGAAGATTTTGACAGATTAAATATCAAACGTGCTACAAAATATCCCAAAGCAACAGAAAATATTACTGAGATAATTGATTTAATCAAGAAATTAATCGATTCTGGTTATGCGTATCTTTCACTAAATGGGGTGTATTATTCAGTATCTAAATTCAAAGATTATGGAAAGCTATCAAAAAGAAAAACAGAAGATCTTATTGCCGGTGCCAGAATTACAGTTGATGAGACAAAAAACGATGCAATGGATTTCGCATTATGGAAGTTTTCTGAATCAGAACCAAATTGGTCAAGCCCATGGGGTAAGGGAAGGCCTGGTTGGCATATCGAGTGCTCAGCGATGAGTTTGAAATACCTAGGGGAAAATTTTGAAATACACGGTGGAGGTCGTGACCTAATATTTCCTCATCATGAAAATGAAATTGCTCAGACAGAAGCAATTACAAAAAAACCTCTTGCCAAATTATGGTTGCACGTAGGCATGGTCACCATTAATGGGGAAAAAATGTCCAAATCACTTGGAAATATCAAGACGGTTAGATTTGTTCTGAATAATTGGGGACCAAATATCATAAGGCTATTTTGTATTTCAGGACACTATTCCAAGGCAATTGATTATTCAGAAGATTTACTCAGAGAAAATCTAATCAAGTGGAGACAAGTTGAAACGGCTTATTATGAGATGATTATGGCAGATGAGATTGGTTCGACTGAAGAAATTTCAAATACTTTAGCAGAATGCAAGGCAGAATTTGATACTGCACTTGATTCAGACTTTAATACATCACTAGCAACAAACGCATTCTTCAAATTAATTAAATCCATCAACAGGATAGCCGCAGCCGATTCCATGACAAAATCTATTTCAGATGCAACATTGCCGCTGTTTGAATATATGACAAATATTTTGGGACTTCAGGTCCAAAAAGTCTCAGAAAGTGAAAAGCAGGCAATTTCTAACCTAATAAAACAAAGAGAGGAATTTAGAGTACAGAAACGTTATGAAGAGGCAGATAAAATTCGAGAGCAAATAGCTGCACAAAATGTTGTTTTGCTTGATCATAAAAATAAGACGATTTGGATGAAAAAGGAAAGAATACCTGCTGATACTTAGTGTGATTTCTTACTAGTGGAAGCTGAAACGAGAGAAATTACATCCCTATCACGTAATTGATAGTTTGTAGGTAATCTCAGATTATAGCGAATATCTTTTGCATATAGTAATCCCTTAGTAAGACTTGTGTGGATTTCTTTTGCCAAATCTGCCACAGTGGCTCCATCTTTGAGGAGAATCAAATCAGGCAGTATGTTTCCTTTTTTGTCTGCAAGTTTTTCTTCATCAGCAACTGGGTAAATTGCATTCATTTTCAATAGTTTGAAAACAGTTACATTAATGGCAAATTGGACTCCTGTTCTCATATATTCGCCCATAATTTCTTTAGTGATAAATTCAAGTGCGCTGTTTTGTTTTTGAGATAATTCGGAGGGATTGATAATATCAAATTGTTCAGAGCCTGGTGAGTATTTTATGAGTCCTTTTTGTTCAGCTCGTCGTAATGATAATTCACTATCGGCACTTGCAGGAACGACTATAGTATCATTGTATCTTTCTCTTAATCGTGCGAAATTCTTCTCAGCACCATCCACATCGATTTTGTTAGCTACAATTATTGTGGGTTTTGATATTTTACGTAAAACAGTAGCGAATTTCTTTGATTCTCTAATTCCGATATCATCAAACTCGTTATCTTCAACTTCTGCCACACGTAATGCCTCCTTGACATGGGAATTACTAACACCAATTCCCCTATACAAATCAGCAATTGCTACAATCTTTTCAATGCCAGAACGTATATTTTTTGATACTTTGTCACGGTTACCCTCAAGTATTTTTAGATACCACATTGTTAATTCCTCCTCAATGTCTGCAAAATCAGAGATTGGATCTCCTGCACCTGCCTCTGTAATTTTTCCTGAAGAATCTATCCCGCCCGAAATATCAACTACATGCAATAAAGCATCGGATTGTGCAGCAACTGATAGAAATTGATTTCCAAGTCCCTTGCCCTGCCATGCGTCTTTGATTAATCCGGGAAGATCTATTAGCTCTATTGGGATGTAGCGCCAGCCGTCAATACACCTAGAATTTTTGGGATTATCTTTTACATTGAACTCTGGATGTACACATAATGTAATTGCGTTAGCAGTTGCCGATTCTGGTTTTTTTGTAGTAAACGGATATGTTGAAATTTCAGCAGATGATAATGTGGCTGAATTAAAAAAGGTCGTCTTGCCAGTATTTGTTTTGCCGATAATTCCTATTTTTATTGGCACGTTGTTATGCCCAATTCATATTATTTATCTCTGACTAGTGAGAATGATTATGACTGGGATTATCGATTATTTTTTTACATGTATTTTTTAGCTCATCAATAGACCAGGATATCTCATTGATTTCTTCTTTAGTTAACTCTGATTCCCATTTTTCAAGTGTCATCTTTGCAATTTGGCAGGAATTATAGAGTAAACTCCAGTATGGGTGATGTTCTGCGGTAGTAAATGCAATCTCTGATGCCTCGGCGAGTCCTTTCTTTGCCTTATCAATAGAAGATGCTTTTTCTCCAAAAATTTGTATAGTTTCTGATTCAACATCTGATTGTAATCTCAGCATTATTTTTCCAGAGTGTGATTTTATCAACTCTGAGAGATCCTTGTAAAAATCTTCAAACTCTGTCATTATGATAACCGCTGATGCTCAGCCAGCATACACCTATTGAAAACAACGTCAATTCCAGCTTGTCTTGCAAGATTTTCTGCTTCCTCATTATGAATTCCTTCCTGTAGCCAAATTACTTTGGGTTTTAATTTAATTGCCTCTTGAATTACTGGCATTACCTGATCAGATGGTCTGAATACATCAACAATATCAACAGATTCGGCAATATCAGCAAGATTTGCATAACATTTTTTGTTTAGAATGTTTTCTGCAGTAGGATTCACGGGTATTATTTCGTAACCATTAGACATGAGGTATTTTGGAACATAGTTAGCAGCCTTTTCCTCGTTTTTTGACATTCCTACAACTGCTATTTTTTTTAAGGATAAAATCTGCCTAATCTGATCATCATTATGTTCATCTTGCTCCATAAGTATTGATTATTCGAACATTCTATATTTTCTTTGCAAAATTATTATAGAGTCATACACGACGTTATCTATGGAAGAAGAACCAAAAGACATCATTGTCTTGGGTGCAATTAGCAAAGGAGCCAAGAAATTTGACAAAATTCGATCAAAAACTGGCATCTCCCCTGAAGAATTAAACGAGATATTAGAAAAATTGGAAAAGCGTGGATTTATCAAAGTTGACAAAAAGAAGGGATTTTTTGGTGGTGAGAAAATTGAGCTAAATCTAACTGAAAAGGGCAGCAATGAATTACAACAAAGAGTCTACGAGATGGAGCAAAAATGGAATCAAATGATGCAACTATACAAACTTGGAGACAAGAAAAAATTAGAAGAATTTATGGGAAATAACAAGTCAGATTTTGCATCAATGATGTTCTTTGGAGTAATGAACATGATGATGTTTTCAATGATGTTCTCAATGATCGGAGCTTCAATGAATAGCTACATACCTCCAGATCAAGTTCCGCCTGGAGCTGATAATCAAATGTCTGATGTAGATAATGGAGATGGAATGGATGGGGGTGACTCTGGAGATTTCGGTGGAGGTTTGGGCGGAGGTTTGGATGGCGGTATGGGAGATATCGGTTTTTAGAAATTTTAAATCGCCCAAATCATAAACAAAATTAATTGCTTTACACTTCAGATGAAAATCAAGGACTAGTCAAAGTACTTCAGTTTCTAAAAGCTCATAGACTGGAATACCTATCAGGTGAAGATCTAAGTGAAGTTCTAAAAATTAGCAGGGTTGCCATTTGGAAACACATCAAGAAGATTCAATCCTTGGGTTACAAAATTGAATCAAAACAAAACCTTGGATATCGTCTAATTGATTCAACAAATCTACTTCTCCCATGGGAAATAAGTGAAGGATTGAAAACAAAAAAACTTGGAAAAAAAATCTATTATTTTGATGTTCTAGAATCAACTCAAAATTTTGCTAATGGAATTTCAAGGAAAAAAGAAAATTTTGGTGCCACAGTCATTGCTGAATCACAAACACTAGGAAAAGGAAGACAAGGACGAGAGTGGATTTCTCCAAAGGGAGGAATTTGGTTATCAGTAATACTAGAACCAGAATTCGATCTCTACAAGATAACACTAATACCATTTGCAGTAGCTGTTGCATTAGCTAATGCCATAGAAAAAACCTTGAGAATTCAGACTAAATTAAAATGGCCTAATGATATTACATTGAATGGAAAAAAAGTAGCAGGAATAATAATTGACGCTTCAATAGAATCTACTAAAATAGAGAGTATTGTAATTGGTGTAGGAATTAATTTTAATGTAAATTCAAAAAAAATAGAAAGTAAAATCAAAAAGAAAACTAATTTTTATGGTGTATCCAGTCTAGTTAATGATAAGAAAGTTAAACCAGCAGTTTTAGTTAAAGAATTTTTTATAGAGTTGGAAAAAATTCTCAATAAACTTTCTGAAAACAAAACCAACGAATTAACTAATGAATGGATTAAAAGATCTTCAACGATTGGTCAGACAGTTACTGTAACAGATACTGACGGTAAGATTACAGGAAAAGCAGTCGGATTAGACAAGGATGGCAGTTTGATAATAAAGCACTCAGGTAAAATAACAAGGATAACATCTGGCGATATAATATATCATAAATAATTTAGATTCGTTTCTTCTTCTTTATGGGTTTTTTTCGTTTTTGAGAATCCATCAATTTGGCTTCAGTTTTTATCAAATCTTTGAGTTCAGATTGAATTGAAAATAAAGACGACACCATCATTTCTAATTCTTTAGCATATACATCATAAGCAGCAATCAGTTGGGTCTTTTTATCGATCGATTGTTGAAGATATTCATTTTGTCGTAAAAGATTTGTTGTGTCAATCATTTCTTCCATGATAGAGACAGGACCTCCCAAGCAGTCTATTTCAGCATAGATCTTGTCTATTCGCAATTTTAATTCATTGAGATTATTACCCAATCCCATCATATGATGACCATGAAAAGAATCGTTTTTATGATTTTTGTAGTTTTTGCACTGATTCTTATTCATTCAGAACCAATTTACGGAGTCACAACAAAAGAGCAAATTACTTACAAGGAAGCAGCGAATTACTTTCTCAAGGGAATGTACAAAGAGGCAATTTCCCTATATGATAAAATTTTAACAAACTATCCGGACCATTCTTCCACCTTGAAAATGAAGGCTATTGCTGAAAGCAATCTTGGATTACATCAAAAATCAATGTCAGACTTTTACAAAGTTTACAGAAAAGATAGCAAAGACGCCACAGCGTTAATTGGTCTCGGTCTTGGTTTTGGAAACTATGGGGAATATAAAGAAGCAAAAATCTATTTCGATAGAGCGTATCAATTATACCCCAACAGTACAGTTGCCAAAAACTATAAGGAATTTGCAGACAAAGTTATCAAAAAATACCCATACAAAGCGACAGAGAAACCTAAAAACTGGAGCGACCTGACAGACCAGAAAACATTTGAAACATATACTAAAAAAGTCGACTCCAAAGTAAAAAAGGACAAGCGCTACATCGAATATCCAAATCCAAGCTTTGATGTAATTAAAAAATTCCTACGCGATTATGAGCAGTGGAATTTTGAAGAGCAAATAAAATCAGGATCATCAAGATTTCCAAATCCAGAGATTACAAAACAAAATGATACATATACGCTACACTACAATGTTTTTGTCAACAAACAGCCAACTGGGCTCCCATTAGATCACGTCAGTACACTAAACCAATCTATAAAATTTTGGGAAAGTCAGGTTTTTAATACCAATCAAGGAAGGGCGGTCATCAAATTCTCCTTCACACAGACCAAATCAGATGCAAATGTTTGGATTACTTGGACTGTAAGAAAACTAGGTGAAGGTGTGTTGGGTCATGCCCATTTAGGAAAAGGAGTAGTTGAGGTAGCACTGGGGGATTACAACTGTGATGGAAGTTTTCAACTATATGATGTAGACTCTGTAGAAAAAATAATGAGACACGAGCTAGGTCATGCAATCGGTCTTAAACACACTGAAAATATCAAAGACATCATGTATCCATCAATGAAGCCAAAGTATGCTTATTGTCTTCTAAATTGACATATTTTGATAATTATATAATCACGTCATGTAGAGTTCAATTATGGATATTTCAATAGAGCCATGGAAAAAGCTAGTCATACACGAAGTAATTGAATATAATTTTGAAGAATGGATGACACAAATTGCATTCAGTAGTAAAACTGCGGGGGGTGGAATACCCACCATAAACTGGACAAATGGAGTTGTATTTCAATCATTTAATTTTCCAGATACAAATGTAATCGTGGAAGAAAAAATCAAAGGAGTGTTGCATTGGTCTTCAGTAATGTTTGCACTAAAAGAAAAATACGATAGGCAAGTTATCAAAGATAATGCTACAATTAACTTGATTGACGTAAGTGTGAATGAAATATTCAGAGAACTGGCCGATAAATTAAAAGAGCATTCTAAACAAAAATCCAAATAGTGATTCTACGTTCATAGAATGACGCAGATTAGCTCATCCTACACCCAAATAATCAATAAAATGTGTAGAAGCCATATTAAGTAAAACTACACATTATAGTACATTGACATTATCGCAGTCTAAATGCCCCTCATGTGCAAAAAATTCCATACTATCAGATGCATCTACAGGAGAAATTTACTGTAGAAATTGTGGATATGTTCTTGCACAGAAAATAGAAGAGGCAGGTCCCGAATGGAGATCTTTCTCTAATGATGAATCCGATAAAAGTAGAGTTGGAGCGGCTACTTCACTTACAATGCACGATATGGGTTTATCAACAGTGATTGGAAGTGCAGATAAGGATGCAACTGGAAAACCACTTTCTGCATCAATGAAAAATTCCATTGAGAGACTTAGAACATGGGATAGTCGAACCCAAGCTCGTACATCCGCTGATAGAAATCTAAGGCAGGCACTAAATGAGCTCAGCAAGATGAAAGAGAAACTAGGATTAGCTGACGCTGTTGTAGAAAAGGCTGCATATATTTACAGAAAGGCCATGGAAAAAAAACTAGTCAGAGGCAGATCAATACACGGATTAATCGCTGCTTGTCTTTATGCTGCGTGCAGAAATACTGAAACACCTAGAACTCTAGACGATGTTGCAGACAGTATTAACATTAGACGAAAGGATGTTGCTAGATGTTACAGATTAATTTTCAAAGAGTTGGACTTGAAGATGCCTGTTGCTGATCCTACCAAAGGAATAGCAAGAATTGCAAGTGTTGCAAATCTCTCAGAGAGAACCAAAAGAAAAGCAATGGAAATTCTAAACAAGGCCAAAGTTATTGGTATGGTAGCAGGTAAAGATCCAATGGGTCTAGCTGCAGCTGCATTGTATTTAGCATGTGTTTCTAATGGTGAAATAAGATCACAAAAAGACATATCATTAGCTGCCGGTGTGACGGAAGTTACAATTAGAAATCGCTGTGTAGGACTAAAAGGATTATTAGATAAATAACATTCAAAACAAGGAAACAAAACACCACATATTATGACTGAAATTTCTTGGTCTGACTGGCTTGATTATAATCAAGATGAAATTTCAAAAACACCACAAGAACCAGGCATCTACATGATGCATGCCGCAATGAAAATTCTGTATATTGGAAACACCTCTAATCTAAGAGAGTCGATTTTAGAATCTATGAATAATTCTTGTATAAAAGAATCCAAACGATTCAGATATTTTCTTACACCGAATTTCAAGGAACTCGGTCACAATATTCTCAAAGAATATCAAGAAAAACATGATGGCAAACTACCCAGATGCATGGAAT
>OMIR01000016.1 GCA_900299125.1 Nitrosopumilales archaeon | reverse complement strand
GTTGCCTGATTTGGGAAAAAGTTGAAAGTCTTTGCATTTTGGAACTGGCTGATTTTGTTGCCCAAAATATCATACAATCCACGATCTGGCGCTCCAAACACTAGCAAAATAGACTTGTCAGTGTTTCCGTATTCTTCGAGCTGCTTTTGGGTGATTTCTTTACCCTTGCGAGAAGTTAGAATTATTGTGCCATTCCATTCCTCTAAAATTTTAATCAGACTAGGTCGCTCTTTGACCTTGTATCCCCAATATTGTTTGATTTCTCGCTCTGAGATTTCTTTGAATGTTATAGGATCTACTGTTTTGAGTTGGACAGTGACACGCTTTTTGTCCCATTCCTTTCCATAGTATGGAAGCATTTGGTGAATTCCAATGTCAATGTATTTTTTTCCCTTGTGAAATACAATTGCGCCTTCGCGAATATCGCCGGGCTTGAGATTTTTTGGATTTGATGATAATGAATGATGCGGAATTTGAAGTGGATGCATTACACCTGCATATCTTAGGTCATCGATTTTTGGAAAAATTGTTTTTCTTAGATATTGCGGAGTTTCCAAATACCTAAGAATTGTAGACAGTAGCAGCCTGTCAGGTGTATTGCCAGGACCCTCATCATAGATGAATATTGTCTGGACTCCAAAAATTGCGCAAGCCCTTGCAATGATTGATACTTTGCGAGACTTGTCTAGTTTTGTAGATTCGTCTTTAAGACAAGAATCTGGAATCGCTACTGAAATGTTCAAAAAATTCTACGCACTTGGAATTGGGAATTTTTGTTTTCCAAGCTTTGCATAGTTTGCAATTTGCTCTGGAGTTACTTTATCAAATTGTTTAGTTTCTGTTTTAATTACTGACATTTTGATGTGATCAGTTCCATCTTTTTGATTACTTGAAATGTAAATACATGCAGTTGCCAGTGCTGCTGCATCCTCTAGTGACATGTCTTGTTTGAAGTTTTTCTCCAAATAGTCATTTGCCTGCTCAGAGCCTGCTCCAATTGAAATTGCATCATATGCGATATAAGTTCCGCTAGGATCAGTTAGGTACATTGATTTTCCATAAGAATCAACACCTGCAATAATTAGTGCAACTCCAAACGGTCTTGCGCCGCCGAACTGGGTATATTGCTGGCATTGGTCTGCTAGATGTTTTGCGACAGTCTCTACATCAACTGGTTCGTCATAGATGATCCTATTACTTTGAGAGAAAAATCTTGCATTGTCAGCTTGGCTTCTTGCATCAGGAATGTATCCTGCTGCTGCAAATCCAATGTGTTCGTCGATTTGAAAAATTTTGTGTGATGATTCTGATAATTGTAATTTGTGTGGTTTTTCTTCAACTGCAAGTATTATGCCATCTTTTGCCTTAACACCAACTGCGATTGCTCCGCGTCTTACTGTTTCAATTGCATATTCAACTTGGTATAGTCTTCCATCTGGAGAAAATATCGTAATAGCTCTGTCATAACCTTGTTGTGAAGGAAGCAAATCTGTTTTAAGATCTTTGAAAGTTTAATTTAAGTCTAGTCATGCGTGAATCGTGCGATTTGAGGTTCCATTTTCCGGACATGAAAATGTGCGAGCATTACATCAAAAGACAATAGAGATCACAAAAGATCCCGATCTTAGTTTGCGGGGAGATTGCATCATCGGCGTTGGTGCGGACCATGGCTGCATGAGCATTCCTGAAAAACTAAAACAAAAACTTCGCAGCTCTGAATCCAAAGTCACAATTACAATCCAAGTCGAGGATGAAAAATTTGTCATTGAAGGAAAGGGTCATGAAGAATTAAGACTAGAAAATCCTCACGACATTGTAATTAGAAAAAGTAATTTTCTGTGTCCTAGGACACTTGCAATTGGTTGCGATAGGGCATCACATGAAATTCCTAGAAAAATGATAAAAAAATTACAGAATCCAAAAACAAAAGGATTGTTTGTAATTGAAGTTACTTGATCTTTTTTTGTCCGACAAATTCCTGTTTTTCAAGAACATTTGCCATTGCCCGATTTACAATTTCGGTTAGGACAAACTCGTTGTAAGCTGATTCTGACTTTTTTTGCAGTCCTGGTTTTTTTGCAATACCTTCCAAAATTTTCTCGATTTTTACAGACGTTGTTTTGATCATCGAGGAATATTTGGAATCAAAGTCCTTTGATGATGGGTTTGAGAAAAGCTTGATTGATGTGCCATAGAATTTTGCAATGGCACCTCTAACTTCTTCAATTTTTACTATCTCAATTAATCCAGCATCTTTGAGAATTTCCAGATGGTGTCGGATCGTAGTAATTGCCTTGTTGTGTCCATTTTTTTGAAGCTCCTTTGTGATTTGCTCCGTTGTCATTTGCTTGTGATAAAGCATTTCTACAATCTTGATTCGCGCTGGGTCCTCTAGTGCTTTGGCGTGTTCAACCGAGATGCTTACAACTCGATTTACCTTGATTGGTTTTTCTAACAATGTAGACATGATAATTGCATTTTCAGCGTTAAGCTAAAAGATCGTAGCATCACTTTTTTTTGTCCAATCGCATTAACTTTTTTACACTACAAAAAAGTTCGTAATGGCTTTAGAATTATTGCTTTTACTACAAGATTTATCGTTGCGGTAGTATGAATCTAGTAGGAGTAAAATAATTATCGTAATAAAACTAATAATTTAAAAAAATTAAAAATTTTGGCAGCTTGGCAAACTAGCTGTCCAAAATGGCTGTAAATGCAGGACCCGTATGGGTGGCCTAACTTGGAATTCGAGTTGAAAATGATTTTTTGTGCCTAAAGGTTCTTGCCAGAAATTAATTTGTAAGAATCAACATATCTGCTAGACATTTTCTGAATTATCTCCGATGGGATTGAAGGTGCTTGTGGTTCTTTTCCCGCCTGTCTGTCATCTTCGAATTGCTTTTGGTATCCATTAGCAGTAAGCCAGTCGCGCAGAATTTGTTTGTCGTATGATTCCTGTATCTTGCCTTGGCAGTAAGTCTGCTTGGACCACATTCTATACTCATCAGGACCTATCGAGTCACCTAGAGTGATTTCACCGTCTAGCTTGCCAAATTCCAATTTCAAATCCGCAAGTATGAAACCTGCTGCATCGGCAATATCGTACATGAGTTCATAGATTTGAATTGATTTTGATTCAAGAAAATCATACTCGCTTTCTGTCACTAGTCCTTGTTGTATTGCAATTTGTTTGTTAATTGGCTCGTCGTGTTCTGACTTGGTAGTTGGATCAAAGATTGGTCTTGGCAGTCTTGCGGCAATTTCGGTTTTGCTTCCATCTGGGATTTTTACTTGTCCGGACTTCCAGCGAGATATTAGACTACCATATAAATATCCTCGAACTACGCATTCAACTGGGATCATTTGCATTTTTTTAACAATTATTTCGTTTTTTGAAACTGTCTTGACGAAATGATTCTTGACTGGAAGTTTTTGGAACCAAAATTCTGCAAATCTGGTTAATGCCTCGCCTTTGAATGGTATTGGGTCATGAAACTTGACATCGTATGCAGAGACTCGATCGCTGAACTTGAATAGAAGGTTTCCATCCTCCATATCATAAACATCTTTTACCTTGCCTGAAGCTAAAAATCTCAATTTTACCCTACAAATAAAGGCAAATTCCTCGATTATAACAATTTTTGAGTTTTAATAAAGTAAAAACTGTTCATGAGTATTCAATTTTCCAATATACTTGGATAGTGTAAACCTAGAGTCCACCAGTATAGAATTAGGATCTAGTTTAAAAAACCATGAAAGAACTATGTGTATTGAGAAAAATTTCCATTTTTGCTATTTCGATATTGACATTATTTGGCATGACACAATTGGCAATTGCTCAAACATATGATGAAAAATTGGAATTTGCAGGTTATCTAGAAGAGTCACTGGGTCATTTTTGG
>OMIR01000015.1 GCA_900299125.1 Nitrosopumilales archaeon | reverse complement strand
GCAGAAGACGGCATACGAGATTCCTCTACGTCTCGTGGGCTCGGAGATGTGTATAAGAGACAGAAACTATGGGGTTAACAATGACTATTTCTCGATTGCCGGTACAACTTATACAACCGATTCTGATAAATTTACTGATGCACAAGTCAAAATCAGTAGTCTTTATGGTGATGTCAAATTCGATGAAGATACGGGTTTTGGCTATGACTTTGAAGTAGTACTATTTGGTCCTAAGTCAATTCCGCCTGGAGTTGAAAGTATAGTTGGTATTGAAACTGCTGTATTAGAAGTAGATGTTGACGATCAAGATTCGATTGATTGCACTACAGATGTCACCGCTGAAAATGGCACTGTCGTTGATAGAGTTCAAACCAAATGCCCTAACCCTAACTTCTATGAGGTGGAAACAGACCCTAAAGTATGTGGATTCTCAACCAAATCAGTAACAGTAAATAATAAAAATCAGAAAATTAACTTTGGCGATCAAATTCAACGTAAATTCGTTGTTCCAGTAGACTGCTCAAAACCAATTTTATCGGTTGACAATTTACCTACGGGATATTACTATCCAATCCAATCTAATTTTGTATATGAGAAAATCGGCAATGTTAATGATAAAGTAGTGGTTACTTCATCAAACACTAAAATTATTCCAGATATAGGTTCTATTCGATTGGAACAGTCCCAGGCTTCCGGCTATGCAGTAATAAAAAGCGGGCAAAATACTGGAAAATCTGATATTTCGGTTTCAATTGAGGGAATTGGTAGTCGTTCTCTAGAAATTAACGTTATTGATACAAAAAGTCATAATACTACCAAAATATTCTCTCCTCTTGGTAATGATGAAATATTTCTAAACGGAAACGGTGAAGCTGATATATTTGTAATTCCATTTGATTTTGCAGGAAGACCCAAGAAAATGTTCGAGGATACTGATTATATTTTAAAACCTGCTAATTCTGTTTTTCATTTAGGTAAGAACAAATCTTTCTTAAAAACTGAATTTCCAATTGATCAAAAAACAATAGGAAATACAAACCAGTTTAATTTGGCACAGATTGGGACAATGCTTACTCAATCTACAGATACCTCCCAAAATTTTTTCATCAATTCTACATCGCACATTTTAATGACATTGCCCAACCCAAATCTGACGTCGCAGCAGATGGATGATCTGGCGATGGTTCAATTAGTAGATTCTGATGGTAACCCCATAGTTACAAATAAGGATACTACAATAATGATAAGTTCATCAGATGAAAGAATAGTCAGCATACCTAATTCGGCAATAATACCTGCTGGATTTTCTTATGGTTTCTTTACAATTAACACACTGGATGTTCAGGGAACTACCACCCTTACTGCAACCGGTAAAGGTCTAGATTCAAAATCTCTTGTTGTTAACACAATGCCATCTGAATCTCGACTTGGTATATCTATTGATTCATCACCAGAATCCTTAACACCAAAGACCCCCTCAAAAATTCAATTCTCAGTATTTGACTCTAATCAAAAATCCATTGAAGGCGCAAATGTAGAAATTTATAGCTCCGATCAAGTTCAAATTCAACCAAGAAACATACTTACTAATAAAAACGGAGAAGGCACTGCAGAAATCACTACAAAATCAGACAAATCAATTACCATAACCCTCATGGCAACAAAGGAGGGCTATCTTGACTCGTCCAAACAAATCACACTTGATGTGGCAAAAACCCCCGGAATCGCTGTATCTGATTTCCAGTTTGAATCATGGATGCTATATCTAATTATTGCAGCAGTTGCCATAGTTGGAATTTTTGTCTTTCTATTCTTTAGAAAGACCAAGGAAGTAGTAAACTGGGAAGAAGACATTTAGAGTTTTTTTTACAAAAAATCTCTTCTTTTTAGAGAAATTATGATCACACAAAGGCTAATTCAAATTAACCTACCTATTTACTAGTTTCTCTTTGATCCTAACATCAACTGATGTCAGCAAGATATCGACAAAAAATCCATTACCGTGTTAAAATTATTCCTATCAAAAAGATTCGCGTCTGGGATGAGGCACAGGCCAGAACACTAGATAGGGAGGGAATTGCAGAGCTAGCAAAATCCATCAAAAACGAAGGTCTCCAAAACCCACCTATGGTCCAAAAGGACGGCAGGGGACAATTCCTGTTAATGTCTGGACAGCGAAGATTAGCAGCCCTCAAAAAACTAAGGGCAAAAAAGATTCCAGTTTTGGTTTTAACTAAAGGATATGACTTGGAAAATGCCAAGGCAGCATCTGTAATAGAGAATCTACATCGAAGAGGAATGAAACCCAAAGACATGGCGCATTCTTGCAGCTTTTTAGCTGAAAAAATGGGAATATCAAAGGGTGCTAGCTCTCTAGGTATCTCTAGGCAGACCTTTAAGAAATATGTAGGATTTGCAGCATTGCCTGCACCACTCAAAAGTCTTGTACCTCGAACCATTACAAGCAGCGTTGCAATACAATTGCACCAGATGGTTCCTAATGTCAATAAATCAGTAAAGATAGCTCATCGAATTTCACGACTAGATGCTAGAATGCAAAAGAGCTATCTGAAAGCTTTACAAAAGCATCCAAAGGCAAACCATCCAACTTTACTACGACAGGCACGACTATTATCAGTAAGAATGACTGTGCCTGTCACACTACCCAAAACATATGCAAAAAGACTGGAAAGAATCTCTCTGTATAGAGACGAGGATCCAGAAAAACTAGCCCAGCAAATCGTAGTATCCTGGCTTGCCAAAAGAAAAAGATAATCACTCTACTCTTTTATTTTAAAATTAATTAATTCTAGCTAGGAAAACTAGAATCTGGACCAACCTTGTCTTGGGGTTTTACATCTTGATCCCATTTACCCCTGACTCCTTTGATTAGGAAAAATATTCCAGATGCAATAATTGCAATAACTAGCCCAAAAAAGAGCGCCCTATCCTGCATGTGCTCAGAGCAGCTAACTTCAACTTGTTTTCCATCATCATATTCAAAACAATCTCCAAATTCTTTTTCCTGAATGGCAACATTGTAATGGTCTTGACCGAATACCCCCAGTACAATAAAACCTGCAAAAATTAACGCAATACCGATCATTGTAAATCTAATATCGCTCATGAAATTATCTGGGCTAGTATGACTTAATTTGCTTTCTCTATCTTTTCCTTTAATCGCTCTAGGGATTTGGAGTAAAAAGAGTCCATAAATTCCATAAATTCAGAGAATTTCTTTTTCTCCGAGTCCTGGCTTATTAAAAATGACTCCCATGTTACCTGGCATGATTTTCCTTTCTGGGAAATGGATATGGTGGCATGATACCCATCAAGTGGCAGACCACTGGTTGCAATATATGATAGATATTGCTCGTCTTTCCAACCTACCGCACATTCTATTACATGACTGTTATCTGCAAATGTAATATCGCGCACTGCCCCAAAATCGTTTTTTATCTTGGAGATAGATTCTGTTTTTTTGACATCAACTATCCATTCTGCTAGTCCTGTATAGTTTCCTACTGTTTTCCACAGTGTTGTGATTGGTGCATTAATTGCAATATTCTGACTAACTGTCCCACGAAATTGACCGTTTTTGTTTTGTGCTTGGATTTTAAAGACCATTCCAGATTCTTCTGGTTTCTCTCCTTTAAAATTTAAGACTAGACAAATATACGCTAAAGGGCGATTACAAGTCATGGTCTTTGGCTTTGGTAAAAAAAAGCATGAAGAGAAATCACCTCAAGG
>OMIR01000014.1 GCA_900299125.1 Nitrosopumilales archaeon | reverse complement strand
GATTCCTTGAGAGTCTTTTTTTGTGTTAGAATTTTAATATCACTTTCAGTTTCAGTTTTTTCCTTTTGATATCTTTCAAATTCTAATCTAGCACTTTCGTTAATTCCTAGATTTCTTGAAAGATTGATTTGCAAGTCTGACTTTAATTGTTCGACAAGGTCGATTCCTAGTAACGAGTTAAAGGAGGATTTTATCGCAATGTCTTCATTTCCCTCTTCGGCCATTTTGACTATCTTTTCCCCATCAAAAAAGAATAGTCGTGCAATTCCCTTTGGAATTAAATCTTCTACGAATGATTGCCAGTATGACTTTTCAATATTATCTATAGGTACAAAATTAGAATTATCACTGGTGCGCTTTTTGATATTTAGCTCTTCGATAATTTTTCCACTTTCGTTTCTCCATGACCTATCGACTTGATATTCGGCAACTTCGTGATTATGGAAAAAC
This sequence comes from Nitrosopumilales archaeon, assembly GCA_900299125.1. Lineage (GTDB taxonomy): Archaea > Thermoproteota > Nitrososphaeria > Nitrososphaerales > Nitrosopumilaceae > Nitrosotenuis. The sequence goes on along the minus strand of OMIR01000014.1, from coordinate 7,952 downwards.
TTGAACTGGACAATAATGGATGCATGGTCAGCCGCTACTGCGGAGCCTAAATAACGATGGATTTTTCGTTTTAGATATTCATCGTATGTACTCTTTGTGATTTTTTTCCCAAAAGCATCCATTCCATAAAGACACAACATTACAGAATCAAATAGTGTGGTTTTTCCAGCACCATTTGTGCCACCAATTAGAATTATTGGCTTGTCATCATCTACAACAAAATTAAATTCATTTTGCCCACTATAGACTCCAAAGTCTTTGAGAATTATTTTAGTTAACAGCATTATCCAAATTCCTCTTTAATCTTGCGCTGCTCTTTTAGATCTTCAATTATCTCATCAATGTCTTCTCTCCATTCTTCACCAAGAATTTTGTTTAGTTTTGGATAAATCTGTGAATGCTTTGTCATTCCCTGAGATTCAAATTCCTCATTGAGTAGCTTGCTAACTAGAACCTGCGGTACGTTATTTTTCTTACAAATCCCTTCTAGTATCTCTTGTTCTACTGCACCAAAACCACCAAGGTCTTCTAGTGGTGAAGATAGTTTTTCTCCCATTACTTTTTCATAAATTGAATAAACTGAATTTCTCCAATCTCCTCGCTCCATTCTCCAAATTCTCTGAATTTCATGTAATTCTTCTTCCATTATCAAATCCATGTTAGGGTCAGGTCCGTTCTGTCTGATCTTTTTTTGTACCTGTAATAATTCTGTGAGAAGCTTTTTGCAGTATTCCATTTTGTAAGGTCCGGGTACCAATTGAGCGTAAATATCGGATTTGTCTAATTCTTCAATTGGAATATCAAGTGAGTCAGCACTATTTTCTTCAAATGCCCTTCTCTTGCTATCATCGACCAGTTTCATTTGTCCTGTACGTCTCTTAAAATCTCGAATCTCTCTTCTTTTTAGAGGGTCCTGGCTTTGTTTTAGTTCTTCACGAAACTCTAAGAGTGGCTGCATCCATTCCTCACCATTTTCGATCATATTTTTCAGTGACGTATCCTCTGCAACAACGGTACAAACCCAGCAACCAAATCTACTATTGCCACAGGAAGGTGTACTAGAGTCTACTACCAATGGACATTCTGAAGAGTTGGCATTTTGATATAACGCTAAAAGATCTCTATTATTAGCACCCCAGGGGTTTTTGTTTTGTAAAAGATAATTCCACACATCCTCTGTGATAAAATCTCTTAGTGGTGTGTAAACATATGTTTGAGCAAATTTTGAATGTCTTGATAAAAGACTACCTTTGATTTCATATAGATTCATTAGCTGAGCCCTGGAACCACTCTCATCTTTTCTGGTTCCAAGACATACAACTGCTTCACCGTATTCAGATACTTTTTCTTTGATGAATCTGTCGGCATTTCTAATCTTGAGTCTATCAGTGCACCATCTGAACATATTAGTTGGAGCTGGAAATCCCTTTCCCAACATACAGACCCAAAATGTGTCTTTTACTACAGGTCTTACTAGATTAGTAGAAATTGGTAGTCCTAGCTGCCTTGCAGATTTTTCCATCTTATCCAATGTAGTAGTAATTTGATTTACAATTTTTGGAGATTCTACCAAAGTATCTGATGAAATTATAAAAATTTGCTTTTTTCGTTGCTCTTCAGGAATCTCGGATATTGCAGACCAGATTAGTTGAACCATACACGTAGAGTCTTTTCCTCCACTAAAGCCCAAAATCCAAGGGCGATTATCAGTCTGATAAACAGACTTGATCTCGTCATAGATATTTCGTAGAGTTCTAGACTTGAAGACAGATTCTGCAGGCATTATTTGTCCTCAAATTCATCCAGAGTTTTGTTAATGCCACATTCATGAAGTATTACATTGGCAGCCTTTTTGATTCCACCCTTTGTCTTTAGCATTTTTCCGTCAAGCATTAGCTTTCCTTGCCATACAGGACTGTCTCTTCCCCAATCGATTTTTTGTAATGCTTTGAGTTTATCTTTCCAAGAGTCTGCAAATTGAGTTACTAGAATATGACCGACCATACCTAAAGCATTAATGAAATTTGTATGCGAGTGTACATATTCCATTCTCAATTCAAATGCAGAGACTTTTTTCTCTGTTAAAAGCTGCCACTCGGGTATATTCTTAGAGACTTCATCCCAGAATTCTGCTGCAAGTTTTTGCTCATCTTCTGCAAGATTTTTGGATTTTGGTTTTAATAAAAATTTAGTTGCATCTGCAATTCCATTTAATGTAAAGAATTTAGTTGACCGATTAGAAATTGAAGTACGCTCCAATTCAACCCTTCCGTGAAATATTGGTAGTGCATTTGCCAATTTAACAATAAACTGTCCAAATGTATCTCGATGATCATAGAGAATGCCCAATGATTTAGTAGGTTTTACTGCATGTTTGTTTAGGTCTGCAAACATTTGTTGGCTTTGTTGCAATCCCCTATCTTCAAAAAAAACCACTGAAATGTACTCATTACCAAGCTCAGGTTTATGCTTTAGTGCTTCTTCTATAGCTGCACGTCGGTGTTGGCCATCATTTATTAGAATATTACAGTCAAGAGGAATGTGGAGAGTTCCCATATTTCCATTATCACCTTGAGATGGAGCTGGGATAAATCTCACCTTTCCATCTACAGACGCAGTTAATGATGAAAAGACGTAATTTTTTGGATTGTTAATCATATAATTTGCAATTTCCGGAATTCTGGATTCACGAAGAATTCTCTGTGCTCGCATCTGTACTGGAACAAGTTCTTGATTAAAGACAAAGAGTTTTGGAATCCATTTGAGCTCACACATTGCAACATAGAATTCACGGCCTGCCTGATATCCTCGTAAAGCATCAAAGTGCAACGTGTTTGGGCTATTTCCTAAGGAAGTAGTTGATTTTGACACACTTCCATAATTACGCACGAGTATATAAGTGGAAGTGTATTTTTTCGATTTGGAAGTGTATTTTGATAATCCTATGTTAACTAAAAATCACATATTCACATATTCAAAATCTTCAAAAATCAATGCCAAATTATGTAAAAACCAATCATTCACGATTTGAAATTGTACGCGTACGAATTGACTCGGATAGAATTTAAGTAAATCTCGCAATAGTTCCTAGTTCTTGTTAGTCCAGAACCAGTGTCCTGAATAATCATCTTCATATTCCCATTCATTCTTACTTTGCTCAACTAACTGAATAGCATGCTGAGTCTTGGCATCAGTATCATCAATCATTGAGAAAGCAACTGCTTCTGGGAACATGGGTACAACTGGAGAGCCGTGCTCTAGTTGTCTGTGATGACTGAGTATCATATGAAGTACCTTGTTTTTTAATTCCTCAGGAAATCCTGGTATTGAGGATATTTTTTCAGAGACCATCAAAAATCCAATTGAAATGTGTCCAAACAGTCTACCATAATCAGTAATCTGAATTTTATTGGTAATTTTGAATTCTTTTACTTTGCCAATATCATGTAATATGCATCCAATAACTAAAAGATCAAAGTCAAGCTCAGGGTGATTTTTTTGGACAGTTCTTGATATATCAATTAGACTAAGTACGTGTTCTAATAGCCCCCCAACATAATCATGGTGCCAATTTTTTCCAGCAGGTGCTTGGGAAGATTGCTCGTTCATGAATTTTTCATCATTGACAAATGATTCCAATAAGTGCTTCAAATACGGATTTTTTACTTCTTTAACTATTTGTCTTAGATTGGAAATCATTTGTAGGGAATTCTTTGAGCAAGTCTTGATAAAATCACCAATTTCAAAATCGGCGGATTTAGAAATATGTTCCATGTGGATTTCAGTCTTGTTATCATAACTAGTAGTTTTTCCATGTATTTTGACATGGTCACCTTCCAAAATAGAATCATAAAGTGAATTTGTCATAGCATCATTATTTCCCCAATATTTTGCACTAATTTTTCCAGTCTTGTCTGATAAAACTAGAGAAAACCAACTACCAGCCTTGCCGTTTTTGTATTGATTCACACTTCCTTTTTTATCAATGACAAATACGTCATCAACTAGTACTTCAGGTTTCAAATCAGAGACAAATTGCGTTTTCATAGTATCATACCATCCATTTTCAACTATTTCCTCTTTTTCGAGCCTGCAAGGAACAAAATTATGATAAAGACTATAGAGGTAATTAGCATCCAGTATACTACAAATTTGTTGTTTCGATATTTGATAGTAAAAAAATAATGGGCCACTGATGCCACAAGCCAAAATATCTTTGCGTTCATATCTTGAGCACCATCCACTAGAACCAGTGTGATCGATGCCTGTATAGTCCAGTAAACTCCCCATACTATTGGCTCCCAGCCATCCAGAGGTTTTGATATTTTTTTGATTTGAATATTTCCAAACTGATTCCAAAAATAATTTGTATTAGAAAAAGAAAATCCGTTGGTTCTTTTTCCGGACTTGTCTACATCATAAAAAACATTATTCTCTATTTCGCCAATTTTGTAGTTGGAGTTTCCATATTTCTCATATACCTGGTATGTGGCATCTGGATCATAGTCATGAATCATTTCTAGACTACCAAATCCTGTTCATACGTATCACGGCTCATATCTTATCTCATCCTCTCCACAGTATCATCATCATAGAATCGCGGGTCTGTCTCTATCTGTGAGTATTGAGAGTTTTTACTAATTGACCTCTTAATGTCATCCCAAAAATACGCAATTATTAGAAATAACCCAAATCCAATACCAATTCCTGAGCATGCAAATAAAATTCCAATGTAAAGCCAAATTTTTTTCATAATTTTTACCTCAAAAAAATTTATGGACCTCCCAAAACAGATGGTTTTGTTTGGGGATGTGCGGAGTTTGCCGCCAGAATCGCTTTTCTTAGCAGACTGTCAACAGACTCATCAGGGGACTTGAGTTGTATTGAAAAATACTCCTCAGATGACATGGTCGTAGTCTTTTTGACAATCGAGACCTCGCGAAAGTTGGATTCACTTGATTCAGTCATGAAAATAGTTCACTTGCCTAAAACTTTAATAACATGCAAATAGTATCCATACTATAGATACTATAAGATCACTTGCGACAAAGCGAGTCCACATTGCACCTGTAGGATTTGAGATAGATAGAATTACTATTCCAGCCATTAGAGACAAGGCCGACTTGGTATGCCTTATTTTGCACAACAAGCCAAATGAGGACAAATCAATTTCTTATGCCCAAAAAATCCAAGATAATTTAAAGAAAAAGAGAATCAAAGTAGAGACTCATTATGCAAACAGATTCGACCTATTTGATATTGTCAATACGGTCAAAGGAATCTTAATTAGAGATAGAAAATCCGAATATTTCCTAAATGTTGCAAGCGGTTCAAAGATTCATGCTATTGGTTGCATGATGGCATGTATGATTTTTGATAAAAGAGATAATCTTCATCCATTTTATGCAATTCCCGAAGAATATCCAAGATTCAAATCAGGAGAACAGCAAACTTATGGTGTTTCAGATATTAGACCATTGTCAACATATAGAATTAACACACCAAATGAAAATCTCCTAAAAGCTCTTACTGAACTAAAAACTATGATTAATGCAAGTAGAGGTGGTTTTATCTATAAAGGAGAATTTGCAGATAGACTAGAAGAAAAAGAGATCATCACTGTTGGTGGAGAAACTGACCCCAAATCTAGAATACCAAAAAACCATAGCAAGTCAAAATATACAACCTTAGACAGAGTCGTATTAGGACCATTAAAGGACACATGGGGATTCATAGACACTGAAAAATTAGGTAGAAAACACAAGATTTTTTTTACTGATGATGGAATAGCAGCTTCCAAATTTTTATTTTAAGTTTTTTAACAAAATAAAAGGAGTTTATGGAATGAAGTCTTGACAGATTTCAAGTTCTTTTTTGCATTCCAGACATGTTTTTTTTTAGTTCCGGATCGTCGAGTTCCATATGCGATAGAAACTTGCCACACATTTTGCAGGGCATCCACAGAGGCATTCTCTCTGGCTTTTTTTGACATGGCCAGTAAATTAGCATCCCTGGGACTTTACGGTTGCAGCAGTAGCAGTCAATCATCGCATACTCTTTTTTTCAAAAGAGTTATCTCGTCGTCCGAGAATTCAATCTCAGACATACAAAATGTATGAATTTAGATCCTTATCAAAAAAATGACAATAGTATCATTACTTTAGATACTAATTAGATATGTAATTCAATTAAAATGAAGCATTTTTGAAAATTATAGTATCTATAGTAGCAATACTATTGCTATGCTTGATAATAATTAGTCCAACGTAACCACATCATGAAAACAATTACACTAATTGAAACTAGTCATCAGGTGGGTGAAAAGCCCACCATCCTCTTCCCCAGAATAATTAGAGAGTTTGAAGAGCGGGATGAACCAATGCTTTACGGTGAAACTTGAATGGATAAGCTAGTTCTTGAAGAGATGGAATGTCAGTTTGGCCTAATGCTCAGAGACAAAATGAATCATGACAACTATGTACTCATAAAATTTGCAGATCTTGATCGCATAATTAACTATTATGATTCTTTTAAAAATAATTCAGAGATTGGCAAGAATACAAAGAACCAAGAGAAAGATCATGATTTAAAAAATTCTACAAAAAATCAATCAATAAATCCACTGGAAAAAGAATTCGAAGAGTTTAGAATTGAAATGGAAAATCTATTCTCACGTATCAAAAAAATAAATCCCAAAACAGATGATATATCATGAATGAAACCGTACTCACAGCAAACACATTACCAAAGAATTCAGATTTAATTAATTCCAAAATCCCTAGTCAAATTCCTGATAGGCGCTCAAAGAGTGCTATGGAGTCACTGATGAACTCCCTAGGAGGATTTCCAATTGCTTATCTTGTCGGAATGACAATTCTTCCCATGTCTGGTCCCTGGATTCAGCATGATCCAATAATGGCAAATCTGGCAATAACGACAATTTTTGCCACAATATCATTTGTGAGAACGTATTATCTTAGAAGACTTTTTGCAAAATATGGTTTTGATGATAATCTGGTCAGATTATCCACTAGAGGTATTTTCAGACTAGTCCAATCACTGAGGATGGCACATCATACATGATTCAAAAATTTCCTGTGTACCGAAATTCATCATTGAATATAAAACAAAATGGAAATTATGTGAGAATTATTTACTGTAAATCTTGTCTGTGCGACTTGAAATTAGCATCAATTGTTTTCTTGGTATTAAATCAAAACTTTTTAGTTCAAAAATTATCTAAATGCATGAATGAATTGAATTTGTTATTTGGAGTGAGTAGATGAATTTCATACTAGCGAGAATTCTTGCAATCAAATCCCTTTGTACTCTAAGAAACTTTGTGCCTGGATTAATTTTGGGAATCAAGGCAATGGTTCTATTGGCTATTGCTCTAGTAATCCAGACTTCATTTTATATTGGAATAATAGAGAAAACACCATTCGGCTTTGCATTTTCTAACATGAATGTTGTATTTTTTATGTATCTTGGAATCATTTTCATTTTTGCAGGAAAACAAATCATACAGGCACATATTATTTTATTAAATAAATTGGATCTGTTATTTAGAAAAATAATTGACAAGTATTCAACAAAATACTGGAAGAAAAATAGAAAGGATCCTCCTTTTTTGAGCAAGATTTCAAATAATCCAAAGATTTTTAGAATTCTTGAAAAAATTCCTCCAAGAAAAAGACGTGCATTGGCAGTATCAATGGTAATTGTATACGTGGTAATTCAAGTTGGCAGATTTGGCATATTTGATGCCATACAATATGGCATTTCCATTCTTGGCCAAAAAGTACCAGAAGAATTTCAGATCGCATTTTGAAAAATTTTAATCTGACAATATTTTTTAAATCATAAAATAATATTTTGGAATCTATGCTAAATCATCTAATATTTTATCTGCTTCTTTTTGTGAAATCACTTTTTTTGCTACAGCAAATGAT
>OMIR01000013.1 GCA_900299125.1 Nitrosopumilales archaeon | reverse complement strand
CTACTGGCTCTTATGGTACTGTAGTGGGCATAATTGATACTGGAATCGACTATAACCATGAAGACCTTGTTGGCAATCTCTGGATAAACCCAAATGAAATTGCAGGCAACAAAATTGATGATGATAATAATGGATACGTTGACGATGTCTATGGCATTAATGCCATACGAGGTACAGGTGATCCATACGATGATAATAATCACGGAACCCATGTAGCGGGAACCATAGGTGCCGTTGCAAATAACGGCAAGGGTGTTGTAGGGATTAATCACAAAGTCAGTATAGTCGCATGCAAATTTTTGAGTTCCAGTGGAAGTGGTTCTACATCAGATGCTGTCACATGTTTTAACTATTTCAAATCTTTGAAAGACAAAGGAATCAACATTGTTGTCACTAACAACAGTTGGGGTGGCGGAGGATACTCGACAACCCTTTACAATTCGATGAATAATGGAATTTTACACGCAGTGGCAGCTGGTAATGACGGTAAAAATATTGACACGTATCCATCATATCCGGCAAGTTATAACCTATCTAACATAATCACAGTGGCAGCTACTAACAACAAAGACGCATATGCGTCATTTTCAAATTATGGCACTACTTCAGTTGACATTGCAGCACCAGGTGTCAATATTTACTCTACATTGCCTGGAAACACTTATGCGTATTATAGCGGAACCAGTATGGCTACACCGCATGTGACAGGAGTAGCAGCACTAGCATATTCTCTAAAACCATCTAGTTCAATAAATGAAGTCAAATCATCTTTGATGCAAAACGGTGATCCTCTCGCAGTAACAGGCAAGACTGGTTCCGATAAAAGACTAAACGCAAACAATGTACTCGTTGCGCAAAGTCCGGTAATATCGACCACTCCAAGCTTTGATATTTCCACATCGCCTAGCTCATTAGCATTGACTGTTGGCAATTCAGGTACCTCGACTATAACAATTACTCCAACTAATGGTTTCTCTAGCACTGTGGCGCTTTCTACGACAGGTTTAACAAACGGAATTAGCTCCGCATTTTCTCCAAATCCTGCAACAACATCCTCAATACTCACTCTTAATGTTCCCTCATCTACCCCTCCAGGAAATTATAATATTGGAATATCTGCAACAGGCGGCTCTATTACAAAGACTAGCTCAATATCACTGGACGTAAAACAGCCAAACATTGTAAGCATTACCACAGACAAGACATCGTATGCAAAAAATTCCTTTGCCTACATTACAGTCAATGTCAGAGATAATATTGGCAAAGTAAGCGGTGCCCAAGTAAGTGTAACTATAAAGGACAAGAACAATGTATCTACCACCGGCACTGGAACTACAAATTCTAATGGCGATGTGGTCTTCAAATACAAAATTGGCACTACTACTGGAACCTATACCATCAATGCTAGTGCTACTGCCACAGGCCACAACACCGGAACTGCCAGCAAAACATTTACTGTAAACTAGTTACATCTAAAACAAAACTTTATCATAATATTATTTTGATGCTATTCAAAGATTGATTTTTCTAAAAATTTGACCGTATTGAAATTCTGCAAAATTTTAGACTTTTGATGTTCATTTTTGGTATTCTCAAATCAAGTATTTGGTGAGATTATCTGATATGGCAAGTGATTACTAGTTTTTAGAACAGTTTGTTATGGTTTGAGATTCGTATTTGCTAAAAATCCGGCCTTTCCCTGCCACATACTCGGCAGTTATACGTTCCATTTGCACCAAAAACACAGTCGTGCGCTTGGTCAATAAATGCCCCAATATTGTCAAAATCAGTCATTTGTTAGTCCTTTTGGAATACGGTAAAGACTTGAAGTGAGAAATAATTGAGATGAACTGCCAAGTTTGTATTGACAAATAAAATGATAATCAAATGATTTGCACTCGCAACGCTTATGTGTCCAATTTTTGCAACAAAAAATATGGGAATAATGAACACTCTGCGCAAATTATGCGTAATGAAAAGCGTTAGAGACAAGGCAAAAGCAGAAGACGAATCAAAAAAGCAAAATTAGAAACTGCCTTAATGTAAAAAATTGAATTTTTAGCAAACATTCATTTCAACCGATTTTTAGGTTTTAGATTTTTTTATGTACGAAATTGGAAAATCATTTCATTTCTTGTCAATACAAATCACACAATTTGAATTTAATATGCATCAGATTCATCATCTAAAATGGAAGATCTAAACAAAAAAATCAAGAACGCATTCTCGATAAAATTCAAAAAAATCCAGGATGGCAAAGTCGACCTTTTGATAACCTGGCTTGACGTGCACGGGGAGAGGCGTTCAAAGACTTATTCAGTACCTGAAGGTCAGGTTTTGGAATTTTAGGGGGCTTTCCCTCTTTCTTTTTATTGTTATAGCGTGGCTGAACTTTGATTGGCAAATCTAGTCCTGATTCTAGGAGACCAGCTAACTATCCAGATTTCATCTCTGAGTGGTTTTGATAAAAAATCTGACAAAATCCTGATGGTCGAAGTCAATTCAGAGGCATCCTATGTGAATCACCATGTAAAAAAAATCGTCTTTATTTTCAGTGCAATGAGGCACTTTGCCAATGAACTAGAAAAGTCAGGATATGATATCATCTATACAAAACTAGATGATAAAAAAAACACGCACAGCATTGGCTCTGAAATAAAGAGAATCTGCCAGAGCGCAAAATTTGATACTGTTATTGTAACAAAACCCGGGGAATACCGATTACTAGAAGAGCTAAAATCATTACAATTGGGAATCAAGCTGGAACTCCGAGAGGATACTAGATTTATCTGCAATGTGGAAGAATTTCAAAAATGGTCCGAATCTATGAAAATTCACCGAATGGAAAACTTTTACCAGTTTATGCGAAAAAAACATTCCATACTGCTTGACTCTGATGGCAAACCTGAAGGTGGAAAATGGAACTATGATTCAGAAAATCGCAAGCCGATTAAAAAAAACCCAGACGTAAACTTGCCACCAAAATTCGCACCCGATGAAATTACAAACAGTGTGATTAATCTAGTCAAAGAAAAATTTGCCAAAAATCCCGGCAGCATAGAACCGTTCTGGTTTGCCGTAACACAAAAGCAGGCAGAGCAAGCCTTTGATGATTTTCTCAAAAACAAGATGGCAAAATTTGGCGACTATGAGGATGCAATGCTATCCGAGAATGGATTTTTGTACCACAGTGTAATATCACTATATCTTAATGTCGGATTTTTAGATCCAAGAAAAATCATTCAAACAATACAAAAAAATTACCATGATGGAAAAATACCGCTAAACTCTGCAGAGGGATTTATTCGACAGATTCTTGG
>OMIR01000012.1 GCA_900299125.1 Nitrosopumilales archaeon | reverse complement strand
TATTACAAATTCATCAGTTAGTTGTGTGTAATTATCCAAGTTTAATTGGGTAAAATTGCAATATTTGTCGGCCAATCTGATTGATTCTAAAATCATTACTTCTGCGGCACGGACTGTTTTATGGAAATAAACAGCCTTGAACATTTGATATCTGGATAGTATCATGGATTCAAAAGAGTATAATGCTGATTTTTCTATTGCAAGCTTGGTCTTGATTACATCCATGGATTGGATGATTCTTTTGTGATCGATTTTTGCGTGTTCGGCACCTGTAAAATAACCGTCTCGCTGCAAATAATCCATCATGTCTGCAGAAAGTGAGCCGGAAATGATTTCGTTTACAAACCTGTATTTAGGATAGCCAAAAGCTAACTTGACGATCTTTTTTTTATCATAACTTGTTTTTGATAAAATATCTCCGATTTCAGATTCTTGGATTATTTTTTTGCCGATTTCCTCGTGAGAGATTTTCTTTTTTGTTTGAAGAATTTCTTCGAATAAATGCGAGAATGGCCCGTGTCCAACATCATGCAATAATGCAGCTAGCCTGATTTCTCCAATTTGGTCTGATTTTAAATGTCCTTTTTCCCTTAGTGCGTTAGCAGCTTGTCCTGCAATATGCATAACACCTAGCGAGTGCTCAAATCTTGTATGTTGAGCAGATGGATATGTGAGATGAGCGCCAGAAAGCTGACGAATTCTGCGCAGTCTTTGAAATATTGGTGAATCTATTATCTTGAGTTCGGCATCATTTACTCGGATAAAATCATGAATTGGGTCAACAATGTCAAGGAATTGTTTCATAGTCGTGCTAGTTTTTTGCTCAGAATTTTCATAATTTCTGCGTGAACCATATCTTTGGATTGCGAAGCATTAACAATGCTCCAATGATATTTTTTTGCCAGCCTTCGATATGTTGATGAGATTGTTTTAAGAAAATCAGCATTCTTTTCGAACCTGTCACGTTTTATTTTTTTACGCGAAAATGATTCTTTCTGTGATACATCTAGAACTATTACTAGATCAGCAGGCGGTAGACCCTTGTCCAAGCCCTCAAGCCATGTAAGCGGCATACCGTTGACTAGGCCATATACCAGATTTGACTGATAATAACGATTCATGATAATCACTGAGTTATTCTGTTGAGCTAATTTTATCTCGTTTAGCTTTTCCCATCTATTGGCAGCTAAAAGACAGTGAATTACTTGGGAGGGAAATTTTCTTTTTCCATGCAAAAATCCACGGATCTCTTTTCCCAGGGGGGTTGTATAATCAGGAAAGCTAAACGTCTTTGTTCTGATTTTACTTTTTTTGAGTGCTTGTGCTAAAAGCGCAGTCTGGGTTTTCTTTCCTGCCTGATCGCTTCCCTCGATTACAATAATCATATCGTATTGGAATTTGTTGCAGTAATTAAAAATCTAGTCCCAGCATAACAAAATTTGGGCAAGATCGAGGCTCTAACTAAAATTTATAACTAAAAATCAAGTAGATAGACAAAATGGATGTTGTAACAAATATGGCAAAACACCTAGCCAAAGAAATCGGAAATAGGTCACGAGAATTTTACGAATTTGTTCTGCCGCCAGTCGATATGATACTACATGATGATTCTTTGAGCATTGTAATTGATATTCCGGGATTTGATAAAAAAGACATCAAACTGTCCATTCACAAGAATATTTTATCAATTAATGCACATAGGCCAGAATCTAAAGATGAAAAGATGATCTACAAACAGCGTCCAAATATCATTGACAAAAAAATATCCCTTCCTATGCATATCAAAGAAGACTCTATAATTTCTGCAAAATATGAACAAGGTGTACTAACAATCAAAGTTCCATTTTCAAAAAAAGAAATTCCTATAGAATAGAGAATTATTTTTTCCTAAAGATAGTAAAAATACCCATTATTACAAAGGCCCCAGCCATGCCTACAACACCCATTGTGGAATTTTGTCCATAAAGTATGGCAGAGCCTATAAAGACTGCAGAAGATAAGATACTTCCAGCAAAAATTGTATCGGTGTTTGATTTTTTGTTTAGCTGATATGATCTATTTTCTTCGAGAAATTTTTTTAGCTCAGGTGCAATAGAGATTGTTGCATCAAGGGATTTTGCAAATCTTGTGAATGAGTATTTTAGTTCCTCGATATATGCATCTTTGATTAGCTGTTCTTCTTCGAGAATATTTTTTAGAATTTTGACAAACTTGAAATCAACCTTGTGAGTTTTGTAGATTCCTTCAATTATTGAACTCATTCTCATGTATAATGCTAGATTCTTTGGCAGGATGAACGGAAATTTTGACATGGTTTTGTTTGCTAGTTCCATTAGCGCCTTGACTTCCATATCGTCAGGTTTTTTGCCATACATGGTTCTAATTGACATGTCAATTCCTTGTTCTATCACATTACGATTGAAATTAGGAATTAGCATCCCAAGCTCGGACATTGCATTTACAGTCCTTGGTGGATCTTTTTCCACCAGTGCCAAATACAGTCGAACAATTCTCATTCTCGTGTCATTGTCGATTTTTCCAACCATTCCAAAATCATACAAAATTAGCGAGCCATCATTTGCAACGGATATGTTTCCTGGGTGGGGATCTGCATGAAAAATAGAGTCTCGCATGAGCATTGTAAAAAATACCTTGTGAACATCTATGACAATTTTTTGCCTGTCAATTCCTGCCTTGTCCAAATCCTCAATATTTGTCACCTTGATTCCAGGAATGTATTCCATGGTCAGAACATTTTTTGAAGAATAATCATCATAGACTTTGGGTATTCTGACGTTTTCATGTCGGGCTAGATTTTTTTTGATTGTCTTGAGATTTTTTGATTCAATTGAATAATCAAGTTCCTCATGTATGGTCTCTATGAACTGCGATAGCATTGATTGCGCCGATATTCGTAAATTGGAATCTACAAAACGCATTACAATTGGAATGATTTTTTTGAGAACCTTGATGTCTTGTTCTATTGTTTTTTCAATACCCGGGCGTTTTACTTTGACAATTACATCCTCCTCATTGATTTTAGCCAGATATACTTGGCCTAAAGATGCCCCAGAAATGGCGGTTCTTTGAATAGATGAAAATTTTTCCAAGGAACCCAGATCTTTTTCTATGATTGGCTTGATTTTCTCAAATGATTCTGCCGGGACATCATCTTGTAATTTTGATAATTCTTCTAGGTATGGTTGCGGTAATATGTCAGCCCTAGATGATAACCATTGACCTAGCTTAATGTATACTGGTCCCAATGATACAAAAGTATTGAGAACTCGATTTGCATTTTTTTGTAATTTGAATAGATCTATGTTTTTTCCCTCAGAGTGGACCCATGCCTTCCTGTCTTTTCTAAGTGAGATGATTATTGGGATTAGTTTGACCAAAACATGTAATGTTCGACGCATACTCATTTTACTGACCTTTTAGTTTTTTTGTAATCGTGTATCCCGCATATCCAATTAAAAGTGATGAAACCAATCCGGCAGCGGCGGCAATTTGTTTATCTTTTTTTGTTTTTTGTGATTTTTTGTAAAAATATGATGCAATCTTGGCACCGCCAATGGCACCACTTGCCAAACCTATTATGACCTCTTGAGCATCATAGATTAGATGTCCTAGTGGGTCATCATGCGGATTAACCTTATCCATGTGTACTAGATATTTGTCTTGATATTCTCTAATGTGTAAATTTCCGTAGCGAAATTGTCTTTGGGCCCCTTTTTTGTGTCCTAGATAGGTTTCTTTAGCATTATCAAGCATGAACGGTCTGACTTCTTTAGGAATTTCAATTTCGTCAAAAGGCATGGATCCCAAATATGTCTAGTTGGTTAATAATTCTAGTGTGAGCCTAATTCCTAGACAGAATTAATTTTGAGCCTGTTACTGTTTTCTCTTTTTGATTTTCTTGTATGCTATCAAGCCTACAATTCCAGCAATAATTAGACCAACTAGTGGCAGAGCATAGTCTACCATGGTGCGTTCTGGTTTTTTGGTATTGTCTTGGAGTGTTACAGTAGTAATTTCTGAAACTGTATGCTCCTCTCTGATATCGTCTTTGTATCGAACGCCAATCTTGATTTTGTGGTCGCCGTATTTTGGTTCCCCGTCGAACTCTACGGGTATGTTAAAAGGAACTGGAGAGTCAGTTTCTAATTCATCTATGAATTGGGTTACCTTTTTGATATTAGAGCCTTCAAGTGGTTCCAAAGTTACAAATGCAAATAGAGCATTTGTGTTTCCCTCGTTTATGATATCACCTATTATTGTCTGCTTACCTGCAATATCGATAACGCGTATATCGTAGATTCTAGCATCAATTAGCCCGTTGATGTAATAGTCAACAGTTTTTGTATCTTCAATTTTCTCTCCATGAGAATTATAATATGTGACTAAAAGCGGCAAATGGAGTGTTTGAGTTTTTACACTCTCTGGGACATAGATAGAAAATGAAAATTTCTTTGATGAGCTTTTATCTATCGTTCCAATATCCCAATCACTTTGATCAAAGACTACATTTTCCACATTTGTAGTAGAATCATCAGATTGAATTTGGTTGTTACGGAGAACTACTTTGAGGTTTGCTAGTGGCGCAGTACCCGTGTTTGATATTTCTATTTTTACTGGGTTATTTCTCAAAGATGTGAGAAATGGGTTTTCGGGTTTTAGATTCAGAATGCTTTCACCAGTTACCTTAAAGTAAAAATCAAAGAAAGCATCTCTTGTACCAGACTCTCGTAATCTAGAAAAGTCCAGTCTTAGAGTAGCAGGATACTGATCGATCATCACATTTTTTTCCAAATTAACAAAAAATGTCAATGAAAAATGCTCGCCGGCTTTAGCCTCTGAATTACTATCAGCATAGATTACAGAACCAACACCATCAGACGGAGTAAATCCTTTTGGCAAGAGCAGTTGACCCTTGATTCCAGTAATATCCTGAGTACCTACGTTAGCAAATACCACTGTAAAAGGTACGTTGCTATCTCCAGGTGTGACCTCGATTTTTTTATCTTCCGTGCCAAAATACGCGTCTAGGAATTTGACATCTCCAAAATCACGCTCAAATGGTGAGCTAGCGCTGCCGACTTGGCCATATGCAACTAGAGGTGCACATGATATTAATGCCAAAATTGTTATAATTAGAAATTTCATACGGTCATCTCCATTTTTGATGCAATTCCACTTTCTTCAAAAGATCTTCCATCCTTAATTGTTATGATTCTATCAACATTACCAAATTGGTGCCTGTCATGTGTGACTATGATAAATGTCTGGTTTAGTTTTTTTGCCATCGATTTCATCAGGTCTACAATTGTTTGTGCAGTGACTGAATCTAGATTCCCTGTTGGCTCATCTGCTAGTACTACTGTTGGGTGATTGATTAGGCCTCTGGCAATTGCAGCTCGCTGTGCCTGTCCGCCAGAAACCTTGTTTGCTCGCTTGTGCATTTGTGATTCCAATCCAACTGATTTGAGCAAATCTATTGCCTCCTTTTCTCCTGCAGAGCCCTTTCCCTGAATATTGTTAGGAAGTAATACATTTTCCAATACAGTAAGATCTGCTAGAAGATTTGAAAATTGAAAGATAAACCCTAGTTTAGAATTTCTAAATTCGGAAATCTTGTTATCAGATAATTTCGTTGTATTTTTTCCGTCGATGAATACCTGACCGCTGGTAGGCCTATCAAGTAGGCCGATCATGTTAAGCAGTGTAGATTTGCCCGAACCTGAGCTGCCCACAATTAGCAAGAATTCTCCTCGCTTGACTGAAAATGATACGTTGTTTAATGCTTGGACACGCGTATCTCCCTGGCCAAAAACCTTGTTGACATTTTTTAATTCCAGTACAATATCAGACATATCTCATTGCCTCCACTGGTTGTAGTTTGGTTGCCTTGTAAGATGGATAAATTGAAGCAGCTACTGCCAGAAAGAATGCCATGATTGCAGTCTGGGAAATTTTGGCCCAGTCATAACTAACTTGTAATGGAATAGATCCTGCAAAAGTCATCCTAGTCTCTTTTGCATAAAAGGTGTATCCTAGGCCCATTGCAGTCCCCAGTCCTGCACCTAACGCACCAATTATCATTCCCTGTACTATGAAAATAACCAAAATGTCCTTTCGTTTTGCTCCAATAGCCCTCATTACACCGACTTCTCTTGTTTTGCTAGAGACGAGCATCATTTGTATTGTAACTACAGCAAATGCAGATGACATCATACCAAATAGTCCTATCATGTTAATCATTGCGATTCCTGAACGAAATCCTCGTAATGCATCTTCTGCTGATTCTTCAATTGTTTCTGCTTCAAAGTCATTATTTGGAAACGATTGTAAAAAGAGATTTTTTACATCTGTTGCCTTTTTTGGATCATTTAGTTTTACTAGGATCGCTCCAGTTTCACCGTCTCTGTCCAGCATGTCTCGTAGTGCATCAATGTGCATTATTGCACTGGTATCTAGTCCCTGACCACCTGGGGATTTTACAATTCCTGAAACTAAAAAGCGCTTTACCTTGTCTTCACCGTATCTGTTTGTTATTTTTAGCTGCAGGCTATCACCCACCTTTGAGCCTCCTAGTTTTTCAGCAACAGAAGACCCGATAACAATAGAATTTCTAGATAGTACATATTGACCATCCACTACTGTGTCTGAAACTGTAGAAACTCGGGGATCACGAAAAGGATCAACACCGACAACTGGAATTTTAAACTCTTCAATGAGTCTTCCATTTTTTGTCACATTAATTGATGCAGACGAATCCATCCGGGGCGCGGCCGCTTGCACGTATGGAATTCTTTCAAACCAGTTGATCAAGTAGATATCTGACTTTGTGATAAAGCTCTCCTCATCTGTAACACGAACATCTCCAAATCTATAGCTGGACAAATCGCGGACAATTGCGTCATAGAGTCCCTGAAAAATTACAAAATTTACATGAATTACCAATATTCCAATTGATACTGCAAGGACTGCTCCTATCAGTGAGCCTTTTTTGTTTGATAGCATCCTTTTTGCAAGCTGAATGCGATAGTCCACGAGAGTAATAATTTAGTCTATTATTTAATGTATGATAAGGATTTATTAAATAAATGAGACATTTTAGTATCATAATAGTATTATTTAATAACTAAATAGGCTCAAAACTATTCATAATGGACAAATTAGATATTGATATTTTGCATTCGCTACTGGACAACTGTCGGGAATCAGACAGGCAGATTGGAAGCAAAATCGGAATATCCGGCTCTGCAGTAAAATCTCGCATTGCAAAGATGATCAAAAACAAGGTTATTGAAGATCATACAATAAAGATCGAACCTTCGGTTTTCGGTTACAATTTAGTATACATTGTGGTGACCGGGCAGAACACAAATGAAATTCTAAAAGAGATAAAACTTGTAGGAGAGCCGTTTGTAGTCGTACCAGTTATTGGTGGAATCACTGTTTGTGGAATTGTCGTCAAGGAAAATGTTGAACAGAAAATAGAGATAGCTAAAAAACTCATGAAAGGCTCAAGATTACTTTCGATTTTTGAGGCCGGAAATCCAGAAATTCGCTCTGAGCTCACCAAAACTGATGTTGACATAATTGCTGAGCTGGCAAAGAATCCTCTGGCAAAAGTTGACGAGTTGGCTAAAAAGACAAATCTCTCAACAAAAACAGTTGCACGTTGTATGCAAAAGCTTCAAAACGACGAGGTAGTCCAATTTACAATAATTTTCGATCCTAAAAAGTTCGGCCAGTACATTCCTTTTGTTGTTATGACGCAAATAGATGGTAAATTTGATGAAACAGTAAAATTGCTCAGAAAAGAATTTGGAAGTTCTTTTTTGATGAAGCCTTTTGTTTCTAAAAATCAGCTAGTTTTGTTTCTGTACTCTAATGACATATTTGAGCTAGATTCTGTAACACAAAAGATCAGGACTAGCAAAGGTGTGGGTTCTGCTGATTTGTTTATTCCAAAAAAAATTCTCTTCCAGCACCAATGGATGTCTAGTGCCATAAGAGAGGCAAAATCTTCAGATAAACTGCATTTAGCATATCATTAAAATTCATGTCACTCCAAAAATTGTCTAGATGAGAAAAAAGAAAATTTATGACGGTAAAATTCTTGGGCTGAGCCTTTACGAATTATCCATTCAAGGCAGGAGAGTCAAGCGCGAAATAATTGAGCATCGTGGTGCTGCTGCTATTCTTGCTTTTGATGAAAGAGGCAAAGTCATCCTAGTAAAACAGCATAGATTCCCACATGGATATGTTCTAGAGATTCCTGCTGGGACATTAGAGCGTGGAGAAAAGCCGATCAAGTGCGCATTTCGTGAAATTCAGGAGGAAACCGGCTACAAGGCATCCAAGATGACTCATTTTCTTACATTTTATCCATCAATTGGATACAATAAAGAGGCAATTCACTGCTTTGTTGCAAAGAAGCTCAAAAAGGTCAGCAACCTAATGCTTGATGAAGATGAGATAATTTCTGTTGTCAAAATAGACTTCAAACGACTCGTATCAATGATAAAAGCTGGAAAGATAATTGATTCAAAGACGATTTGTGCTGTCATGACCTATGCGGCCAAAAATAGGATCTATTAGCTATAAACTGGCTTGACTAAATCCGCTACGTCTGACCAAGATCGTGATACTCTTTCAAACATATAGATTAGATCCAGTAGATCGATTTGAAGTTTGTTTTTTTGCTCTATAGACGAACGTATGTCTGATATTTTGCGTTGGAATTTTCTATGACTTGAAATGGCATTAATTGCCAGGCTTCTGTTTTGTTCGATGAATGCATCAATGGATTGTTGTTGAATGGATTCAATGTCTTTTGTGAGCTCGTAGATTTTTTTGAGGTCGTTTTTTGACAAGGTGGTATTTGATAGAGAGTTGGCAATCTCAACCATAGTATCACTGGTCGTCTCCAAGATGTTTGCTGCAATTCTATAGTCTAATACATCAATGTTTTCTAGATTAAATAAAGTTGCAAGTCTTTTATCCGATATTGTGCTTCGGATTAATCTGACTAGAAGGAAATACTGCCTGTCAACCTCGTCATCTCGATGTGTTAATGTTTGCAAATTGGTTCTATCATCGGATATTAAAGCTGATGAAATATCAGTAAACATTCCAAGTGCAATAGAGCTGATTCGCTTTAGGATTTTTTGTGGGTTTAGCGTTGTAGCATCTAATAAAAATTGGACGTTAACATTTGAGGAATCTTCCTCCACAATTTCCATACCTACTAGTCTTCTCATAGAATTACGAATTTTTTCTCTGTCCTCTGCAGGAATTGTTGTTTTTGCCTTTATTCGAATAATATCATAGCCAATCAGATATGCACCGGTAATATTTGCAACAATGTTTTCATCTTGTGGTAATGGATATGATATTATGACTTCTTTTGATGGGCGTTCGTTTTTTCCAACTGTGATAGATACGGTGTTTTCACTTGTTTCAAGTTCCACCTCGGCGCTTTTATCAAGGTGATTTGTTTCGACCCATTCTTTGGGTAATGATACTAGAATGCTGCTTCCTATCTTTTGGAGTCGTCTAATGAATTTAGGCAATTTATACTAATTTAATTAATTTAAGCCATATTCTTATATTTTTATGAAAATTTATACTCAGATCATATGAGAGGTGTTGCATTTAGTCCTGCTCACATAACTGGATTCTTTAAAGCAGAATTTGATCAGTCGTCCAGACCTGAATTACAGGGATCTTTGGGAGCTGGATTTTCGATACGAAAAGGCGTTACAACCACAGTACAAGTCCAAGATTCTGAATTCTCTGATCATGTTATTACAGTCTCTGGATATCAACCAGACAATACTCAGGTCTCGGAATTTGTGGTTTCAGAATTTTTAAAAAATATAGAGGGAAAATATTTTCTTAAAATTCATCATGACATCAAGGTTCCAGTAGGATATGGCCTTGGATGTTCTGCAGCGGTGGCTTTATCATTGGTGTATGCATTGAATTCTGCATTCAAAACCAACTATACTAAAGAACAGCTTGGAAGAATGGCTCATAATGCAGAGGTGATCTGTAGGACAGGTCTTGGTGATGTCCTGGCTTCGTATCATGGCGGGTTTGAGATTCGTATCAAAGGCGGTGCGCCTGGAATTGGTCAGATCAAAAAGATTTCCTCGGAATCATATTCAGCGATTATGATTTGTTTTTCACCGATTTCTACCAAACAATTCCTTAAAGAAAGACTGACATCTATTAATGGTCTTGGTGGAAAAATGGTTGAAACGCTTGTTCAAACAAAAGATATTGATCAGTTTCATGATTATTCTTTAGAATTTGCAAATTATGTAAATATTATAACGCCAAAAATGAAATCAGTAATTGACGAGCTAAAACTAGAGGGAATAAAATGCGGTGTTGCATTATTTGGTGAAACAATTTTTGCTTTAGTAAAACCTGAAATGGAAGATAAAGTCACTTCAATATTTGAAAAATATCCAGATGGCATAGTCATAAAATCAAAGATTGACCAGATTGGTGCAAGACTAGTACATTGAATCAAATTCCATCAAGCCATCCGCGGGCTAAATCGTTATACATTAGAGAAAGACTCGTAAATGCATTCGATGGAGGCCTAGTAGCCAAGGAAGGTCTCATGGCACATGGTAGGGGTGAAGCATTTGATTCCTTGATGGGTGAGAGAACATCGAAATCTGCCAAAAAAGCGATTTTAGCAGCGGCGTTTATGCTCAAAAATGCGCAAAATCCTGTAATATCTGTTAATGGTAATATAGCAGGTCTTTGTCCCAGAGAGATTGTTTTGCTGGCAAAACAAACAGGGGCAAAAATCGAGATAAACCTGTTCTATGCAACTACAGCTAGAAGACGTAACATCTACAAGACCCTTAAGAAAAATGGGGCAGGCCTAGTCTACGGAATGAATAAAAAAAATTCCACAAAACTATCAGGTTTGGATTCTGCAAGAAGAATAGTGGACAAGCTTGGAATTTTTTCGGCCGATGTTGTAATTGTGCCATTAGAAGACGGTGATCGCACATTGGCGCTCAAAAAAGCAGGTAAAAAGGTCATAACATTTGATCTAAACCCAATGTCACGCACTGCGGAAACTGCCGATATTACAATAGTGGATAATGTGGTCAGGGCTATTCCATTATTAATTAAAAGTTGTAAATCTCCCAAAAAGATATCATTTGATAATTCCAAAAATCTCTCTTTAGCAATAAGAGAAATCAAACAAAACTTGTCAAAGAGGGCATCTAATGCATAAGTCAGTAAGGGACATTTTGGATAAGAAAAAAAATGGCCAAAAAATTTCTGTAATTACTGCGTACGATTACACGTTGGCTACATTGTGTGACAAGGCTGGAATAGACATTATGCTAGTTGGTGACAGTGCCGGTATGGTGATGTTGGGATATGAAAGTACCATACCAGTTACAATGGACCAGATGATTTTATTTACTGAGGCAGTATCTCGGGCAAGACAGAGTTCTTTGGTAGTTGCCGACATGCCTTTCATGTCTTATCAGGCAAGTGCATCAGATGCAATTGCAAATTCAGGTAGACTAATCAAGGCAGGAGCTGATGCTGTGAAATTAGAAGGCGGTAAAAATATCGCACCCACCATCCAAGCCATAGTAGAAACTGGCATTCCTGTAATGGGGCACATTGGATTTCAGCCTCAAACAACCACGTTATCCCAGGGCTATCGAGTTCAGGCAAAAACTGCAGATGGTGCACTAACTTTAATCGAGGATGCAAAGGCTTTGGAAAAGGCAGGCGCATTTTCTATTGCACTGGAAATGGTGACATCCGAAGTATCAAAAATAATTTCAGAATCAATCTCTGTACCAACAATCGGAATTGGTTCTGGAAAATATTGTGACGGCCAAGTTTTGGTGGTGCATGATTTACTAGGAATGTATGATAAGCTAAAACCCAAGTTCGTAAAACAATATTTGTCCTTATCTGATCAAATTACAAAGGCAGTATCCACATACAAAATGGAGATTGAATCTGGAAAATTTCCGGCACAAGAAAATTGGTTTACAATGGAAAAAACAGAGCTTGAAAAGCTAATGAGAGAAATTGGATAAACATCCATCATTAGACATAGTAGAATCTCATGGAAGCGAGCTTTCTGGTAAAAAAATAGTCCTCTGTGTGACAGGAAGTGTAGCAGCTTACAAAGCAATAGAGTTAGCTAGATTGCTAATGAGGCATGGTGCAAATGTGAATTGTGTAGCTAGCGATGCTGTGACTAGATTGATACAGCCAGATTATTTCAAATGGGCAACAGGAAATCCAGTAATAACAAAACTTACAGGCAAAATGGAGCATGTTGCTTTGGCCGATTATAAAAAATCAGATTGCATAATTGTGTATCCAGGTACTGCAAACACTTTGGGAAAATTGGCCAACGGAATTGATGATACTGTAATTTCTACAGTTCTAACAGTTGGTTTTGGTGCAAAAATTCCCATTATAATGGCACTTGCAATGCATCAGGCAATGTATGAAAATTTAGCAGTGATGCGAAACATAGAGTTTTTAAAAAATAAAGTAGAATTCATCGAGCCCCAAGTCATTGAAGGAAAGGCAAAGATAGTCAAGCCCGAAGAAATATTGAATTATGTTCTAGACAAGTTTGGTAGATCTTCTGTATTGTATGGCAAGAAGATACTAATTACTGGAGGTCCTACTATGGAACCAATTGACACAGTTCGAGTTTTAACAAATCAGAGCTCGGGAAAAACAGGTGTCTTGCTTGCAAAAGAAATGATTTCAGCAGGAGGAAAAGTTACATTGGTGTATGGCCCTGGAACAGAAAAGCCTCCTAAAGGTGCCAGAATTATTCCAGTAAATACTGTACACCAAATGTTTGATGCAGTCAAAAAAGAACTGGGAAGAAAAAAATTTGATATTGTAATTTTGTCAGCTGCTCCTGCTGATTATACTACCATACCCGTCAAATCTAAAATTAAAAGTGACAAGACTAGTCTGATAATAAAACTGCAAAAGGCACCAAAGATTATCGACAGTATAAAGAAACTACAGAAAGGAGTTTTTCTAGTCGGGTTCAAGGCGGAGACTGATATTTCAAAACAAAAGCTAGTGGAATCCGCAAAAAGAAAAATGAAGGAATCAGATTCCGATATCATAGTTGCTAATGATATTGGCACAAGATATCAAAAAAATCCCGAGCTAAACCATGTCATAATATTGGACAAGTCCGGCAAGATTACAGATTCTGGAAGAAAGAACAAGGCCGATATTTGTAAATTCATCAGAAAGCAAATTGAAAAAAATTTAGTCTAAGTTTCGTTACAGACTGTCTGGGTTTGCTCCCGCAAAAACTGTGTCAAATAGTATGCGCCTCCGGCGCCCTTGCCGGAAATTCCGGAATTTTTCCATCCGACAAAAGGCTGTGATTGGACCATTGCGCCAGTAGTAGCCGATTGAGCCCTGTTTGCATATGTGACACCTGCCTCAATTTTTGAGAAAAACTCGTCGATTTCATTTCTATTCTGCGAGAAAATTCCTGCTGTGAGGCCATATTCAGAATCATTTGCTTCTTTGATTGCATGCTCAAAATTTTCAAATTCCTGGACGCACAAGAAAGGCAGGAATAGTTCCTCTCTGACTAGCTTGTGGTCTTGGGGTAAATTTGATACTATTGTAGGCTTGACATAGTATCCGTTTTGATACATTCCTTCTTTTAGAATTTCTCCCCCAAAGACAATCTTGCCGTCTTTTTTAGCTAGTTGCACTGCAGATTCGAATTTTTTTCTTGCAGAATCGTTGATGATAGGCCCAAGGTAAGTATCCTTTTCCCATGGAAGTCCTATCTTGAGATTTTGTGTTTTTGAGATTAATTTTTCTAGGAATTGTGGTGCGATTTGTTTTTGGACGTACACTCGAGAGCATGCACTGCATTTTTGCCCCCCATAACCAAATGCTGCGCGCATTACACCGTCAGTTGCCTTTTCTAGATCAGCTGATTGTGTTACAATTACTGGATTTTTTCCTCCCATTTCCGAAATGAACGGTTTGGGGGAATTATTGGTAAATTTCCTAAATCCTGCCAGTCCCACTTGCTTGGAGCCGGTAAATGCAATTCCTGATACGTCCTTGGATTCTACAATTGTTTGGCCAACTATGGCGCCCTCTCCGGTAACAATGATGATTGCTCCGGCTGGGATTTTTTTATAAATTGCATTTACAAATTGAAAAGCAGACCAAGGAGTATCACTAGCAGGTTTTAGTACCACGGAATTTCCCGTGATTAGTGCACCGCTGCTCATTCCAATTGCAATTGCTGATGGAAAATTAAACGGAGAGATTATTCCCCAGACTCCGTAAGGTTTGAGGACAGACTGGGTTTTCTCATTTGGATTTGCGTTTTTTGTAACATTGACAAATCCCTTCTGTGACTCTAGCTGGTCTGCATAAAATCGGAGAAAATCAATTGTCTCGTCTAATTCTCCCATAGCCTCAAGCCTGTTTTTACCGTTCTCCAGACTTACAATTGCAGCCAGGGTAAATTTTTCCTCGGAAAATTGGTCTGCAACTTCGCGGAATGTTTTTGCTCTGCTTTGGTATGAAGTTGTGCTCCATTTGGCAAATGATTGTTTTGCGGAATTTATTGCCAGATAAGTCTGCTCTTTTGTAGCTAGAGGAAATTTTGCCAGTATTATTCTCGTATCTGATGGTGAGCGTACATCAAATGTCTTCTCAGCGAATATCTCCTTGCCGCCAATTATTAGCGGATATTGTTTTCCGAACTCGTTTTTTAGGGACTCTAGTGCAGAGTCGAATTTTTTGTGAAATTGATCTTGAGAGTTTGTCTGAATAGCGTTTGCCCAAGTGTTCTCATTTTCTATCAAAGGTAAACGATATACTATATCAGCAGATAAAACGATTTAGTATGATTGTAAAATCTCCTCTTCGCTATCCCGGTGGAAAATCTCGCGCAGTCAAAATTATTTCAAAGTTAATTCCTAATGATGTAAAGTGTATCTGCTCGCCGTTTTTTGGCGGCGGCTCACTTGAAATCTATTGTGCGCAAAACGGAATCAGAGTTTATGGATATGACACATTTGGTCCCCTAGTTGACTTTTGGCAGGTTTTGCTGAAAAACCC
>OMIR01000011.1 GCA_900299125.1 Nitrosopumilales archaeon | reverse complement strand
TCCTGAATCTGATGAAAATATAATTGATGGATGGCTTATGACTGGTGATATCGGATATCGTGACTCGGAAGGTTATCTCTTCTTGAGGGGTAGAAGCGATGATGTGATTAATGTAGGTGGAGAAAAAGTTGCTCCAGAAGAGATTGAAAGAATAGTAAAGATTATGCCTGGTATTGAAGAAGTAGCGGCGATAGGAATGAAACATGAGGCATTAGGCCAAGTTGTAAAGTTATTCATTCAAAAATCACACAATTCCACAATTCAAAAATCAGAGATTATTTCATTTTGCATAAAAAATCTGGAGCGTTATAAGGTGCCGACACAAATAGAGTTTATCGACAAAATTCCTAGAACAGAATACGGTAAAATAATGCGATTTAAACTGAAATAGAGGTCGTTATGGAAAAAGAGGAATTCAAAAAAATTAATGAAAAAGAATTGATGGATCATTATGGGTACAAAGGCAGCTTTGGGAGATTACAACTACGAACAAAATATCTTCATTCATGGTTTTGTCATTATATTGCATATTCTTCTCTCCACCCTGATCTTACGATAAGAATGCAACGTACACGTGGCGTAAAAATTGGTCAAGGTTGTCATATTGCGCCATATGTTCTCCTAGATCTGATGTATCCACATCTAATCACAATAGAAGATAATGTTGGTATTGGAAGCAATTCGATGATTTTCGCACATGTAAATCCTACTGCCAACCTGACTCTGAAACAGAAATATCCTAGAAAAACAAATCCTGTACTCATAAAATCTGGAGCATGGATAAATCCTGGTTGCATAATAACACCTGGAGTTACTATCGGTACTAATTCAATTATTGCTGTGGGAAGTGTAATCACATCAAATGTGCCGGATAACTGTGTTGTGGCCGGAAATCCAGCTAGAATTATTAAAAAGAACGAATAGATGTCGTCTGTAATAATATGAAAATAACAGATCCGCAAGCATTCTTGAATTCTCTAGATGTGACTATACCTCCTTATGAACAGTTTCAAAAACTTGGTGACATGACAGCTCTACATGTAGATAATAACGGTCAATATCATCGCGTGCAGTATGAACGAGGAATGATGTTGTATGGATTAGTTGCAAAATATAAACCAAAAAATATTCTAGAATTTGGAACAGGGCGTGGTTATGGATGTCTCTGTATGGCATGGGCCATGGATGATTTTCGTATTCCAGGAAAAATTTTTACCCTTGATTATACCGCACATGAAAAATCTCGTGAATGGCCAATTCAACGAACCACAAACAACACTCCTACGACAGAGTTTACTTCAAGAAAAAAAGTTTGGGATGATCTAAAAAAGTCTTCTTGGCTAAAACATATTGAAGTTCTAACTGGGTATTCTTCTGAAATCATGAGTAAAACAGAATTACCTAAAATTGAAATGTGTTATATAGATGGAGCACATTTTTATGAAGGAGTCAAACATGATTTTTTTGCATTTCTAAAAATTGCCAAAGAAAATTTTATAACTTTATTTGATGATTATGCAGAACGAGAAAATTATGGAGTCAAGAAATTCATTGACAAAGAAATCACAAATAATTTTGAAACAACTCTTATTAGAACTGATGTCAATAAACTAATAACTATTCTAGAAAATTCAAACGATCCTGATGCAGGAATGATCTATATTCAAAGTAAGTCCTTAAAACGTCCAATTGAATACATCTATCCAATAAAAACTCGTAATGATTTTTTAGTAAAATATCAGAGATTTGAAAAAAGATTAAAACTGCGAGACAATTTGAATGACAAATTCCCGTTTCTCTTGAAAATTAAATTTTCAAAATATCTTCGTATTTAACTCTAATTTTAGCCTAGATTAATTAATAATAAGACTAATAGTACGTAAGGGTACAAAAATTGTATGAAATTTCATCATGTTGGCATAGCAGTTAAGAAAATTGCAAACTATACAAATACTGTACAAACAATATTTTCTCCAACAGAAACTACAATTCCATTTCACAATAAAATTCAACGTGTAAAAGTTTGTTTTTTTAATATAGGAGGTTTTTATATTGAATTAATAGAACCGGCTGAATCTCAGACACCAATCACATCATTTCTTGAAAAAAAAGGAGAAGGAATACATCATCTTGCATTTGAAGTACCTGATGTACATAAGGCAACCGTTGAATTAGAGAAATTTGGAGGGAAAATTATTTCACCACCATCTATTGGATTTGAAAAACGATTGATAAGTTTTGTATATGTTGATTCATTACCGTTCAAAATTGTAGAATTTGTTTCTGAAAAAAAATTGCGTAGAACCAAATGAATCTGTTAGGAATTGATTTTGAAGATTGGTATCATCCAGAGCTTATACAGAAATATCATAATTTCAAACATAGAAATCCAACAGTGATTAATGGTATTGATAAAATACTTGATTGGTTACGAAAAAATGATACCTATGCTACATTTTTTATGGTGGGAGAGTTATTGGAGATAAAGCCAGAACTACTTGATAAAATTATAGGTAATGGACATGAAATTGCATTTCATACAATGCATCATACCAAACTTAATACCAGCGGTTTCAAAGAGAAATTCAAAACAGAATTACAAGATTTTTCCAAACTGTCTGGTGGTAAATCAAAAGGGTTTCGCGCACCAACATTTTCCCTAAATTATAATACTGCATGGGCGTTGGATATGTTACTAGAATATGGATACAAATATGACAGCAGTATTGTTCCTGCAAAATCCGGCATGTATGGTATATCGTCCGCTGAAACAAAACCGTACAAGATTTCAAGTAATTCTATTGATAGAAATGATCCTGATGGGAAATTATTCGAGTACCCATTGTTAATAACGAAATTTCTAGGTAGAAAGATACCAGCTGGTGGAGGATTTTATCTAAGATTCTTACCGATGAGAATAATCAAAAATGCAATATGTGCACTTGACAAACAACACATTCCTTCCACATTCTATATTCATTCCTGGGAGCTAACTCCAGAGTTTATGCCTAAAGTCCCATTGCCTACTACTGCTAACTTCATTACCTATTATAATTTAAAAAATGCACTTAAGAGAATGACACAGATTATCCAAAAATTTAATTTCACATCTTTTGAGCGTTATACAAAATTACAATAAAAATAACTGTTCAATTTGGAATATTATCTTCGTCTGTTTTTTGTAAAATGCCCATGAAATTATTGTTGCCTTGTGTCAAATATGTTGGTTTTAGCTTTTGTAGATGACAAAAATTATGAAATGCATTATTACCAGTTGCGTCATCAGATAACAAGAATCCTCCCTTCTTGATATATGGCCATGATGTCTGAAATTCAAAAGTCATTGTTTTAAACGTGTGCAAACTATCATGGAAGAAAATGTCTATGGAATCTAGTGAATTTAGTAATTTTGGTAATTTTTTTGTCGTAGGGCCAAAAATAATCTCCCATCTATCTCTTAGATGTTCTGGTATGGCTGATCCTATCGACTGTTTTGATTGCCATGGACTAAATACATAATCAATAGAGTACAATCTACCTTTTTGATTCTCATGCAATGCTTGTAAAATGTATGCACTGCTTCTACCATAAGCTACTCCCGTCTCGATAATTATTTCTGGTCTTCTTGTTTTGCAGAGATGATATAAAAATAATCCTGAGTTCTTGTCAACCGAATAATCAATTGGATATGGTTTTTGTATTGATGGATATCCATTAATTTTTAATTCTTCTGTAAATTTCATCAGATGATTCTCCAAATTTATTAGATGCTCATTTTTCTCAAACGAATTATTGGAACAAAACAATCTAATGCAATTTTGCACATTTATTGGTTTTATCTCTTCTGTTATCTTGTATTGCGAATCCTGTTTGACTTCATATGCTGATTGAAGAACTCTTATCCCATCTATAGGATTGCTAATACAATATCTTAACATGTGAAGATAAAAAATAATTCTATTCATCTATACAAATTTTCTTGAATCGATTTATTTATAACATTAATCTTAGTCAAAACAAAAAATTACTTGCAAGCAGGTGATTAGACTAACTTAATTGTGTCTTCTAACCTAAAATATTCTAAAGTTCTTCTTATGCCTTCTTTTGCAGACACTTTTGGACTCCAACCAAGTGATTTCAATTTGGAATTGTCTACAACAAAATTCCCGACATCAACTTTTTTTGTATATTGAGGGGCCCGCACAAATTTTAGAGGCGAATTTGTATATTCGTTTAACCATTTACCAAGCTGATAAAACCAAGTCTTTTTTGAGGAAGAAATCCAATATAATTCACCAGATTTGCCTTTCTTCATAATAGTTTTAATCCCAGATACGACATCAGAAACGTAAATCAGATCTCTATAGAACAAACCTTTATCAAAT
>OMIR01000010.1 GCA_900299125.1 Nitrosopumilales archaeon | reverse complement strand
ATCATAGTTGATTGTAAAATGATCTTCGATGGCCCTTTTCTGTTTTCCAACTATGATACAATACTCTCTAATACCTAATTGAAAAAATTTTTCAAAAAGCGCATGAATAAGAGGTTTTACAATGATTTGATCATTTGTTTTCAGAAAAATTGGCATCATTTCTTTGGGCATCTCTTTTGTTATCGGTAATAAACGTGAACCAAGACCTGCTGCTGGTATTACAATCTTTTTTATCATTAAACTCTCACCTGTTTTACAATTAACCATCTGTTTTTAATATTTGATAATCGGGCGGCCTCCATAATCCGTGCCTGTTCTAATAGATCCCTCTCATACGTAAGCGTATTCTTATTGTATATCAACGAATTACAAAAATCCTCAATCATTAACTTGGTTTGATCTACTGGTTTCAACTTTATTGTTTTGATTTTGTTTTTAGTATGAATGTTGATTTGTGCTTTGTCGTGGCCTCGTATATTATAAGCCAAGTCTAAATCAATCCTTGAATTGGAGCTAATTATTTCGTAATTAGCTTGAAAATTACTTTGATATCCAAAAGTTCCAAATGCTATACGTTTCTGAGGAAATTCTAAAAATATGGATCCTGAAATATCCACATCGATATTTTTAGTTGTGTATAATCTACAATTTACAAAAATCGGTTCTAGTCCAAAAACTAAACGACTTGATGCTATAATATAACATCCTAGATCATTTAATGCACTACCTCCTAATTTCCTCTTAAATCTAAAATTCCTACTTGAATATTTCATTGGAATAGAAAATCTACCTACAAATGTATTTGGATTTTCATGTTTCTTCTTAGCAATGATCTTTTTGACTAATTTGTGCTGAGGATGATACTTGAATGAAAAATTCTCCATTACTCTAACATTATTCTCTTTACAAATCTTAATCATCTTTTTAGCTGATTCTAATGATGTGGTTGCAGATTTCTCACAAATCACATGTCTACCTTTTTTGGCGGCCCGGATCACTTCCTTTTGTTGTAATCCGATAGGTAGTGATATGTATACAGCATCAATATTATCATCATTTAATACATCTTCATATGTGCCAAATTTTTCACAAGAAAATCTTTCTGCAAATTTTTTAGCTTTTGTTATGTTTCGACTTCCAATCATATGTAAATTTGCATTCTTTGCATTAAGAATTGAAGGTATGGTAATTCTTTTTGCAATTGAAGAGCAACCTATTATTCCAAACTGAATGACTTTTTTTTGTTTTATCATCATCCTACATGTTATGAAGA
This sequence comes from Nitrosopumilales archaeon, assembly GCA_900299125.1. Lineage (GTDB taxonomy): Archaea > Thermoproteota > Nitrososphaeria > Nitrososphaerales > Nitrosopumilaceae > Nitrosotenuis. The sequence continues at coordinate 2,422 of OMIR01000010.1, read as the reverse complement.
AAATCTTTCCTTAATTATCGTGCCGATAATTTTCGCAATGTGTCTTGGCTTAATTTTTTTTCCTTCACTATACGTTCTACCATAATAAGAAATTGGTACTTCGTAATGAATCTCTGATTTTTTAATTATCTTGCTTAAAATTTCAGCTTGTTGTTCCCAACCTAACGTATTCAGCTTTTCTGGATCAATTAATTCTCTTCTAAACAAAACATAGCCTGTGTAAATATCAGTAAAAGTGGTGTTGTTCAAAAAATTAAAAATACTAGTTATGCATCGATTCCCTATTTTATTCCAAAAATAATGAACTCTTACTAGTGGTGGAGCGATGAGTCTACTACCCATAACTAAATCGGCATTAAATTTTTTTATTGGCAATAGAAGTTTGCTATAATCGCTAGGATCATATTCTAAATCTGCATCTTGAAATAATACGTAATTTCCAGTAGCTGCTTTGAGTCCAGCCTTTATCGCATTTCCCTTTCCACCATTTGGTTTTAATTCTATAATCTTTGCATAGTACTCCTTATGTTCATGTAAAATCTTTAGAGTATTATCTATTGAACCATCATCGACTACTATAATTTCAAATTCGACTCCGTCTATCTTTTGTTTATTAACTAAACCCAAAATCTCAATGATCGTTTTTTCTTCATTGTACACTGGTATAATTATGCTCACTCTATGTTTTACTTGCTGCATCTATTGTTCTCCAGAATAATTAACATTTGTCCATGAAAAAAATCGTTTTAATCCATCTTCTAATTTTACCTGAGAATCATAACCAAAATGCATTTTAGCTTTACTGATGTCAGGACAACGTCTTGAGGGGTCATTCGTAGGATAATTGTCTGGATATCCAATTATCTCATATGTAATATTTTGATCTATGTTGTGTTTTATCATTTGAGCTAATTGCATCACTGATATCTCTGGAAACGCATTTCCTATATTGTAAGCCTCTCCAGGAATGCCTCTTAAAATTACCTTGAAAAGTCCAGTTAACGCATCAGTGATATAACAATACGTTCTTGTCTGATTGCCTTGACCGTATATCTTCAAAGATTTACCAGCTTTCACCTCACTTGCAAAGTTTGGTAAAACACGAAAATCGTTTTGTTGCATACCTGGACCGTAAAAATTGAAAGGCCTAACAATATTGGTCTTAATACCGAAATATTGCCCAAAAATGTAACAAAGTGTTTCACCTACACGTTTACTCTCATCATAACATGCTCTAGGACCTACTGACGATACATTACCACGATAGTCTTCTTTCGTGGGGATGTGTTTTGGATCAGGATCCCCATAAATTTCACTTGATGAAAAAAATATGAATTTAGCTTTCTTTTGTTTTGCTAACTCTAACATGTTCTTTGTACCTATGATTGCAACTTCTAAAGTCTCTAGAGGAAATTTTTGATAATACTGTGGACTTGCTATACCAGCAGCATGAATGATAAAATGAACATCTTCATTGGTTGTAAATGGTCTGATTACATCATGTTGAACAAATTTTACGTTAGTATCTTCTATTGGTTGTTTACCGTATGTTCCGGATGTAATGAAGTTGTCAAGTGCGATCACTTTGACTGGTTTTTCTACTTTAGTATTGAGCTGTTTAAAGATCTCAACGAAATAACGCCCAAGAAAACCCCTTGCACCGGTCAATATAATGGTCTTGCCAGAAAAATCATCACTAATGTCTTTAATCCTATCTAAGATCTCTTCAATATCCGATTTAAGAAAAAATTCTTCCTTGTTCATCTCTAATTTACTTGTAATTTAGGAAATGGTATTATAAAATGTCCAATTTCTTTGTACTTGGAATGTTTCTTCATTATTGATTCTGCGAAATTCCATGCTAATATGATCAAGTAATTAGGTTTTTTTTGATATATTATCTCCGGTGAAAGTATGGGTATGTGTTTTCCCGGCGTATAGAGTCCCTGTTTTAATACACTGTCATCAACAATGAAGTCGACAAACTCCTGACCTAAGCCAAAATGATACATAAAAGTAGTAGCCTTTGCTGGAGCACCGTATCCAGCTAATGTTTTATTTTTAGACTTTAACCCATTAATGAGTGTCAAAAACTCCACTTTACTCTTCTCTATTTTGTCAAAGAATTTTTGATAGGTTTCAATCTTATCCAGTTTCGCATTCATTTCTCTTTGAATTACGTTTTGGACAGTTTGTGCTACCTTGTATGGGCCATTTTTCTTCTGTACTATGCAACGAATTGAACCACCGTGAGTATCTGTTTGTATAATATCAATAATCTGCATTTCATTGGCATCAAAAAATGAAATAAGTGGCAATACTGAATGATAAGAAAGATGTTCATGGTATATCCTGTCTCTTATACACATCTGACGCTGCCGACGAAGGCTTAGGTGTAGATCTCGGTGGTCGCCGTATCATT
>OMIR01000009.1 GCA_900299125.1 Nitrosopumilales archaeon | reverse complement strand
GTCATCTTTAATTGAAATAACTTTTTTGACCAGATCAAGATAGTTTCTTGGTCTGCCGTGTGTTCCAACATCGTTGGATATTTTTTCGATTTCTGCAATCGCTTTTTTTGATACTTCCCCTTCAATTTTATAACTACGTTCAACTACGGGGAATCTTTGTAATGCAATCAATTTAGCACATTCTTCATAACTACTACCAAGCTTTGTCGATAATGTTCTTTCAAATTCGTTGATTCTCAAAATTCCTTCAGGAAGTAAGGCTTCTTGAAATGGTTTGATATTTCCATCTCTAGAGAATGTTCTGTGTGCTCTAAATTCCGTTGCTTTGAGTTCAGATGATCTTTCCTTAACATCTCGGATTAATAGATCAACCCAGCCTTCAAGAAAACCTTGGATTTTTGATTTTGTTTTTTGGTCAATCATCTTTTCGCATTCCAAATTATAATGTCTTCATAGAATCCAGATGAACGTCTTCCTGTTCTTCTATCAACTTGCCTTTTGAGTCGTTTTGAGATTCCCAGTCCTGCATTATTCATAATATCTTCATAAAGATTCAATCTATCATTTACCACCACCACGATATTTCCATTTTTTTTATCCAATACATTATTGGCAATATTTTTGAAAACTTCTGTTATATCAGATTTGTATTTTTCAACTGCACGTTTACTAGTACCGTGTTTTTTTTGTCCAATTTCATGATTACTGTTATCATCAATTCCAAGTAATTCGTATGCATATCGATGTTGTTCATGATAATCAATTAATCCTACATATGGAGGCGAAGTGATTATACCATCAATTTTGAATTTATGTTTAGAAAAATCAAAGGTTTTGGCATCTCCACAAAAAGCTTTAGTGTACACATCGTTTCTCAGATTTTGAAATTCTGAAATTCTATGTAAGACATCTTTACAGTATCTTTTGATGAAGGTAAGAGAATTAGTAGTGGGATGACATATTCTAGAATGCTTATGACAATAGTAATCTTCAGTTTGTGGTTTTTTAGGAAAATCTAGTTCAAAATGAGTAGCCATCCTCGAAGAACGTGCAGCACGCGATAAAACAATTTTCAAAACATCCTGATATTTATAATTGGGAATGAGTTTTTGAAATATTAGTAATTTTTCTAGGGCTTCTGGAGAATACCATTTTTTCAGATAGTCAGATTTCGTGTCTAAAGTTTTTTTTTGTTTGTTAATAACAAAATCATCTAATGTTAAAGAATCAAAAGACATTGTTTTTAAAAAAATATCTTCCAGTTCAGTTTTGAGTAACTGTGTATCATATTTCTGTACTTTTACATTACATAACAATACATTGAATTCACTTACATCAATTCCAATTGAAGGAATCCCATGAATATTCGATTGAACTAGAGTTGTGCCTGAACCTGCAAATGGATCTAGAATGAATTTAGCATTCTTAAGATCACGCTGGAGGAAATAATCAACTAACTGAGGTACATATTTGCCCATATATTGATGAATACTGTGAACATGTTTCGTTCTCTCCTTTTGTGGAAGTTCCTTTTCTGACCAACTTAGTTCTTTTACTATTTGAATTTGTTCTCCCTTCTCCATCAACTGAATATACAGAAGTATATTCATAAATATGTCGAGTGTTGATCCACTAAATTTTAGTTAGTTCTTGTTGAACACCATTTTGATTTAAACGATTTTCTTTGATTTTGACTTGTGATTTAGATAACGGATTGTATTAAAACATAGAAGAAAAAAAGAATTTAATGTTTTATTATAAATATCATTAAGAGATAGTTGATTGAGTTTATTTCATTTTGTGAAGCTAGAAAGTTTGTCAGAGAATTAAATCTTAAAAATAGAGACGAGTGGCAAATATATTGCAAGTCTGGTAAAAAACCTGAAAACATTCCAAGTAATCCAAATAGGACATATAAAAAATTAGGTTGGTCTGGTTATGGTGACTGGTTAGGAACTGGAAAAATTGCACCACAGGTTAAGAAATTTCTTGAATTTAATGAAGCAAGAAAATTTGTTATTTCATTAAAGATGCATTCATTCAATGAGTGGAAAAAATACGCAAAATCATCTCAAAGACCAATTAATATCCCGGCAAATCCTCATTCAATCTATAAAACTGCTGGATGGAGTAGTTATGGTGACTGGTTAGGAACTGGAAAAATTGCTTCTAGAAATAGAGTTTTTAGAGAATTCATCCAAGCTAGAGATTTCGTAAGAAAATTAAAACTAAAGAACGTAGAAGAATGGAGAAGATATTGCAAGTCTGATAAACCAGATGATATCCCGGTAAATCCCGACTCTGTGTACCATAAGCATGGATGGATCAGTTATGGTGACTGGTTAGGAACTGGAAAAATTGCAACCCAGTTTAGAACATTCAGAGAGTATAATGAAGCGAAACAGTTTGTTCATAAATTAAAGATTCTAAATTCATTAGAATGGAAAAAATATTGCCGGTCCGGATGTAAACCGAGTGATATCCCTTCGGCTCCAGATAAACAATATAGAAATCAAGGTTGGGAAGGTTATTCGGAGTGGTTGGGTCGAGAATCTCATCTCTTTCAATCTAAAATATGATTTTGTTATCTAGCGTACGAGTTTTGTTTCAGTTATCGATATGAGTATTTTTAATCATGAGATTCTTCATAGTAAAGTATAAAGCTCAGATCATCATACAAATACCAATAACATGGATTCGATACAACAACAAATCAAATCCCCGCGAACCCGCTATTTACTTAATACTTGAACTTTGGTTGACAGTTTTTGCAGCGCGCTGGAAATCATAGTATTTCGCTTTGCCACATTATTCTGATATTGTCTTATCTTGGATTT
>OMIR01000008.1 GCA_900299125.1 Nitrosopumilales archaeon | reverse complement strand
ATGCAATCAATATACTGATTCGTGCGTTTTCAAATTATTGCTACGTTTCTTACTATCATTATCTTTAGTGTGGGAATATCTCCTGCGTTTGCACTATATTCTGTTCCAGAAATTAAGATTGATAAAAAACAGCCAATACAATGTATTGCAAAACCGATTGAGCACATGAGTGGGAAAAAAACACTTCTAACTGGAAACTTTAGGGGTTCAATTTCTGCGTATTATTCCATAACGTCAGACGGTGGAACTCAATTGTGGAAGTCAAAAGCTGGAGTGATGTATGGGAATGCGGCTTTTAAAAATATCCAGATACCTGTTGATTCAAAAAATGTGAACTTTTGTGTTGGTCGTGCTTTCTCAGAACCGGCCCGTGGTAGTGCCACGTATGACGTGATCTATCAATAAGTAATTATTTCTTATATTACATAGAAGTCAACTGTGAAATGGTTCTTGATATCGTCTCCAAAGACATTTTGAATTTTCTTACATCGTGAATGGTAGTATCCAAATTCAATAATGTTTTTGTCTTCTTAGAAGATAGTCTATATAGCATACTATTGTTATATCTACACGAATCCAATTCTTTCTTACCTTCATTAAGAATATCTTCGTATTGTACAAAACTGGCTTCGCCCTTTTGAATATTCACATCAACATTTTCTAAAAGTGAATTAAATTTGGAAACTTCAGAGTTGAATTTTTCTTCAACGATACGAATTTCCCTATCTTTAGTTTCCATTTCATTTTTGTATTTGAAGACCTGATCACCGAAATTAGGATAAAGACGCTTGTATTGTTCAATACTTCCATATTGTAAATTATCAATTTCTACATCTTTCAATTTTTGTTTAATGATGATATCGCCCTGTGATTTCATTCCTTCTAGTGTTTTCCCCAACATTCCATTCTCATACTCAAGTTCTTTTTTTAACAGATTCTCTATAATTGATAAAGATCTGTCTTTCTCCTCCTTGTGTTTTTCAATGTCTTTACGTAATTTTTCAGCATAATTTTTTGATCTGATGATCTCCTCCCTTTGCCGCTCGATTTCCCAAACTTTTTTCCGAATATCTGAAAATGCAACATCCAGTTTTTTTTGGAATCTGTTTCTGATGAATATCATTTCGTTTTTCCCAGAAAGATCGATGCCTCCTTTTTCTTGGAGATGTTCATCTTCATTATTTCTATATCCCCCATATGTCATTTGAAATACTCCTGTCTAGTGATGTTTTTTGGTTTAATGGATACTTCAAAATAAGTAATCATCGATTTGATTGCCTCTTGTTTCGTCTTTAATTTATTGACTGATTTGAATACCTCCACAATACCATTTTCTGCATCTGATAACTCTAATAGTAATTTTACCATATTATACCATATAACATCATATAATATTAAAATATTATGATTCTTAATAGTATTAGTTATGATGTTAATAACAAACACGTATTGTATGTTTTACATATTTCAAATTTTTTAAAAATTACATCTTTTGTAATAATCTACTTCTAGAAGAAAAACCTTAATTCTTTAAATTATGGGAAAATTAAATGAGTAAAATAATCAAAACACTATTTAGTTTTTCTAAATCAAAACACTGCATTTCAAATGGGGAGTTAACAAATGACTGAATTTTTTAGAGATTTTATGCCTGATTCACCCTTGGAGGCCATTATTACCGTTCATTATCCTGAAAAGCGAGAAATATTCACACGCGATTTCTTTTCCAAATATGATGATCCAAAAATTTACTCTAGGGATTATTCGGAACTACGTTATTCCAATGTAATGACATTAAAAATTGAACCCACACAAAAACAATGGATTTCAAATTGGAATAAACCTAAAGATACCGGAAGAACACAGAATAGCAATTTTGAATCAGGGTATTCTCTTATTGTAAGATTTGATTTAGATGATACTAACTTGAGAAGTTATGTCATAGAACGTTTATCTGAATTTGAATTTGGTAGTCTTCCAGGTATCTATACTCTGCATTGTCATAAAAATGATCCAGCCCCCACTGAGAAAGAAGCAAAAGTAATTCTTCAATCAATTATCGAGAGAATTTGTGGAAAATATGATTATCTAGGATTTGATGATAAGGGTTTACATCGAAACGGAACCGAATGGGATGATCAAGGCTTCAATAATCTTGGTATTCATAAAAACGGAACTAAATGGAATGATCAAGGCTTCAATAATCTTGGTATTCATAAAAACGGAACTAAATGGAATGATCAAGGCTTCAATAAAGATAGTTACAACGAAGAAGGTATCAATTATGAGGAACTACATAAAAATGGAGATTTTTTGGATGATAAAGAATATGACCCGTGAGGCAGACAGAATCTTTGGAAAAAAAATGGGTTAAGATTGGTCTTATTGGAACCATATTGATTGGAATAATTTCGTTTGTCTCGATAAGTGATTTTGATTATTTTCAAGAAATAATACAAAAAAATGCTAAAGTTTCGATATTTTCAGATTCTGAAGATTTTGATATTGAAAAAACTAATTGTATTATGACCTCGAATGGACTTGGAGACATAATTGTTAACTGTCCGGGAGGAGAAAACTATAACTGCAAATCAAACTCTCCTGTAAGAAACTCAGTTCAAAGAAACGGTATTTCTCAAGATGTTACTTTGAGATTGAGAGATAAAACATGCCAAATAAACTATGAAGATATTTCTGGAAAGATTGTAGAGAGATCCTTTATCCTGATTACAGATACTGCTAATCAATCTCATAAGAAAAAAGAGATTGAAAATCTACCAAATATTGACACAAAAATAGTCACAAAAACAGTTAATGAAATTAAAGAAACAATTGAAAGAAATATGCCAAAAGAACCAACGATCTCAAAAAATACTCTTGGAAAACCTGAAATTGATATTTCAGAACTTGAACAAAAAATTCACTCATTGATCAACATTGAACGCCAACAACAAAACCTATCTCCGCTGGTTTTGGATCCTACCATATCTGAAATTGCAAGGCTTCACAGTAGTGATATGGCAAATCGTAATTATTTTGCACATGATTCGCCTGAAGGAATAGGACCATCCCAACGAGGATTACAATATGGATATCAAAAATGTGGAGACAGGGATACAATTGAGTTATCGAACAAATATGAGAAATTATCGAAACAATTTGTGGTCACTGGTGGTACGGATGAGACTTTGTATCAACTACTACAGTCCATGTATAGGAAACTCAATACCTCACATGATAAATTGTTCTCAGGATTGGCAGAAAATATTCTGCAGAACAATCTCTATGATAAGATCTGGTACACAAATGGCATCCCAACATCCTATGAATGGAATGATGCCGATGATCTTGCTCAATCAACAGTTCGAGGTTGGATGGACAGTCCTGGACACAAACAAAACATTCTAACTCCGTATTTTTACAGTGAGGGGATAGGAGTCGCAATTAGTTCAGATAACAAAGTGTACGTAACTCAAGATTTATGTTAGCATAAATCGATTTTAAAAAATTCAACATGACTAATAATTAAAATAAAAAACAGGAATGCATACCATCAATTAATCTGGAATGCTGACTATATTCACTGAAAATCATTATCAATTTCACTAGAATTTCATGCTTGATTTGATAATGCCGTTATCAATTTGCTCCTAAACTAGCCCAATTTTACGAGTAAATCATTCGTAAGGGGGATAATCAAGACAGTCAAAAAATCACTTCAATATATTCAGACGTCATGGAAAGGAATTCAGAACTTTAGCATAGCTGACAAATCTATGGTTATCTGGATGAACGTGTTTTTGGGCATAGATAGAAACAGATTTTCCTAT
>OMIR01000007.1 GCA_900299125.1 Nitrosopumilales archaeon | reverse complement strand
TACAAATCCAATTCACCACAATTCCAAAAGAAAGTGTGATGCTTGTGGTTTAAGGAATTTTTGTGATCAACGTGTAATTTAGAGTTTTTCTGTCCATTCACTACAAGTAAAATGAATTTTAGATATAGAATCATAATACAGTATCCTAAGTACGGATAGTATTACGTAACGTCTTATTATTTTCAAACTCCAATATTACCTATGAATAAGCAGGAACAAAGAAAAAGATCAAGTAAAAAGAAAATCATTTCCGAGGTTTTGTGTAATTGAACCAAATCTCAAAAGGCACAGATAATTCAGCCCTGGAATACATTCAAGTAAATTCCGAGGAATTTTTTGTATATGACGTACCTGAATATGTAGAGACACGTAACGAGTATGCAGTTTATGATGGCATGCTAAAAAGTAAAAAACCACTTTTGATTCGTGGTCCTAAAGGAATCGGTAAGACTCTGAGTATTGCAAGTTGGGTTTCTCAGAGACCCAAAATGCCATTCATTCACTATGATTGCAGTGAGGGAACCAAGGAGAGTAATCTGATAGGTCGCGCCATCATACACCGAGACGGGACTACACCGTTTAAGCTAGGAATAATTCCTACAGCAATTGAATTAGCAAACAAATCCAAGGTAGCAGTATTATGTCTTGAAGAAGTTGGCTCACTCCCACCCGCCATGCAAAAGTTACTCAATCCACTATTGGATTGGAGGTGTGGGTTGTTTGTAGATGCATTGAATCGTAGTTTTCGTCTCGATAAAGATGCCAGGTTAATTGTTTTTGCAACAACTAATCCAAGTACAAACGGAGGAGTTTTTGAGATAAATCATGATCTCAAGAGTCGCTTTGCTATTTGGAATTGGGATTACCCGTCAATGCAGGAAGAATCCAAACTAGTCAATTCATATGGAATACCAGATGATTTTGTTGATGGATTATTACGCCTGGCAAGTGAGACCAGAGCTCTAGAAAAAAAGGGCAATCTGGATTACGGAGTTTCAACTAGAGATATCTCAGATGCCCTCGAGTTGTACCGAAGTTATGATCACACATCAGGAATAGATGTCAAAAAAATGGTCCTAGAGTTAAAAATACTAGGTAACTATGATGAAGAAGATCAAATAAACACGATCAAGTCCAGAATTGAAAGTATTTTTGGAAAAGAGATTTTTGGACAAAGGACTGGTAAGAGTCAGTGAGGGCACCAGTAAGAAACGATTTAGAATTCGAGGAGGATTCTAAATTTGAAATTCTAAACAATACTGTATCCATAGTAGAGCAGCTCAAGAACAAAAAGATCAGAGTCTTTTTTGATAATGAAGACAAATCAGGCTCCAAGAGTTCTTCCAGAGAAGTTTCCATCAGAATCGGAATGAAAAAAGGAAAAGTTTCAGCAAAAACAAAACTGGAAAGAGAGCTCGCAAAAATTGTGTTTGATTCTCCATATGAGGCATTTATCAGACATGTAAAAAATATCAGAACTAACACAACAATAGACCAACGTCAGTCATTTATCAAAAACATCTATGTCATTTTTGATAATCTAGAAACACGTCGTGCAGAGTCTTGTTACGGTTTTATCTATAGGGGGGCCAATGAAAGATTTGTAGAAGCAAGACCTAATGATGCAAAAAGAATTTTCCCAAATAGTTTGCCACCTACAGATCCAATTGAGGCACTCAAGCAAGCCAGATATGATCAAAGAGATTTAGTAAAAGCAAGCGAATTTGCAGTTGCCCTAGAATATATCGACGCAGTTGAAATGACTGACCGTAAGGGTGCATTTGAACTTGCCATATTATATTGGGAAAAGGTAGTTCAGCCATTTTTAGAAAAAATGCTTCCAAAACCACACATGCAGACTGGATTGGATGGCAAAGATTTTGATGAAAAAAATTCCAATCAAGAAAATAACGATTGGGAAAACTCTAAAGAAGAACCAGCAGGAAAACAAGACAGTAGCAAAACACAATCTGAAAGTACTAGTTCTGATAATAGGCAAAACATCGCAACATTAGAAGATGAATTAGCAAAAACTACTGATCTAAAGCATCGGGCAATGATAAACACCTTACTACGAGAGTACAGAGCCAAAGAGGCCGGCAAAAACTATACTGGACATTTACTAGTTGAATTTTCAGAGCCCATAAAAATTTGGTCTGGGCAAAAAGGGGATTTTGAGCAAAAAAAACAAGAGCATAAAGAATCAGGTAAGAAAGAAATTTCTAGAGTCATGCAACAAATTGAGCAAATCACCAGAAGTACCACACACTCGAAATTCGGATGGAGTGTTTTCAAGGATAAAGTTATTGAACAAAAACCCAAACATGGTAAAACAGTAAAATTCAATCAAAATGTTGCAATCACTCTAAAGAACATTTTCAAAAAAGTTCAGGGAGGTAGATATTCTGAAGTTGATTCTTTGGGAGAAGATATTGATGTTGAAGCATATATCGAGTATAAAGTAAACAAAATTGGAAACTTTCATCAAAGTTCCAGGTCACATACCGGTTTTGATATTGTGATAGCAATTGATGAAAGTGGTTCAATGGCACAGGAAATGCCCAAAGTCAGGAGAATGTGTGCGACTCTTTATGAGGCAATTTCTGGATTACAAAATGTTCGATTGACCATCATAGGTTGGACCGGAACCCAGGAAGATTGTTTTGTTAAAAAAATTACCAGGCCTTCAGAAATTAGTTCACTTGAAGCAACAGGATTAACACCAATTGGAAAAGCAGTTTGGTATAGCAAGCATTTGATTGACTTACAAACCAGTCCTAAAAGACTATTTGTTCTAATCACAGATGGTCAGCCTAATGAGTTAAAGGATATCGATATTGCAAAAGAAGGTGTCAAAAGAATGCGCAAAAAGGGAATCATGTGCAGTGCGATTTGTGTTGGTGCCGAGACTGAGAAATATTCTGCTTTTCTACAAGAGATATTCGGTAATGAATTTGCAGTCTGTGATAATTTTACCGAAGTAGATCAATTCCTGAGGAAAAAAATAACTAAACAGATTATCAATTTACTTCAGGTTGACAAAAATCTATGATTGTAAAAATCAACTAAAATTTTTGTTAACAAGTTCCAAAAAAAATAAGCTTTTCAAAATCTGACTAATTAAAAATCATCCAACGATCTGGTCTTTTTTTTTAGCTTTTTTAAAATATCAATTATTTGCTGGTCATCATCTGAGATTATTGCATCCATTTTTACAAGAGTTTCAAATCCACCCTTAATCTCATAATCATCAGTTTGTGGTTTGACTGCAATTATTGGTATATTTTTTTTTCTTGCATATTTTGCAGTGTACATTGCACCCCCCTTGGGTTTTGTTTCAATAACCACAATTGCTTGTGATATTATCGCCATAATCTGATCTCTTTTTAAAAATTCATACTTGGAGAATTTTTCTGGTGCAAAAATATGTTCGCTTAATAGGCAACCACTATTTTCAATTATTTTATCTAACAATGGTTTATTTTCTTTAGGATGTGAATTATCAAACCATGCTAATACGCCAATACAAATTCCATTACCGTCTAGACAGCCTTTGTGCGCATGTGCATCAATTCCTTTTGCCAAACCAGACACCACCGAATAATTATTTTTTGCAAGTAATCTGCCAATTTTTTCAGCCATAATGCCCCCTAGTTCAGTACAAGAACGAGTTCCAACCACACTAACGCCGTTATCAAAATTGAAATTATCTCCTAGGTGAAATATAGTCGGGGATTGTGAGCGTGCCTGTGTAATCGCTTTAGGATACCGAATACTATCACTTTTTAAAACGTTTATTGAATTTTTTTCAATATAGGTTTGTTCTTTGTAATTCATGTAAAATTCCTAGAGCAATTATGACAATATTCAGGGTATTCTAAATAATTTGGCCACATAATCAAATTTTTACAAAGTTTACAAAAATTTTTATTATCAGAATGAGTTTTTGCTGCACATATTACTGTTATAGATTCAGGGTTTCCTTTTTTCAGCTCGCACATACAATTTCTAATTGTATCGCCTTGAGTAATCACATCATCAACCAAAAGAATTTTTTTATTTGCAATATTAATATC
>OMIR01000006.1 GCA_900299125.1 Nitrosopumilales archaeon | reverse complement strand
TCTACTTTGGTTCTGTCTCTTTTAAGAAAAACACGACCGGATGTAAAAATAAATGCAGTCTCCATCAAATTTGCCGACAGCGCCGATGAAACCAAACATGCATCTAAAATAGCGGATACCTTTGACGCAGATCATAAGGTTGTTTATGTAGAAAATTATCTCAAAGAATTACCTGCAGCAATCGGAATAATTGGCCAGCCTTTTTGGGATTTGCACTGGTATTATGTTGTAAAAAAGGCAAAAACTCTTGGTAAAACATTAGTTTCCGGTGATGGGGGGGATGAGCTTTTCGGTGGCTATACTTTCAGATATGAGAAATTTCTATCCCTGACTAAGAAAAACTCTTCTCCACTCCAAAAAACAAAAGCGTATATGCAATGCCATGAGCGTGATTGGGTTCCAGATCAGGAAAAGATCTTCGGGACCAAAATAGGATTTTCTTGGAAACAAATTTACTCCAAAATATTGCCGTATTTTGATAATCCATTACCTTCCTTATCTCAAGTGCTCCTAGCCGATTTTAACGGCAAATTATTGTATAACTGGATTCCACTTAATACAAAAATTCATAAACACTTTGGAGTAAAACCGATAACTCCAATTCTCTCAAAAGAAACAATCGAGTTTGCAACACATCTGCCTTTGAATTTTAAATATGATCCAAAAATTAATACTGGTAAACTTGTACTAAGAGAAATTCTCCACAAATACTCGCTGGAAAAACTACTCATAAATAAAAAACAGGGTTTTTCTGTGGATACCACGAAATTATGGATTTCCCATGGATACGATTTGTGTAATTATTACTTGACTGATGCTCGTATACTCAAACAAGAATGGATTGATGAATGGTGGATAAAAAAACACCTCCAAAAAAATCTTGATGTTAGATATGTCAATAAATTTTTTGGGTTATTGGCGCTTGAAATCTGGTATCGATTGTTTGTAAGCAAAGAAATGAAATCCACCGAAGTTCTCAATTAAGAACATTTCTAAGCGAATCTAAGAAACCCCCTGCAATTTTTTCCCAATTGAAATTATCTTCGACAAACTTTCTTCCTGCTTCTCCCATATGCCGTCTCTTATTTTGATCATTTACCAATAATGAAAGATAGTTTATCCAGCCTTTGTAATCACCTTTTTCAACTAGGAATCCAGTTTCTCCATCTTTCATCAGTTCTGGTATTCCACCAACTCTAGTAGCAACAACTGGTTTTCTCATTAATTGAGCTTCTTGTAATGTCAGCGGAGACATGTCTATTCCACTTACTAGTGCGTAGACGTCTATCTCAGAAAGATATTCTCTTACCTTGTCTGGATATTGTAATGCGCCCAACCAGTGAAAATTCTTGTATCTACTCAGTATTGGAAGTATTTTGTCTCTATATGGCCCATCGCCAACCCAGTAGAATGTTACGTCAGGCATTGCCTCTAAAACCTTCGTCAAGGTTAACATCTCTTGTGTTTTTCCCCAGATTACTGCCCCTTGTAACAATCCTACACATGGATGCTTCAGTTTCATTCCTTCTACTTGATACCAACGGGATGGCGTAATTCCACTTTGAAGTATGTGAGTCGTACTCTTTGGATAATGTTCCTTAACAACGTGTTCGAGATATCTGCAAAGTGGTAATATTACATCTGCCTCCCTAAAACACTTTACTGCAATTCGTTGTTTGAGAGAAAGAGTCGCTCTTGTTATGGGATTTGTCAGTGTCTCCCTTGCCCATTTCATCTCAGACCAATAATCTCCTCTAAGATGCACAAACAATGGTAATTTTGCTTTTAGTGCAGCAATACCAAAATGAACTTGTCTGTCAACAAATACTGCGTCAGGTCTGAACTCGTTTACCAACTCGTTAAATTTTCTCCTTGTCTGAAACCAGTTGTCTATCTTCTTACTTGGAAAACCATCATACACATCTGTATCTATGACTAGTCTACACTCAGTTCCTAGTCTTTCCAATGTGTCTGTAAATTCTTTTAAATGAAAGAATTTAGAACTAGCTCCGCCTAAAAGTAATTTCAATTTTGATTTGTATACTGAATCATTACTTTTATGGATATTGAAATTCCAATTCATCATATCTACTAGTTTTTATTGCTCATATGAAGTGGTCTAAATTATAATGAAGCAATCGCTTGTTGATGTTTTGCTTTGTCCAGTTTGTGCCCATAGTTTTGAACTAAAAACTAAAAAAACAATAAAAAAAGAAATCGTTGATGGATATCTAATATGTAAGAAAAGACATAGGTTTAGTATCACAAAAGGTATTCCCAGGCTTGTTACTGATAAAGATCGAGATTTTATTAAAACAGAAGATGCATTTTCATCAAAATGGCATAATTATAACAGATCTTATCATGATAAGAGATGGTATGATAGTCAAAAAAAATGGTTTTTGGAACGTTTTGGTTGGAAAACATATGAAAATTTTCATAAATTTCTAAAGACTCGTCATAATATCTTAGATGCTGGAACTGGTGTTGGAAATAGTGCACATCTGTTTTCAGCAAATTCTGATACACAGGTTTATGCAATAGATGCAAGCCAAAGTATTGATTTTGCATATAAAAAATATGGAGAAATTACTAATATCCACTTTCTTCAGGCAGATATTCGAAAACTACCGTTTAAGAAAAATTTTTTTGATTTTATATGCTCAGATCAAGTTTTACACCATACTAAAGATACCGAAACTTCATTCAAATATCTGACTAGGTTCCTGCAAAAAAATGCCCAGATCTCAATTTATGTCTATAATAAAAAAGCTCCAATGCGTGAATATGCTGATACATACATTCGTGAATTTACTACAAATATGACGGAAAAAGAATGCATCCAATTCTCAAAAGACATGACACATCTTGGAAAAGCACTATCTGACCTAAAAAAGAAAATTACCATTCCTAGAGATATACCGGTGCTTAAGATCAAAAAGGGAACTTATGATGTACAGCGATTCATCTACTGGTATTTTCTAAAATGTTTCTGGGCTGAAGATGGAAACTTTGAACGAAGTGTAGGTGTGAACTATGATTGGTACTATCCAAAATTTGCATACAGACACACCCCTGATGAAGTCTGCAAGTGGTTCAAAGATGTAAAAGTAAGGATCACTCATTTTAATGAAACTGAAAGTGGAATTAGTATAAGTGGTCGTAAGTAATTATTAATTCATAATAGTATCAGTCTGGCAATAAGAATGAATTTATTTACTTAAAACTACAAATTATGATGGAGATAATGTTAACCAGAAAACTATTCTTTCGTTCATGGTTTTACTTTAGACAAGGCTGGTCCTTGTACTTTGCATTCTTATTTGCAGCAATTAATACTCTCACTACAACGTATTTCCTCGCAATAGAAAAATACCCTACACTTAAAGCAGTTTTCCCAACATTCTTTCAGTATGTGTTATTTGCTTTTTTAATAGGCGTGCCCATACTCATAGTAATTGGATTTGTCCATTTCAAGAAAAGTGGCGCATTCAAATCAGAAGTTGATATTACAATCGAATCAAATCCACACCAACGTCGTATTTTATTAAATACAGAAGCATTACTCGTACTATGTATTAAGACAAATGATATTTTGATTAAAACCTTAAAAAACGAAAAATTGAGTGAGCAAGAGTCAGAGGAACTAATTAGAATTCAAGACGAGTTAAAAGAACATCTGAATGACAGAACAATTCAAAATCATAAAAAGAAGCACATCTGATTCCAAATTTAACTATGATTATAAAAAATAAAATACCATATTATGAGAAAGGTAGATTTTGGTTACTAAGTCATCCTAGACTCAATCCCTACAATTTTTCATTTGATAGAGCATTTCGAACATTTACATCACCTTTACGAGTTTTACCAGATTTCATAATAATCGGTTTCCATAAATGCGGTACCACATCATTATATGATTATCTAATTCAACACCCAAACATTCGTTCGACACCAATAAAGGAAGTTCACTATTTTGATCTATCTTATTGGAGAGGTCTAGGATGGTATAGAACATTTTTCCCAACTCGAATTCGTAAAAATCATTTTAAAAATAGAACTAAGCAATCTTTCATAACCGGTGAGGCATCACCTCTTTATGTAATACATCCTCTTGCACCTGAACGCATTAAAAAAATACTTCCAGAGATTAAGCTCATAATATTATTGCGAAACCCCATCGATAGAGCATATTCACACTATCAACATCAAGTAAGGTCTGGATTCGAAACAAAATCCTTTGAGCAATCAATACAGGATGATGAAAAAAATCTCGAACAAATGAACAAAAAATTTATCAAAGATGAACTCAATGAATACAATATTCGGCATATGTGTTTACCTTATCTTTCGATGAGTAAGTACGTTGATCAAATAATGAAATGGTACCAAGTGTTTTCAAAAGATCAAATTCTTGTATTAAATTTAGATGATATGGAGTCCAATTTAGAAATGACCTTAAAACAAACATTTGAATTTCTTAATTTAGAAAATCATGAAATCAATAACAAGGAAAAAAAAAATGTTGGAAAATATAATGTGATGAATGAACAAACAAGACTGAATCTTATTGAATTTTACAAACCATATAATAAAAAATTAGAAGGGTATGA
>OMIR01000005.1 GCA_900299125.1 Nitrosopumilales archaeon | reverse complement strand
GTTTGAACTGTCGATGTTGCTGGCTTGAAACCTGCTGGCAGAGTGCCTTGTGGTTTGGTTGCCGGAGTCGGTGCTGGTTTTGGTGCTGGTGGTGGTGTTTGAACTTGTGGTTTTGGTGCTGGTGGTGGTGTTTGAACTTGTGGTTTAGGTGCTGCTTCTAATTGATTAGCTAATTTTGCAAGTTTTTCTTCTAATTCTGCAATTTTTGCTTCCAAGTCTTTTTTAGTGGATTTGACACTAGACATGTAATTTTGGGTTCGTTACGGGGTTTATTTAGATTTGGGTAAATATCAATTCGTCAATCAAAGACAGGCAGATCAAATTTAATACCATCATCGAATTATACGGTATGTGGACGACTTTGAAAAGGAGTTTCCCGATTTTGATTGGAAAAATACTCCTGCATACAAACATCCTGGAGGTAAGGACTGTCCATGTCCAAAACACGAGTATGTTAGAGAGCAGATTAACTTTGCAAAGACCGTAAACCAAACAAGTAAAGAACCTACCAAAGTAACATTGAAGTTTTGTCCAGAACATTACAAAGTATACATGGAGGAGGTAATACCTTCAATGCCATTCAAGTACAAGATTCTAACCAAGATTGCACTCAAGATTGGGGCAATCCAGTTGGAAAAACTAACACACATGCAATCAGATCTTTGCTTTTATTGCAAATTCGGTTCTGGTGGACATGGAAAGAAAAGCGAGCTTCCGCCTATCCAATAGAGTCTAAACAGGTCCAACCATTATTTTCGGTTTGTTAGGTGTGTCATGATGACATTTTTTTCCGCAAACCGGACACATCTTTCTATCAAGAAAAATGCACTGACATATATGAGATTTAAGATAACTTTCAGCAGATTTGGTGAATTCGCCAGAACCATTACAAAATGGACATTGAGAGCCTAAAAGTTCTATAGTTCCCCCTCCTTTGCATACAGGACATTTTTGCTCACTCAATTTGATTGGATTTTAGTGAGCTGATTAAAATGCCTTTGTTGAAGTCAGTCAAGCTTTATAGAACATTTGAGTAAAATCATTGCAATGCCTATAGAGGATGTCTCTGAGCTAATTACTGCACTAGAAAGAGAAGGTGAGCTAAAGAGAGTAAAAACTGCAGTAGATTCAGATTTAGAAATTGCGGAAATTCTCAGACGTGTAATGTATTCAGATGGTCCTGCAGTATTATTTGAGAATGTGAAAGGTCATGAAATGCCAGTATTGGCAAATGCGTTTGGTTCCATAAAGCGACTCAGAATTGCTCTAGAGATGGATGACTTTACTGAAATTGGACAGAGAATCGTTGATATGACCAAGATGGAAGTACCTTCCGGTTTTTTGAACAAAATGAAAAAACTACCAGAATTATCAAAAATGGGCGAAGTGTTTCCAAAGCTGGAAAAGTCTGGACCCGTAAGCGAAGTCATTGAGAAAAATCCGTCTTTTAACAAAATTCCAATTCTAAAAACATGGCACAAGGATGCAGGAAAATTCATCACACTTGGATTAATTGCAACTAAACATCCAGAGACAGGGGTAAGAAATCTAGGAGTATACAGAATGCAAATTGTAGATGACACTCATGCGCTAATGCATTGGCAAAAACACAAGCGAGGTGCACAACATGGAGAAATTAAAAAAGAAAAAGGCGAAAAGATTCCAGCCGCAATTATTATTGGTGCAGAGCCTGCAACTGTATTTTCTGCAATTGCTCCAGTTCCTGAGGGATTAGACAAGTATCTTTTTGCTGGAATAACAAGAAAAAAGGGAATCAAACTAATCAAATGTGAGACTCAGGATATTGAAGTTCCTGCAAATGCAGAGATTATTTTAGAAGGATTTGTAGACCCATCAGACATTAGAGACGAGGGTCCATTTGGAGATCATACTGGATATTACACACCTGTGGAGCCATATCCAACATTTACTCTAACAGGTATTATGAGAAGAAAAAATCCAGTTTATCTAACTACGATTGTTGGAAAGCCAATACTTGAAGACGCTTTTGTAGGCAAAGTAATAGAGAGATCATTTTTGCCATTGGTTCGAATGCTGCATCCCGAAGTTGTTGATTTTGCAATGCCTGCTGCAGGTTGGTTCCAAGGTATGGCAATTATTTCAATAAAAAAGCGTTATCCAGGTCAAGCAAAAAAGGTAATGATGGGACTATGGGGCACTGGCCAGTTAGCACTAACAAAGATAATCATTGTCGTTGATGAGGACATTAACGTCCATGACTTCAATGATGTCATTTGGGCAATTACAACAAGAGCTGATGCTGCACGCGATTGTGTAATAATTAACAATACTCCCACAGACACACTAGACCCAGCCTCACCTCTAGTCAATTTTGGCTCCAAGTTGGGAATAGACGCAACACAAAAGACCAAAGAAGAAGGATATCTCAGAGAAATACAAGAAAAAGTATCAGTTGACGAGCAAACTAAGAATCTAGTAGATTCTAAATGGTCTAGCTATGGAATTTAATGCATTTTAACTAAATTATAGAAATTATCTCTTTCTTCTACAGAATATCCTATTTGATGGATTGAATCAATGATTTTTTGTCCTGTTAATTCTGTAGAGCGAGCGCCAGTGCAGGAGACAACCTCTTCACCAATCAGGGTTCCGCCAAAGTCATCAGCGCCATATTGGAGTGCTATTTGAGCCATACCCACCCCATTAGTTAACCAAGAAGATTGAACGTGATTAATCAGACCATCAAAGGCAAGTCTAGAAATTGCAATCATTTTAAGTAATTGCATTCCCCCTACACCAAAATTAATCAGATTTTCTTTCTGCATCAAAGTATTATTGGGCTCAAAATTCCATGGAATAAATGCCATGAAGCCATTTGTTTTTCTTTGAAGTTGCTTTATTTTTTCAAGATGTTCGGCAATATCTTCAACTGATTCAACATGTCCATACATCATAGTAGCTGATGCTGGCAGACCCATAGTGTGTGCTTCTTCCATTATTCTTAGCCAATCAGCAGATGAAATCTTTTTTGGGCTGATGATATCTTTGACAGTATCCACCAAGATTTCTGCTCCAGCACCTGGAATCGATTGTAAACCAGCTTCCTTGAGTCTTGATAAAACTTCTCTAGTTGAAATCTTTTCAATTCTTGATATCATATCAATTTCTGAAGCAGATAGACCATGAACACCAATCTCTGGAAATTTTTTTCGAATCATTCTGAATGCTTCTTCATAATATTCAATTCCCAGATTTGGATTATGTCCGCCTTGAATTAACACTTGACGAATTCCAAACATTTCCCATGAAGTCTTTATTCTTGATTCTATTTGTTCAAGGCTTAGTGTGTATGATTCCAAATCTCCTGGTGAGCGATAAAATGCACAAAACTTGCAGTCAGTAACACAGACATTCGTATAATTTAGAATAATGTTATTGACAAATGATGCCTTTTTTCCAAATCTTTTTTGTGTTAGATTTCCTGCAACAAGTCCCATCAGATGAACGTCATCGGATTTTAAGAGTCTTAGAACGTCTGATCTAGTTGGACGAATTCCAAGTAATGCATTCTCTAAAATGTCGCTGATTTGACTAGAATGAATTTGTTGGGTAATTTGGCTCAAGTGCCTTTGCTGGTCTTGTAATTGTATTTAATTCTGACTAGGCTTGAGAGTAAATTACTAGCACGCTATTTTTATTTAGGGCAGCGAGACGAGATTCGCATGGTCTCAGGCCTACAAATAAGATTAGATAGGATTTTACGAAAAGGTAAGATGCTCTGCATACCAATGGATCATGGAATATC
>OMIR01000004.1 GCA_900299125.1 Nitrosopumilales archaeon | reverse complement strand
GATCTATAAAATTATTGATCATCTTAAAGAGGATACTCTCAAAGTCGAAGACATTGAAAAAATCTTACAAGTAATTGTAATCCGGGCAAAAAACGAAGTAATTGAGGTAATCTCTAAAGAATCCAAAAAGTCAATCATAAAAATAACAAACTTTGAAGATGTTCTAAAAACTGCCGAGGAATCAGGACACACATTAAAAAAAATAGGCGATGTGTTGGGAAAACACAGCCGAGTCATTCACGTATTTGCAAAAAAATATGCCGATGAACTAAAGGAACATCTTGGACTAGTCAGGGAGAATCATCTCATTATTACAAAAATGCTCGCAGATTATTCGGCGTTAGAATCTTCACAGGGATTAATCAAAAACAATGTTCTCAAATTACAGGAATTATCGCACGAAATTACAAAAATACAAGATCACATTCTACAGCTAGAACAATCCCAGCAGTCACTAGCAAATCAATCCGATTCAATCCAAAACCAAATTGATAAAACCAAATCATCATCAGAATATGCTAAATTCTTGGATCTAACCAAAAAAACTGACGAGATAAAATCACTAGCTGAAAAACTGGACAAGAAAATAGATGACGAGTTTTCCAAAGTCTCTCGTCCTTTGGGGAAATACGTCTATGTGAGCTCACTAGACAAGCCCCTAAAATCTATCCTTGAAAGATTGACACTAAATCCATCGGAAGTAATTGCTACAGAACCAAAGGAATCCATAGTTACAATTTTGGAATCATGTATGAAAGGAGTTGTATCTGGCTCTGTGTCTGTAAAAGAGGCAGACAAATCAGTTATTCAAATTAATGAATTGATTTCTGGACTGGATGATCTAATTGGGCAAAAAAAGAGACTAGATGGGCAAATTTTGGAAATCCAAACAAGCGCTTTGGAATTTGACAGAAAAAGTCTTGAATCATTGGAAAAGCAACTGCTCCAGTGCCGCACTCATATGAAAGACGACATCCTCAAAGTAAAAAATCTCAGAATCGAAATTGAGCAAAAATCAGCACAAAAGCAAAAATATTTCTCTGAACTCCAATCACTAATTCAAAGACTAGCAATAAATGCCGAGCTGATACAATAATGGGTGGCAAACTAGAGCGCAAGGTTTTGCTCAAAAAACAAGTTCAAGACAGCATCTTGTCGTACTGTAAGATCAAGCATCCTAACGAGGCAATACTGATTCTAAAAGGCAAGTCAAAAAAAGGGTTGATCACAATAGACGGACTTTCTATTCCGCCATTTTCTTTTAGTGACCAAACGTTTGCAGGTTTTCCACAATCTTTTTTGCCACTGGACCTGGCATATGTGGGAACTGCTCATTCTCATCCCAGCGGTTCTGCACAACCCTCAGTCACCGACCTGCATAATTTTTTCGGACTGGTATCAATCATAGTGCAATCCCCATATGAAGAAAACAGTGACATTTTTGCTTGGGATAGCCAAGGAAATCAGATTCCCATATCATTTGAGCAGTAACTTGCAAAAATAGCGACAAAACTTTAAATTGATTTTTAAGCCAAAGACGTTATTGTATACTTATAAGAAATATCTGATTTACCTGTTTGCTTCACTTGCATTTAGCATTGGTATTCAATTATTGTTTACCGCAATGGGATTACCCTCTTATGTAGGCCTTGGTGTGGCACTAGCAATATTCATACTGATGCCTCTTTTCATTAGACGCAACCAAATGAGCAGAATGCGCGGTTATGGCGGAGAATCATCAGGAGGTCCTGGCAGTGGATTCTTTGGAATGAGTTCTGATGGCAGTGGCGGTGTAAAGTATGTCTGTCTGACATGCAATAACAAATTCAAGGGCGGCTCTTGTCCCAGATGCGGCTCTAAGATGAAACGCGCAGATTTCTAAATGACTCTGGATGATCTTAGGACAAAGGCAATCTATCAAAATTCTATAGATACATGGATTGCTGCATGTGAGGAAAAAAACGTAGACTGGTACGAGGCAGAAAACTATAAAAAATTCATTGCGCATCTCTTCCAAAACGGACTGTCGCTTAAAAAATTCCCATTATGCATAAAGGAAACTGGTGGAATGTACGAGCGGGGCAAAGACAAGACGACATTTGCAGAATCTCTTGCACAACTCACAGACCCCAACGCGGCTGCTTATACAATAAAGCTAAATGATAATGCCATCAAAATTATCCGGGATTTCCAGTTCGCAAACTAGCGTCTAAGCTTTGGATTTACTGTAGATTCAAGTGAATTACCAATGAAAACAAATGCCAGCCCTGTGATTGCCACCATTATTCCAGGCGGCAATATCCACCACCACATTCCTCTAGCTGCTGCACCATGGGATTGGGCATCATGAAGAATTTGACCCCATGTGGGAAATGTTGGATCGCCCAATCCTAAAAAGCTCAGCCCTGCCTCTGTAGTGATGGCAGCCGGAACTGAAATTGCAATGCTGGCCAATGCATAGGGAATGATCTGTGGGATTATGTGCTTGAAAATAATTTTGTGATCTTTTTGGCCCATGTTTTTTGCGGCATCTACGAACTGGCGAGTCTTTACCTGAAGTGCTATGCTTCTGGATACTTTTGCAACTCCAACCCATCCAAAGATCATCAAAAATCCAATCATTAGAAATATGTTATTTGAAATTGTGACCGAGAGTATTATCAAAAATGGAAGTGCCGGCAGAGCATAAATTACATCGTTAAACCTCATCATGGATTCATCAGTCCTGCCTCCCTTGTACCCGGCATAGACACCAAAGACTAGGCCAGATATGACCGAGCCCATAGCCACTACAATTCCGATGAATAATGCCACCGGAGTGCCCCAGAGCAGTCCTATTGCTAAATCCCGTCTGAGCTCATCAGTGCCAGATAGGCCGAATACCTTTCCACCTAGAATTATCTTTGAATCCAGTGAATCAACACCGGTGGCTTTGATGACAAACTCGTATCTGCCCTTGAGTGTTTGGTGTTCATCTGATCTTGCAAAAATTATTTCCTTGGAGCTAAGCTCTTGAATGGGATATGCAAAGTTCTCTGATTGGAATCTCAGGCTCTTTCTGATTGAATCGTTGGTAGAAAAAATCTTGTCGGAATACTCGTAATGCTCATCTGAATGTGGCATTGATGATGAGAGTAATTTCAAAGTCACACCGTCAGGCCTAATTACGCTGATCTCCAAAAGCGGGGCTCCAGAATAACTGGTTCTGAAATCAACTAGGAAATCGCCTGGAAAATAATCATAACTGTAATCAAAGGAAAATCTCTGAGTAATCTCGGACTTTTTTATCATGGTGGAATCTGGACTGGATAGTATCATATGCTCTGGTATTTTTTTGGACAAAAACCAATTAACCCATTCTGGCTGGGCAGATTTTGGAAGCTCTGTCCATCTTGATGGATTGTTCCATTCTTTGTAAGTTTCTAGCGGGATTGTAACTATGGCAAGTATTGAAACCAGTATTAGACCTCCTAACAAAGCAAGGCCTACAATTCCTGTCTTGTTTTTTGCAAAATTTTTCTTGATATCTGTATAGTCCATCTAACCAGTCCTGATTCTGGGATCCAATATTCCATAAAGTAAATCCGAGACGAAAATACTGATCAAAAAAAAGACAGTCAGAATGTATGTGGCACCTATTATGACAGGAAGGTCCATTAGCGTGATTGCCTCAAAATACAGTCTGCCCATTCCAGGCCAATCAAATACTGCCTCTGTGATTATTGCACCTCCCAACGAGCCGGAAAGACTGAGCGCAAGGACTGTTATTATTGGAGGTGCGGCATTCTTTAGCGCGCTGCCAAAAATTATCTTGCGTTCTTTGAGCCCTATTGTCTTTTTTACCATTATGAAATCCTCCTGCATAATTCCTGCCATGAAATTTCTAACAAGATATGCCCATGTCCCAAATCCGATTAGGACTATGGTAATGATTGGCAGAGCCATGTGATAGAGCAATGATCCGAAATACCCCGGGTCGCTAGGGGAAATTGACGGTGTTGCACGTGCCGGAAATATCGGATACCAAAATGCAAATGCAAAGATCATCAGCAATCCTATCCACCATACTGGAAAACTACTGCTTATGATGGCAAACGATGATGTTATCTTGTCAGTTTTAGAGCCGACCCTGCTTCCTGCAATAGCCCCAATCAAAATTCCAATCACCGATATGATGACTGTGGATGTCGTAAAGAGCAATATTGTCCTTGGAATCTTTTCTAAAATGATATTCCCGACTAGTGTCGAGCCTGAATCACTTGTCAAAAATGAGGAATGCCCAAAGTCCAAAATCATTATCTTGTACATTGCAAGGCCAACCCTTTCAGGAGAATACCAAGGCTCATCTAGCCCAAGTAATCTGATTCGATTTTCTATCTGGGTGTTTATGTACTGGTTTAATTTTTCTGAATCTGCAAAGCCTGCAGTTATTTGTCTGTTCTCGATAATTTCGGTTCTAACCTGTATTGCAATTCCTTTTTTTAGAATTGAATCCATATTAGAGCCAACTAGAAGGACAGTCAAAAGTAAGGTTGCCATGAGAACGCCAAATAAAATCAACGCCCGCCTTGCAAAATATGACTTGAGCGACATTCAACGATGTTAACTTGGTTTTGCTTAAAATCTTATTTGAATTCTTAAAACCATACTGAGAATCTGAATTGAATTGCAGACTGATTTATTTGAAATATTTGTTATAGGTGAGTCCTTTGACTTTTTTGCTGTTTATCTTTTTATCTTCGTTGGTTTTAGTTTTCGAATAACTTGATGTGTTGTTTTCAGAGCCAATCTTTTGGATCTGTTCGTTGGTAGTAGCTAGTTTTGCAAAGTATGCCTTTTTTGCATCTTCAAGAGAGCCCCCGGCATCTAGAACTTTTTTCATTTCAAGTTTTGCCTCTTCGTAAATCTGACGAGTAAACTCTAATTGGTTTTGCATTATTGCTTTGACTCGGGCATCTTTTTTGGCAACATTGTCAATTGCTCTGGAGCCAGAGTATATGCCTGCCCCTGGTTTGGTCTCATTGATTGCATTGTCTAGTTTTTGCTCTGTCATGTTTCGCTTTAACTGCATGGCAATTTTTTTTGCCTGGATTTCTAATTGCTTTAACTGTCTCTTGTTTTGCTCTTCGATGAATTTTTCATAATGCTTTTGCTTTAAGATTTTGTACGGGTCGTTTTGTGTCTGGTTTGGAGAAATCTTACTGTAATACATTTCATCAAACGTGCTTACACCAGAGCCTATCCTAATTGATGACTTGCCCATGCCTTTTAGAGTATCCAAAGTAGCAGTAATACTTGCAGAAAATATTCCCTCTCTTTGAGCTTCAGCAAATTCGTATCGAAAATTACCCTTTTCATCAGTAATGGTTGCAGCAGAATTATCAGCAAAGCGAATCTGGACTTTGGCCCCTGGGACAGGTTTGCCTTTTTGGTCGATAATGTTTCCTGTTAGAACTGGCTTGTCATTGATTCCTATTTTGCCCTGTTCAAATTTTGCAGTAATTAATAGATCCCATGGCTTGGCAGCAAAAACTGCAGCATGTGATGTAAGCAGAATCACACCGCACATGATTGCCAATATGGCCAATTTCAACAACTACTTTTTAGATCGATTTTCTCATAAGAGTGAAAATCAAAATCTCGCAAGTCATGGATCAGTTATTTTTGAGTAGATTTTTGATCAAAAAAAGCTCAAAATCGATCAAAAGAAAAGATCAACTCTGATGATCGTTTTTTGATCACGTTTTTATCAAAATACAAAACCAATGATCTGTGATCGTAAAATTACACCACAAGCTAACACATTTGAACGAAAGCTTTTAATCGTCCTGCTTTAAGAAACCCAATGTTGCAACTAAAATCAATAACCGTTTTGATGGCACTACTAGTTGGTAGCATGATTTTATCACCAGCATTTGGTGCACAGACAACAAATCAAAATTATAGCAATTATGCAAAATCTGGCGACTATGTCACCCTTAGTGGACAAGGAATTGATCCTGATGATGATTCCCTAACAATTACTTGGACCCAAGTCGGCGGCGAAGAAGTCGAACTGACTCCATCAAATACCGTTGCAGAGCCAACATTCAAGGCTCCAGAAGTCGAAAACGGACATGTCAAAATTTTAACCTTCCAATTAACAGTAGAGGACTCTTATGGCGAAACCGATGTTGATACACTCAAAGTTACCATTTTACCAAGAAACAACCCACCAACAGCTGATGCTGGTAATGACCAGACATTAGACAAGGGTGATGAGGTTACACTAGATGGTTCAGGCTCTGACCCTGACGGTGACTCTTTAATTTATGCATGGTCACAAATTGACGGACCTGTAATTGAACTAGACGACCCATCTTCACAAAATCCAAGCTTTGATACTTCAAGTGTAACAAGAAGTACTGCTGTATTTAGATTCCAACTAACTGTATTTGATGGATATGGTGGTAGTGCACGTGATTCAGTTATTGTAAAAATGAATGCTGCAAAACCAGTATCTGTTACAGCCGCTGCTGGTGATGACCAAGTTGTTGATGAAGGAGATAATGTTCAACTCCAAGGCACATGTGATGATAAATTAGGTAGAGATATGAGTTACTCTTGGGTTCAGACAATTGGACCATATGCAGACTTGTCCTCAACAGCTGATGCAGATACTTCATTTACTGCACCTGAAATTGCAAATGGCGAAACAGTTCCAACCGCATTTAGATTTACTTGTGAAGCAGACGGTGGAGGAACAGCGACTGATATTGTTCTAGTTAGAATTAGACCAGTTAATGATGAACCAACTGCTGATGCAGGTAAGGACAAAGAAACAATGTCTTATAGATATGTGTACTTGGCAGGAACTGGAACAGACCCTGACGGTGACATTCTAAAATATTCTTGGAAACAAGTTTCTGGCGACGATGTAGTTATTGTACACCCAACATCATCTGAGGCTAGATTCAAAGCACCAATGGTTTCTGGAGGCGCTTCTGCTGATTTAGAATTTGAATTAACAGTTACAGACCCATATGGCGGTGAAGCCACTGACACTATGGCAGTAACAGTATTTTCCAATAATGTTAGAGCATCTGCAGATGCCGGATCTGACCAAGTTGTAGATGAAGAAACTGAAGTCTCACTTGCAGGAACTGGTTCTGACCCAGACAGCGAGGAATTATCATATTCTTGGAAACAAGTAGGTGGAGAAAAAGTTGAACTCTCTGATTCAGAATCAGCAGATGTGACATTTACTGCACCAACAGTTGCAAACGGCAAAATCAAAGTTCTAGTCTTTGAGCTCAAAGTAGCAGATGATAACGGATTCCCAACCAAAGACACCGTCAAAATTACAGT
The DNA here is from genome assembly GCA_900299125.1 of Nitrosopumilales archaeon. Taxonomy (GTDB): domain Archaea; phylum Thermoproteota; class Nitrososphaeria; order Nitrososphaerales; family Nitrosopumilaceae; genus Nitrosotenuis. The sequence goes on along the minus strand of OMIR01000004.1, from coordinate 41 downwards.
ATTACCAGTTAACACACCTCCAGTAGTAAATGCCGGTGAAG
>OMIR01000003.1 GCA_900299125.1 Nitrosopumilales archaeon | reverse complement strand
TAACCATGGTTTGGTGGAATGATCTTTGGCTTAACGAATCTTTTGCAACATTCATGGCAACTAAGTTCGTTGATAAATTTTATCCAGAATGGAAACTCTGGGATCAATTCCTTGAGGACACAATGAATACTGCAATGGGATTGGACGCATTGCATTCTTCTCATCCAATCGACGTTAAAGTTAACTCACCTTCAGAAATTCGTGAAATTTTTGATGCGATATCTTATGACAAGGGTGGATGCGTTCTAAAAATGTTAGAAAGTTTTGTAACTGAAAAAAACTTTAGATCAGGACTACGCATTTACCTCAAAAAGTTTTCATACAAAAATGCTCAAGGAAATGATCTTTGGGATGAAATTGGAAAATCAGCAAAAATGCCAGTACGTTCAATGGTAAATTCATGGCTTAAACAAACTGGATTTCCGTTAGTTGATGTATCAAAACTCAAATCAAAACTAGTTTTAACACAAAAGCGATTTGTATTGGAACAAAAGGGAACTCCGAAAGGAATATGGGAAATACCGCTGGTTGTTATTGATGATGATAAAACCATTAGCAAAATACTTGTTAAGAAAAAACAAATCATTCCAATCAAATCAGAGCAAATTCTCGTAAATCCATATCGTCAGGGATTCTACCGTGTAAAATATTCTGAAGAGTTAATGTATGAATTAAAAGAAATGATTTCCCAAAAGACAATATCCAATATTGACAGATGGGCAATACAGAATGATCTCTTTGCCCTATGCATATCTGGGGACGGTACGGTTAAGGAATATCTTGATTTTACATCATCATATGAAAATGAGGATGATTATCTAACACAATCAAATGTATCTGGTAATCTATATGCCTTGTATCATAGAACTTTAGACGAATCATTTAATTCTGAAATAAAGAATGTCACATTTAGATATCTTAGGAATATGTTTGAAAAACTTGGATGGGATCCAAGACCTAAAGAGCCTCACACTGACACACTATTACGTAGTTTTGTAATATCTGCTCTAGGAAAAATGGATGATGAAGAAATTCTCTGTGAAGCAAACAACAGATTCAAACAATATCTAAAGAATACTGATTCGATAAATCCGGATATTCAAGATGCGGTTTTTTCACTTGTTGCGTGGAGTGGTGGAGTTTCATATGAGCAGCTACTTCGCTTATACAAAGAAGCTCCGTCTCAAGAACAAAAGATTAGATTTCTTGGAGCATTATCTAGCTTTAAGGATCCAAAATTATTGCAAAGAACTTTGGAATTATCACAATCAAACGACGTTAGATCTCAAAATATGCATATTCCAATAATTCGAATATCTTCAAATCAATATGGGAAAAAAATACTCTGGCCTTGGCTAAAAAAGAATTGGAAAAAAATACGAGTAAAAGTTGGAGTTGGAAGCCCTCTTTTGAATAGGGTAGTTTCAAGTGTTTCTGCAGTAGCAGATGATACCATGCAAAATGATATCAAGCTATTTTTTACGAAAAATCCTACGCCTGGAACTGAAATGACACTTTTACAGACATTGGAAAGAATTAGAATTCATTCGCAGTTTATCAAGAGATTAAAGACAGAATTTGTATGATTAATAAAAAAATCATACTTGCTTCAGTAGCAACCATAATTTCTATGGGTATTGGCATTTCAATATTTCAAAGCATTTCAACTCAACAAAAATATGATGATTTGATATACCTAGATGGAACATTTTATCCAAATAAGAAAATTGTTCTGATTACTTTTTCAGATAAAACACAAAAAACTACAAACGTGGTCTTGGAGATTCTTGGAATGGAAAAATCTTTTCAGCGAACTTTTAATGAACATGAATTTACTCTCATGGTTCCGTTTGATCATGAACCTCAATACGGTTGGAAAGTTGTTCCAATTACACTCGTTTTGGAACATCCGGATTTTGGAAAAATAGGTGTTAAAACGGACATTCATGAAATTGGTCAATCCAGCAGACTCATTTTTACACAACTTTAGTGCAACAAGAATTTATTGCACATGAAAAGAATTAGTTTGTTTGTTACTAGCAGATCTTAAAAAAGGTAAACGTGGCGCAATTGCAAAGGCAATATCGCTAGTCGAAAATGATGAAAAAGAGGCGCGAAAGCTTGTTAAATCAATATTCAAAAATTCTGGAAAATCTGTAGTAATTGGAATTACTGGACCTGCAGGCGCTGGAAAAAGTTCACTAATCAACAAGACCTCAGTAGCACTAAAAAAACTTGGATTAAAGGCAGCTGTTCTTGCAATTGACCCAACTAGTCATGTGACAGGTGGTGCAATTTTAGGAGATAGAGTTAGAATGACTGAATCTACTGATTCTGGAACATACATTAGAAGTATTGCATCAAGGGGTGCAACTGGAGCAATATCTCGCTCAATTAGAAACAGTATTAGAGTTTTAGAGTATGCTGGTTTTAATCCCATAATAATTGAAAGTGTCGGAGCTGGACAAACTGAAGTTGAGATTTCAAATATAGCCGATATTACAGTAGTCGTCTTTAATCCTCATACGGGTGATAGCATTCAGACAATAAAGGCAGGATTGACGGAAATTGGTGATATTTACCTAGTTAACAAGTCTGATCTTGATGGTGCAACACAACTTTTTGAATCAGTTAAAGAATTTATCGGTATGACCGAGAGAAATCCGGTAATATTGCAAACATCTGTAACAAAAAATAAAGGCATTGAGGAATTTGCTAAAAAACTAAAGGAAATGATGCATGAAAAGCAAAAAACCAAAAAAGATCAAGATTCCAAAAGACTTGAAGTCGAGTTGAAAGATATTGTTTTAAATAATGTGAGAGTCAGAATTGATGCATTGTTGGAATCTGACATTAACTATTCCAAGTACTTAAAAAAGCTACAATCAAAAGAGATGGACCCATTTGAGGCGGCAGATAAGATATCCTCGGGATTGATAAAGTGACAATTATGGCACAAAAAGAACAACAAAAACCTAAAAAAATTCTTACCGATTCAAATTTTCCTGTATCGCGTGTTTATAGTACAACCAAGAATAAATCAAAAGAAGAACCTGGCAAATATCCGTACACCAGAGGAATTCACGCTGAAATGTATCGTGAAAGATTTTGGACAATGCGACAATATTCTGGATTTGGCGATGCCAAGCAAACCAATGAGCGATTCAAATTCATGTTAGAAAAGGGCCAAACTGGACTCTCAATGGCCTTTGATCTTCCAACGCAGATTGGACATGATGCTGATTCTTCGCAAGCAGAAGGAGAAGTTGGCAAAGTAGGAGTTTCAATATCCTCACTAAAAGACATGTTCACGGCATTTGATGGTATACCATTGGGCAAGGTCAGCTCATCTATGACAATCAATTCCACCGCATCTACTTTGTTGGCTTACTATATCGCAGTTGGAGAATCACAGGGGTTTGCAAGCACAGAACTACGTGGAACCACACAGAATGATATTCTCAAAGAATATGTTGCAAGAAATACCTACATCTATCCACCACAACCATCAATGAGACTGATTGGTGATATGATAGGCTATTGCGCAAAACATGTGCCACAGTGGTATCCTGTATCAATTTCTGGCTATCATATGAGAGAGGCAGGGTCAACTGCAACTCAAGAGGTCGCATTCACTCTTGCAAATGCAATAGCATACATACAAACATGTCTTGATAGAGGACTAAAAATTGATGATTTTGCACCACGACTATCCTTCTTTTTCTGTTGTACCATAGAATTTTTTGAAGAGATTGCAAAATTTAGAGTGGCAAGAAAAATTTATGCTGAAATCCTCAAAGAAAAATTCCACGCAAAAGATCCAAAATCTTTACAATTAAAATTCCATACTCAGACAAGCGGCGAATCTCTAACTGCACAACAGCCTGATAATAACATCGTCAGAGTTGCAATACAATCAATGGCGGCCGTACTTGGAGGTACACAATCACTTCATACGAATTCCCGTGATGAGGCACTAGCATTACCAACTGCAGAGTCTGCAAAAATCGCACTGAGAACACAGCAAATTGTTGCACACGAGTCAGGAATAACTAAGACAGTTGATCCCTTGGCAGGTTCGTATTACTTGGAATATCTCTGCGATGAAATTGAAGACGGAGTTAGAAAATATCTAAAACAAATTGAGAAAATGGGTGGTGCCCTCAAGGCAATTGAGAAAGGATTCTTCCAGTCAGAGATAAGACAAAATGCATATCGACTCAAAAAAGAAGTTGATTCAGGTGATAGGGTTTTAGTCGGTGTCAATAAATTCTCAGACGAAAAAGAAGCCAAACAAGAACTACTCAGAATTGATGACTCTGTTGAGAAAAAACAAAAGGCCGCACTAAAGAAGCTTCGTTCTGAGCGTGATAACAAGAAAGTAGAATACGCGCTATCAAAAATGCAATCTGCTGCTGAAAAAGAAGATAATCTAATGCCATTCATTTTGGATGCAGCAAAAGCATATGCTACTACTGGCGAGATAAGTAACACATTCCGTCAAGTTTTTGGTGAATATCGACCAAAGGAAGTATTCTAATTGAAAATTGATCATATTGCTATTGCAGTTAACGATGTAATGGCAGCGGCAAAACAATATCAAAATGCACTCGGTGTGGAGAAAATTATCTATGAGACAGTAGAATCAGAAGGTGTCAAATTAGCTATCATCAAACTAGATAATGGAAGAATTGAGTTAATGCAACCTACTAGGGACGATAGTCCAATTAAGAAATTTTTAGAAAAAAAGGGCGAAGGATTACATCACATGGCACTAGCTACTGAAAATATAGAATCTGAATATCAAAGAATGGAAGGATGTGGAATTCAATTTCTTGGAAAAATTCGTCCAGGTTCTGAAGGAACTAAAATTACCTTTATTCACCCAAAATCTTTGAGCGGCGTTCTTGCAGAACTATGCTCACATCCTAATCATTAATTATTCTAGCATTTTTAGAGTATCTGAAGCAGTTATAATCCCTGTAATCTTACCTGCCTTGGCTACCAGTATGCACTTTGAATAACGAATTAGCGGAACTAGTGCTCGTGCAGGTGTTTGATAATCAACAATCGGTGGTCTTGCTTCCATAACATCCTCGAGTTTAATTTTTTTCCATGATGATTCATCGCTATCAGCTAGATGCTTTACAACTCCATCTTCTGTTATTACACCGACAGGTTCACCACCTGAGAAAATTGGAATTTGACTAATCGACATACTCCTCATTTTATGTAGTGCATCATGTAAAGAGTCAGTAGGTCTTAGTTTGATGATTTCTTTACTACAAATATCTCCGGCCTTATTAGGATCAGCACGTCCCTCTAGTGTCGCCAGACTATCGAAGATTCTCTTTGCTGTTTCATAGCTAGGCTGACTTCTTCCTGATTCTATTTGGTTGATCATTGATGTACTAACGCCGGTTAACTTGGCCAGTTCTTTCTGAGTAACACCTATCTTTGTTCTAGCCTGTTTGATGCTATCAATTCGAGGGAGCATGATTATTCACGAATTGATATTCCTATGAATTTTACTACATCAGATTCATATTTCTATGATAAAATCTCGATTTAATGGGTTTTTTTGGTGGTATTGGTAGTAAATATCCAGAATGTAAAACAAGTAATGACTGGTTTTACAAGGGTAATACTTTTGCTTCAAATGGTAATTTTGCAGAGGCGATACGATGTTTTGATGAATCCATTAGATTGGATCATAATAATTCTCAGGCATGGAATAACAAGGGTTATGCTCTTGACGAATCAGGCAAAACTAAGAAAGCAATTGCCTGTTATGATATGGCGATTAAAATTTTTCCAAAAAATGAGGATGCTTGGTATAACAAGGGTACAGCGGAAGGAAAAAAAGGACAATTTAATGAATCTGTACGATGTTTTGATGAGGTAATAAAATTAAATAGAAAAAACTCTCTTGCATGGAACGGAAAAGGGTTTGCCTTGGGCAAGACTAGGAATTTTGATGAGTCAGTTGAATGTTTTGATGAGGCAATCAAACTCAATCCTAATTATTTTGATGCTTGGTATAACAAAGGGTTTGCTCTAAAGATCATGGGAAAGATTGAAGAATCTGAAAAATGTTTTGAGTTTGCCACTTCACTCAAACAAAATAAGTAAAAAAGTGAGGATATCTGGTAGAACAACGGTCGACAGTAAAGATACCCTCACCTGATTTAGTTGGTCTTGGCTGGCTCAAAATCGGTGTTTCCGAAGAACCATGATATTGATTTCTCATTTTACAAATAAAGCATTGCGTAGAATTCATCAGTGCCACACCAAAATTGAGAAAATGATTAAGAGAAATGAAATATTGTGAAAAATTTTTGAATTTACTTTCTACGTCTAAATTTAGTCTTTGATTTTTTTGTATTTTTTTTCTTTTTTAATTTCTTTGATGCCGATTTCTTGTTAGAACCTTGCTGAATTTTTGCCTGAGCTGCCGCTACAATAGCAATCGGTATTCTATGAGGTGATGCACTTACATATGACACTCCTGTTTTATGGAAGAATTTGATGGAACTAGGATCTCCACCGTGTTCCCCACAAACTCCTATTTCAATTCCAGGCTTGATACTTCTGCCGTTTGATATTGCCAAATTGACAAGACTTCCAACTCCATTAACGTCTACTGTTTGGAATGGATTGCGCTCTAGGACCTCTTTTTCTAAATACTCTGGTAGGAATTTACCCTCTGCATCCTCTCTTGAAAAACTAAACACTGCTTGAGTAAGGTCGTTTGTTCCAAAACTAAAGAATTCTGCAGTCTTGGCCAATTCTTGAGATGTAAGACATCCTCTAACTACCTCTAACATGGTCCCAAAGTTAATCTTGATTTTCTGTCCATATTTTGCTTCTATTTCAGATTTGACTTTATCATAAATCGATTTGATGTGGTTTAACTCTGCAACACTTCCAACTTGTGGAATCATTATTTGTGGAAATGCATTTACTTTTTGATTTGCCAATTCGGCGGCCGCCTCAAATACCGCACGAATCTGCATTTCATAGATTTCAGGATATGTGATTCCAACTCTGACTCCGCGATGACCCATCATTGGGTTTATTTCTGCTAATTCTTTTGCTCGCGCCAAAATTATTTTGGTTTCTTCAATATCTGTAGTACCACTCTGTTTTTCTAATCGGTGGATTTTGTTAATTAATTCCTCTGGATTTGGTAAGAACTCGTGTAATGGCGGATCTAATAATCTGATTGTAACTTTGTATCCTTCCATAACTTTGAGAATCTGAATGAAATCACTTTTTTGTAATTCTTGGAGTTTTGCCAGGTGTTCTTTTCTCTCTTCAAGTGATTTTGCCATGATGAGCTTTACAAACAAACCTAGTCTGTCAGCAGCATTGAACATTCTTTCAGTTCTACATAATCCAATTCCCTGTGCACCGTATTTTCTTGCCAATTGCGCACCGTCTGGTGTATCTGCATTAGCTCTAATTCCAATTGATTTGGCATTCTGAGCCCAATTCAATATCGTTTTAAAGTCCTCTGTGATTTTGGGTTCTATTGTTGGAACCTCGCCAAGAAAAACATCCCCTAGTGAACCATCAATAGTAATAGAATCCCCCTCATGAATTACCAGATTGCCAACACTAGCTTGCTTTACCTCTGAAGATATTTTCATATCTGCACAACCGACTATGCATGGCTTACCCATACCTCTTGCAACAACTGCTGCATGAGATGTCTTACCTCCACGACTAGTCAATATTCCTACTGCAGCAAAAAATGCCGGAACATCCTCAGGTTTAGTTTCTTCACGTACAAGTATTACTTTGGCACCATTTTCTCCCATAGCTACCGCCCTCTTTACATCAAACACTGCAATTCCACTGGCAGCACCTGGGGATGCTGCAATTCCGCGAACAACTCTTTGAAATTGCTTGGATTTTTCTGAATCTATTGTCTTGTGAAGTAATTGTTCAAGCTGATCAGCGTTTAGTCGTGTTAGTGCTCTTTCTTTATTGATAAGCCTCTCCTTTACCATATCTACTGATGTTTTTATCATGCCTTGGGCATTCATTTTTGCAGAGCGTGTTTGTAATAGATAGAATTTTCCTTGCTCTATGGTAAATTCGATATCTTGTGGTTCTTTGTAATGTTTTTCCAACTTTTCACAAGTCTTTAGCAATAATTCATAACTTTTTGGCATCTCTAATTTCATCTCATCAACTGGTTTTGGTGTTCTAACTCCTGCAACTACATCCTCACCCTGTGCATTTACCAAATACTCTCCAAAGATATGCTTAGTACCGTCTCCAGGATTTCTTGTAAATACAACCCCTGTTGCAGAATCACTTCCCATGTTGCCAAAAGCCATTGCTACTACATTGACTGCAGTTCCATCTGCAATGTCTCTGGTAATGTGATTTTTTTCTCTATAGACAACTGCCCTTTCGCCCATCCAGCTATTGAACACGGCCATTACTGCTAATCGCAATTGTTCGTTTGGGTCTGATGGAAATTGCTTACCAGTATGATCCTGACAAATCTGCTTGTATTGGGATACGATACTTCTTAGGGACTGTTCATTTAGGTCGCTATCAATTGTAACTCCTTGAAGTTTCTTTGTTGACTCGAGGATATGATCGAATTTTTTATCATTAATGCAAAAAACAACTTTGCCAAATAACTGAATAAATCTGCGATAGGAATCCCATGCAAATCTCGGGTTGTTGGTCTTCTTAGACAACGCCTCAACGGTGACATCGTTTAGCCCCAAATTCAGAATGGTATCCATCATACCTGGCATGGATAATGCCGCACCAGATCTGACGGAGACTAGTAGTGGATTTTCAGAAGAATTCCACTTTTTTTTAGTGATTTTTTCTAACTTGGAAATGTTCTTTTTTACCTGAACCCACAAATCTTTTGGAACAGTCTTGTTATTCTGATAGTATAACTTACAGACATCCGTCGTAATTGTGAATCCTTGTGGAACTGGAAGCTTTAACTGTGTCATTTCACACAGTCCGGCACCTTTACCTCCTAGCAGTTTTTTGTTCTTGCCGTCACCCTCATCAAAAAAATATACCATTTTCATAATTTTATCACGAGTTTTTCTATCGCTTTGAAGGGGTTTTAAGCATTGCCTTAGCAAATTCATCAACGATCGCTGACCAATTTTCTGCCTTGACTATTCCACTTGCCACAAGTATGCCTGAAGAACCTAACTCAATGCATTTTCTAACATCATTTCCAGATACTATTCCTGCACCACAAAGTAACTTGGCAGAACTATTTGCTGTATTTAGAGACTTGACTGCATCTGTGATTAACTCTGGACGTTCAGTTGATACTGCTTTTCCAGAACCAATTAATTCTGGGGGTTCTATTGCGATATAATTTGGATTCATTTTAGCATATTTTCCAACTTCGTCAACATCCTTTACACAAACAACTGATATCATATTCAAATTTCGTAATCTATCAATTAATGACTTGATTTGCTCAGGTGAAATTCTATGCTCACTATGGTTGATAAGGGAACCAGAAATTTTAGACTCTTTGAGTAATTCGGGAATGACAAATCCTGTTGTACTGCCAATTTTTACATCATCTACATGCTGAGCAAGAACAGGACCGGAATATTTTATATTTAAAAGATGATGTGGTGGAGAAATTGCAATCTTGATTTTATATTTTTTTGATATTTTTTCAGCAATGTTTGCTAATTTTGAAGCTTTTGAACCTGCAATTTCCTGATAATTTTTAAAATTTATTATAAACAAGATCTTTGTCTTGTTGACTAGCCTAGCTATTTATTGTTTATAGAATTCGTACAAATGTCCATGTGGAATCAAGAGAATCTCATCTGAAAACATGTTAGACATTTTCGACTAGATTAATTCCAGAAAAACTGATCCAATCCCATCTGTTTTGGCTTGCCTACCATACTATCAAAGTCAAGGTCCATCGATGAAGTAATCTGCTCTAACGTGGATTCCATAAACTCCATGTATTTTTCAGAGTCTATTTCATCCGCTCTTGCCATTTCTACAGGCTTTACCCCAGGCTTGTTGAGTATTTTTACATAAGAGATAATGTCTCCACGCTTGATTTCACGCTGCTGTTCAAGCAACTTTGCTGCTCTAATGTGCTGAGGAATTGTTTTTTCATATTCGGAAGGTGCTTTACTTATCATAACATTAAAAGCTAAATCTGGAATTGGGATTTTTCTCTCCTTTACCTTTACTGCACATGATGAAATTTTATCTGTGATCTGTTTTTTTGCCGTTTCAAAATCCTGAGCAGTTTGTACTTTGGATAAAACATCGAGAATTTCAAAGAATAAACTCCTGATAAATGGAGGGGTATGTGATTTTTTTCCAGTCAGACCTTTAACGTCTACTTTGCCTTCTTTTGTGACGCCTAGATAGTTCTTTTTTCTTCCACTTAGCACCACGTATCGATATTCTTTATCGATTTCTAGGTCAACACCTTGTTCTTTTTTAGTATCCTCGATGACCCTGTGTATTTGTTCAGCCGTTGGATTTTTTACAAAGAGAGAATCTGTATCGCCATACAAAACCTCAACTCCGTTTGATTGGCATTTTTTAATAGTCTCTGTGATGATGTATCTTCCAACAGCTGTAGTTGCTTCAGCTGCTGGTAGAAAATACAATGGAAAAATCTCTGCACCCATGACACCATAACTGGCATTGAGTATGACTTTAAGCGCTTGACTAACTACTGTGTATTGCTCTTTTTGTTCTTGGGTTTTGGCTTTTTTTGCAAGTGATTT
>OMIR01000002.1 GCA_900299125.1 Nitrosopumilales archaeon | reverse complement strand
TACAAAGATGTGACATTCACTATCTGACCCCAGATCTTAGAATCATTCCATTCTGTGCATTCAATGTCATTCCAGAATGGTATAGAGACAGAATCCAAAAGAAATATTCTATCACTGTAGAAGAATGGGAACAAAGAGAAGGTGTTAAACTAGAAGATGGGTTGTACCGTGGATTGATGAGAAGAGGAAAAGGCGACGAGCTTGCAGCTGGTTGTGCAAAAAGCCAGATGATGCATGAAGCATCACAAGCATTGATGTAAATCAATCCAAGACCTTTTAAAATAATACAATCAATTTTGATCTGTTGAGGATTCTTTTCATCTCTCCTAGATATTCTGGAGGCATAGGTGGGCATGCAGCAATGCTTGCGGTTCAACTACAAAAATCCAAAGTCCAAGTTGATTTTGTAGATCCTCCAAAGATTCCAATAAAAAATCTCAAAAATCCAAGCTTTGTCATCACTAGTTCTTTTTCGAGCTTTTTCAAGGGTTCTTATGATATAGCACATGCATTCAATGTACCTTCTGCGTTTGCAATGAAGACAGCAAGAGCAAAAAAAAGAGTTCTTTCTATTCATGGAGTGTTCAGTGATCAGGTAAATGCACTTCACTCTCGTGCATTGGGTGATGCTGCTAAAACCGCAGAACAAAATGCACTGAAATGGGCAGATAAACTAACCACTGACTCAAAAATTACACAAAAAGCCTACAAGGAGAAGTTAGGAGTAGATTTTGAATATATGCCCAGCCCAATCGATACAGAAAAACTAGATCAAATTTCTATTGCAGAAAAAAATGATAAGCAGATAGTATACGTAGGCAGAGATAGTTATGAAAAAGGAATTGATATCTTGCGTAGAATAGATTCACAAATCAAACACAATGTGGTATATTGTACAAACCTCCCCTGGCAAAAAGCTATGTCTACACTGAAATCTTCAAGCATATTAGTGGTCCCGTCTAGAATGGAAAGCTTACCTACTGTTGTAAAAGAAGCATTCTATCTCAAAATCCCGGTAATTGCAACATCTGTTGGTGGAATACCTGAATTAGTAGTTCATCAAAAGACTGGAATCCTAGTACCTCCAGAAGATCCTCAATCGTTATTATCTGCAATCAACTCATTATTAGAAAATCCTCAAGAAATGGAAAGGCTTACCAACAACGCGTTTGACTTTGTAAATAAAAACATGACTTGGTATGTATGGCTACCAAAATACGTTGAGTTTTATGAAAGATTGCTTGGTTAAATTGAATATCTTTTTATTGTATCTACAAAATTACTTGAAATTTTTTTCCAACTATAATTCTCCTCTACAAACTTTCTACCTCGTAATCCCATAGATTTACGCTTTGATTCATCATCTAATAACAGAGAGATCTTTTCCATCAAATCTTGAGAGTCTCCTCTTTTGATCAAAAACCCTGTCTCGTTCTCCTTCATTAATTCCGGAATGCCACCTACTTTTGTTGCAATTACTGGTTTTTCCATGAGCTGTGCCTCAAGTAGTGTAAGTGGAGACATGTCAATTCCACTAATGAGCGCATAGATGTCTATCTCAGACAGATAATCTCTAACTTTTTCTGGATATTGAAGATGGCCTAACCACTTGAAATTCTCATATTTTTTCAATGATGTCAATACATAATCACGGTATGGTCCATCCCCAACCCAGTAAAATGTGACATTAGACATCTTCTTTAGCACCGGCTCTATTGTGAGTATCTCTTTTGTTTTTTCCCAGATGTTTGCACTTTGTAACAAGCCTACACAGGGATGTTTTAGGTTCATACCATCTGTTTTGTACCAGTTTGTTGGTTCTATTCCCTGATATAACGTGGATACATTTTTTGTAGGATATCGCTCTTTTACACGATTTGACAAGTAATTGCAAATTGGCAAAATTAATGTGGAATTCTCAAAGCATTTTTCTGCAATCTGATCCCATTTTTTGATAACAAAGCTTTTTGGAAATGATTTGTATAGTGTTTTTTTTGCCATCTCTATTTCACTCCAATGATCTCCTCTAAGATGCACAAGCAGAGGCAGCTTTGCATCAATTGCAGCAAGTCCAAAATGTCTTTGTCTATCTATGAAAATCGCATCAGGTTTAAACTCTTTAATAATTTGATTGAATTTTGATTTTGATCGGAACCAATGAGTCATCTTTCTACTTGGAAATCCATCATAAACTTCGGCATCAAAAACTACCTTGCACTCTACACCTAATCGGCCTAACGTATCTGCAAATTCTCTTAAATGAAATAGTTTTGAGCTAGAACCACCAATTAATAGTCTATCCATGATCTGAATACCGAGAGAGGTTGCTAATCTGTAATGAGGTCAAGATTTTTTCTTGCAGTAATTACCTGTCTTAACCACTCTTTAATGTCTACTTTCGGCTCCCATCCGAGTAACTTTCTTGCAAGTGAAATGTCTGCTTTGGTTATCTTTACATCTCCTGGAAGCTCTGGACCATGAATTGGTTTTATAGAAAGACCGAATGCATTTATGATCAGATCTGCCAATTGTAATACGGAAATTGTAGTTTCTGTTCCTACGTTGAAAAACTCGTGGTTTACATTACTTTTCATGGCTGCAATGTTCGCCTGTACAACATCGCCAACATAGACAAAGTCTCTAGTCTGGGAACCGTCACCGTTTATGATTGGGGACTCACCGTTTCTTGCCTTTTTAAGAAACTTTTTGATAACTCCTGCATATGTCTGTGATTGTCTTTCCCCAAAGACGTTAAAGTATCTGAGTCCTATGACACGAACTCCTTCATTGGCATATCGTGTTGCAATTTTTTCATCGTCAAGCTTGGTCTGAGCGTATGGATTTATCGGATTTTTTGGATCGCTTTCTACTATTGGGATTTTGACTGGATTTCCATACACGCTTGAAGAACTCGCATATACGATTTTGAATCCGAATTCTTTGGAAAGCCTTAGTACATTTTCGGTGCCGCCCACATTTACTTCGTTGTATTCCTTTTCCTTAGAAAACGATTCTTGAACGGACGCAAGCGCGGCTTCATGAAATACACCATCAACATCCTTGAATTTGCTTTTTAACAATTCAAAATCCCTAATGTCTCCTTTTACAAAATCAATCTTGTTCAAAATTGGTTTTATGTTGTCGAGTTTACCTGTGTTGAGATTATCTATTGCTGTTACTGAATGGCCTTGATCTAACAAAGTTCTGATGAGATGACTTCCAATGAATCCTGCTCCGCCGGTTACAGCATATTTCATAATTTGCTAATTCAACTCACAAAGCTGACTATTAACACGTTTCCATGAATTATTCGTATGAAAAAATTCTATCCTATGCCAATTGGGTAATAATTCATCTTTAACTTACTATTGTTCAGAATGCGTCGCGTGTCTACAATAATTCTCTTTTCCATTAATTGTAAATGTCGTTCATTAATTTTAGAATACTCTTTCCATGGCGTGATGATTACACAGCACTGACTTTTTCGTAATGCATCGTCTAGGGATTCCGCATATGATATTTTTTCTTTGAAAATATTTTTTGTATTCTCTATTGCTTTGGGATCGTGAACAATGATCTTTGCGCCTTGTTTTAATAGTGATTGAATCAATTTTATAGATACTGAATCCCTTATGTCATCTGTGTCGGGTTTGAACGCAAGTCCTAAAACAGTAATTCTTTTCTTTTTCAATGTACCTATGGCTCTTTTAATAGTGAGAATCACATGCTTTAACTGATAATCATTGACTTGCTTGACTGCATTAAGTAAAAGCGGGTTTATTCCAAGACTGTTTGAAAAATTAATTATTGCAGCTACGTCTTTTGGGAGACACGAGCCGCCATAACCAGGTCCTGCATTAAGAAACAAATGGCCAATTCGTGGATCCAATCCAATGGTTCTTGCTACATCTTCTACGTTTGCTCCAGGAATTAGCTGACAAATATTTGAAATCTGGTTGATAAAGCTGATCTTTGTTGCAAGAAATGAATTATTTGTGTATTTGATCATCTCAGCTGTTTGATTGTTAGTTGCAATTATAGGAGTATTTTTGTGCAGATTTTCATAAAATTTCTTTATTGCATTCATGAATCTGTCTTTGGTACCGCCAAGTACTATTGCATGTGGATTTACGGTGTCACTAATTGCCATGCTTTCTCTTAGAAATTCTGGATTGGTAATAAGGCCAAAATCCTTACCTGGTTTTTTTCTTGACTTGCTAACTAAAATCGGTAGCAATACATCAAGTGCAGTTCCCGGAACTACCGTGCTCTTTATCACGATAATGGGCTTATTTTTGGAATACTTGAGATGTTTTCCAATTTCTTCAACAGCTGATTTTACCATGGACAAATTAATGGATCCATCATTTCCTTGTGGTGTTCCTACTGTTACAAAGATTATCTGACAACTTTTTACTATTGTTGCAATGTTATCTGTGATTTCAAGTCCTTTTCGAAGAGCTTGATTTAATGTCTCTTCTAGATGTGGTTCATAAAATGGCGGTTTGCCATTTTTTATTTGTGATGATTTTTTTTTATCTGAATCAAAACCCAAAGTAGAATGATTCTTTGAACCCAAAACAGATGCAAATGAGAGACCTACAAAACCTAAACCAATGATACCGACTTTCATGTTGTGTCGACCTAATTTTTATTTAAAAAACTATGCTTTTTTATAAGAAATCTCTTGTGCATACTTGTAGGACTCTACAGTACCAACATCAATTTCAATATCACTTGCATTAACTGGTATTGCGACAACTTTTTTGCCATCCTCTATGAGTTTTTGGATTGCGTCTGTTAGCTGATACTCATTTCCTTTCCCACGTTTAATTTTTTTAAGACAATCAAAAATATCTGATTTAAAATAATACAATGGCAAAATACCGAAGTTTGATTTGGGCTTGAGTGGTTTTTCCTCTACTTCATGTACTGTGTAATATCCATCTGAGAATTTACTTATGGTTGGAACTCCATATCTCTTTACGTCTTTGACTCTTTTACACAACAAAACTGCAGAGATACTAGGATCACTTTTTGCGGTGTCGATCAGACGCAAAATTGGATGCTTTGTCTTGCTAAGTATTGCTACGTCGCCTGCATGAACGACAAAGGTGTCTCCACTAATGTATTTCTCAGTCAACCTAACTGCATCTCCAAATCCCTGCGGCTTATTCTGGTTTATCCATACTAGATGTGAGTTTTGTAGCCTGTCGTAAAATTTTGCTATTAATGACTTGGAATCACCTGATAGCTCTCTTAGATAGGAATCATGGGGAGTAAAGTGATCTTCTATTGATCTCTTTTCTCTACCTACGACAAAACAATAATCCTTGATATTTGCTGCATACAGTTGCTCAAAGATATACTGGAGTAAGGGAATAACTACACGATTTTTTCCGTAAATCCTTGTGAAAATTGGCATCATTTCCTTTGGCATCTCTTTTGTTGTAGGAAGTAGTCTTACACCCTTACCTGCTGCTGTTATAACACATTTCATAAAAGACACTTTACCTTGATTGATGTCTTTTTAAATTTTAAAATTTTGTATTCGATGTAAATTTATATTAATTATAGAGAGTTTAAGTCACTTACGACTTTGCAAAAAACTGACTTACTGGGCACGAAAAAAATCACACAGATGAATCTAGCATCACTTGACAAACTTTTAAAATTAAACGAAATACGTGCATGTGTTATTGGAATAGGTAGAATAGGCCTACCAACTGCATTAACACTAGCAAATGCCAAAATGCCTACAGTAGGAGTAGACATTAACGCTGAATTAGTTAATAAAATCAACTCCGAAATATTTCC
>OMIR01000001.1 GCA_900299125.1 Nitrosopumilales archaeon | reverse complement strand
TTTAGCCCTCTCTTTGTCCAGCTTGTACAGTTGCTACTTTGACAGCAGCATTACTTGTAGTGAGTTTTAGCTGAACTGGTGCATTATCTCTAATTGGTTCTCCGACTTTGAGCACTAGTGTGACTACCTTACCTGGCTCTATTGTTGAGGTTGGATCTTCTGAATAATATTGGCCAGTTCCATTAATGCTGGTAACAATTCTATACTTGAAATCACCAGTTATTGCATCACCAGTAAATGTATCACCTGATGCTGCTTGCTCGTATTCATAGACAGTACCTGCAAATCTAACATCTGCCAGTGTGGCTTTTCTTGAACCATCATTAGTTAGAAACACTGTGATGTAATTTCCAACTGAGAGATGTCCGTCTTTACAGCCAGGACAGACTCCTGTGACATCATACTGCACTTGATCATGCAGATACAGATCATCACTATCTGACAAATCATAGCCTAATACGTTGATCAAGTCAACGGCTGGTGGTCCACTTAGTTGTGTACTTGCAAAGTATCCTTGTGAGAACGAAAAGATAATCGCTCCGCCGACTACTGCTATTGCTACTAGTAGCAATGTTGCAATAATTGGAGATACTGCACGCTTAGAAGTAATTAGAGTGTGGTTTCTCATTGTTGAGATGTATGGAAATTATCTATAAAAACCATATCCTAGCATTTTTCAGGCTTGTTGGAAGGATAGACACAAAAATTAATTGTTTTGGCTTCCGATATGGTATCACTTAAACTGGTTGCCTGGTAATCAAGTTGTACGGTATATTGACGTTCAGTTGTACCAGATACAGAATCACCATAAAAGTACACTGGGATTATAGCTGAAGTTTCTGGGGACGAAGTAAATTTACATTGTG
Organism: Nitrosopumilales archaeon; assembly: GCA_900299125.1. Taxonomy (GTDB): domain Archaea; phylum Thermoproteota; class Nitrososphaeria; order Nitrososphaerales; family Nitrosopumilaceae; genus Nitrosotenuis. The sequence goes on along the minus strand of OMIR01000001.1, from coordinate 14,611 downwards.
TCCCAGACAAAGTACAGTAACTTGTTGCGACAATATCAGTTAATGATATTACCTCATGTACGTTTCCAGTACAAGAATTTTGAATTGTGGTACCACAGTACATTATCTTATGGGTGTTGGATAAACTAGTATCGGGAATTGTCAACTCGGGATATGAACCAGCCGCAACAGCTAATGACCTAATTTTATATTTAAATTCATAAGTTTCTTCAGTGGGATTATCAACGAATAACAACATTGCACCATCATTACCAGTTTGAAGCACGTGGGGAACTGCAAGAAAACTGACATTAAAAGAACCAGCAGCAACTGAAGAGACAGTAGGTACTGGAAATTCGGCTATTTGGATATTACCTAATTCAGAAACAACTTTAACAGAAACTCTATTGAATTTTGACTCTAATCCAGAGACGGCATATGTGTCAGAGCTAGAACTAGCAGTATTCAGATCCAGTATATTGAATTCACCATCATTGAAAATAATGTCGGGGGAATCAAACTCGATCCTTTTGACATGGTAATTTTGGAGTGAGTCGTTGCTTGCAATAATCCAGGCGGATTTTACAATTACAGGATTTGCGCCGTTATTTCTTACTTGGATAGTGACCGAATCACCAGAGTTAGATGCATGAACGGTGAAATCCTCTTGTAGTTTTTTTATTCTTTTATCAGAAACCTGATTGTGTGTTTCAACGGTTGAAATTTGTGACGCTAATCCAATACTCAAGACAGCCAGTCCCGCTGAGAGAACTATAACGAACATCATCCCACCAATCACAGTAGAGATTCCTCTTCGAGTCATGATTATGCAGCCATCCCAATTCTAATAATAAACCTCTGAGAATCAATTCCTTTTTCATCGATTCTCATATTGACTAATTGTAAATTCTCAAATTTCAGTCCAGAGTCAAGTTTTATTATCAAATAACCGATTTTTCCTGCTTGGATGTCGGGGGCAATTTGTGTGGGACTTGTTAGGCTTTTTATCATTGAAAATTTACCTGCAGAAGGCAAAGTGTCAAGATTATGATCAATGGTACTAGAATCCCAAGAATGTTGAAACTCGTCCAAAAAAACATTGTTAATATGTATGTCTGAAACTCCTCGATTTTCCAATGCCAATACAATAAATTCAGAGCCACCATCAAGATTGATCAGAGTACAACTAGTTCCAGTACCACAACTATTATCAATTGAACTTATTCCAAATAAATTAGAGCCATCACGCGCATCATATCCAATAAGAAACAAATTTTGAGGGTTATTCAAATTTGTTTGTGAGAATATCCCAGCATCAAAGAAATTATTTATAAAAATTGCAAGAATCGTTGCACCAAAGATAGAAATGATAAGTAAAAGTAGTGTGGAAATAACTTCGGATACTGCATGATGAGTATTATTAATTCGAGTCATCATCAAGTTTCACTGTTAAACGGTGTTGTAAATTTTGTAAAGAGATTTCCTCTTGATGTTAAAATTGAAATCACATATTGTTCATCGGCATAAGTGCTATCAAAATTTCTTTGTGTCATTAAAGTAAAATTTTTACTAGAAAGAATTTGAAGATCTTCACCATAAATATTTCTGTCATCATAAATTAATTTCTGACTAGAGGATTCAGTAATTGTTATTGAGGATATAGATGTAGGAACGTTTCCAAAATTGGTGATTAGTATTTCGACTCTATTCTTAATTAGCGGTTCATTTACATTTCTAAATCGAACATTTTCAATTACCAAGTCTTCCTGAACTCCTTCAAGGCGATTTTTATCTAAAATACCAATATTTACCGAAAAGGTGTTTATCACATCCAATCCCCTGAATAACACAACCGTACCGACAGTTGTAACTATGGCAATTAGAATTAGACTGGTAATAATTTGGCTCAGAGCGCGGTGCTTTGTATTATAATTAGCCACAAAGACAACTCTAAGCACAGAGTTTTTCAACCTTTTCCCAGTCTAATCAGGCATAATTTTAGGTATGATTCAAGTAAAAATCCCAGTTCAAATATAGTTGACTAGCAAGAATTAATAGCAAAACTTACAATTCCAATAATTGTTTACAGGAGCACGCTTGAAAATTAAACTACCGGGTATATTTGAGACCAAGGCAAAGCCAGATGCAAAACCTACCGCAAAGCATACTCACATGCCTAGTAATAGTCATGATTTTCTTACAGTTACCAGAATCAATGTTTTAGGCTATCCCATAGATGCAGGAATTATCAAGGATTCAGAGTCCGGGGTAGGCATGAAATTTGTCGTAATAGAGCCAATGCTAAACGGTAAGGAAAAAGTCGCATTTGATATTATCAAAAAGCTGCTCATGACAGAAATATCAGTTTCAATTAGCGAGATAAAGAGTACAGAGCAGGCAGAAAAAAGACTCAGATTCAAAATTATAAGAATGTCCAAAGAATACAATCTCAATATTCCCCCAAAGAGCCTGGAAAAAATCACATACTATGCGCTGCGCGACTTTGTGCATTTGGGAAAAATCGAGGTTTTAATGAGAGACCATATGATTGAAGAGATTAGCTGTGACGGTGTCGGTGTGCCACTATATGTCTGGCACAGAGAATACGAGTCAATGCCTACTAACATTATTTTTGAATCAGAGGACGAGCTAGATACATTTGCTAGAAAGCTTGCATACATTTCCGGAAAGCAGGTATCCATTGCAGACCCCATAGTTGATGCCTCACTGCCTGATGGCAATAGAATCAATCTTACCTTGGGCAGCGAGATTACCAAAAAGGGTAGCACGTTTACAATTAGAAGATTCAGGGCAGACCCAATTACAATTATTGATCTTATCAAGTTCGGGACATTTTCCAAAGAAATTGCTGCATTCATGTGGTTCCTAGTTGAAAAGCGCGCAACGATGATTGTTGCAGGTGGAACAGCTAGTGGCAAGACTACAACACTTAATGCACTCTCGTCTTTTATTGCGCCGGGACAAAAAATAGTAAGCATTGAAGATACACATGAGCTAAAACTTCCCCATGAAAACTGGATTCCATCAGTTTCAAGACAAAACTTTACCACAGCTGCCAGAGTCGGTGAGATCACCCAGTTTGATCTTCTCAGAGCTGCACTCAGACAAAGACCCGATATTGTCATAGTTGGAGAGACTAGGGGAAGAGAGGCAAACACACTATTCCAGTCCATGTCCACAGGTCACGGCGGATTCTCATCAATACACGCAGATACAGTTGAAGGCGCACTTGCTAGAATGACATCATCTCCAATGGATGTGCCAAAGGCAATGATTGTAAACAGTCTTGATATAATGACTTTGCAGCTAAAGCTCAAAATGGGTAACAAGTCAGTTAGAAGAATAATCAAGGTCTCCGAGATTGCCGGAGTCGAAGAAGGCTCTGGTGAGATGATACTAAATGACGTATTCATTTGGGATCCAGTAAATGACAAGCATGTTTTCTCTGGCAAGAGCATAACATTAGAGAAGATAAAGCAGAGATTCGGTCTTAGTGACGATGACATTCAACACGAGATAACAAAAAGGCAGACTGCTCTAGAATACATGATGAAAAAAGACATTAGAGACTTTGATAGAGTCAACCACGAAATAAAGGAATTTAATCTCAATTCTGACAAATATTTTGAAAGGTCCCGAGTTGTCGTATAAAAAAATCCTAGAAAAAAAGAAGATCATTCCACCTCAACGCTCTGTCACACAGCTGCACATTGTATCGTATAGAATTTTTGGTGACATTGCAAGGCCTCTATATCCAAGACTTGCCCAGCTGGAAACCACAATTAACAATTCAATGTTAGGGGTCCCATTCCAGGTTTATGTTTCAACTATGCTAATGGTTAGCATATTATCAGGAATTATAACTTCGATGATGACATTTATTGGAACACAGACTGGCGGCGCAATGCCGATTCTAGTTTCATTAATTTTTACCATAGGTTTTGGTTTAGGAGTGTTTGGCCTAGCGATGGGAATTTTGTACATAGTTCCATCATTTTTAGTGAAGCTTAGATCTCAGAAATTAGCTGACGAGTTGCCGCATTTTATTGGCTACATGTCTACTTTGGCTTCAAGCAAGCAGACACTGGAAGATATTTTCAAAATAATTGCAATGGAGCAAAGTCAGGAGGAAATTGTCAAGGATGCAAGATACATTGTCAGAAATATCGAGGTCTTTGGGATGGACTTGGTTGGTGCCATCAAGGAACTTCGCTCAAAGACTCCAATTGGTGCGTATCTGGAAATGCTAGATGGTGCAGTATCGACATTTCAGACAGGTGGAAGTCTAAAGGAATTTTTCAATGCCACTGCCAAAGTCCAACTCGAGGAGAGAAAAATCAATGTCAAAAAATCAATTGACACACTAGGAATTGTCTCGGAAATTTACACCGTATTGTTGGTCGTATTTCCATTATTGACTATAATCATGTTATCAGTAATGTCGATAATGACTACGAGTCTGATGGGCTTTGACCTGCCCACACTAATTGCATTAATTACATTTGGAATCTTGCCACTATGCGGAATACTGATGATGATAATGATGGACTCGATGATCCCAAAGAGATAAGATCATGGAAAAAACCATACCAAAACAATTCCTACTGGCACCAAAAAGAGAGACTAGCAAAAATACCATCATAATTGCTGCGTCAGCAGTAGTTTCTGCAGCAAGCATTGTGTTTTTGCTCTTATTTAGTCAAACAGAATCTCAGATTACCAAGAGTGCGGAATTTATCATTGGCATTCTAATTGGAATTATACCATTCACAGTAATTCAGCTAAGAGAGGTAAAGCGCAAGGACGGAATAGACAAGAACATGCCGCTATTTTTGCTAGCATTATTGAGCGGTGTCAAGACAGGTGCACAAATTCAGGACTCTATAAAATCTGCTGCCACTAGAAACTTTGGCTCACTTACTAGGGAAATCAAGAATCTCAATGCCACAATTGGTTCTGGCTTTCCAATCGCTGATTGTTTTGAAGTCTTTGCCCTAAGATGTGGAACAAAGATTTCCAAAAGAGTTGCCACACTATTAGAAATATCTTTGAACATGGGTGGAGACATTACCCAAGAATTGGAATTGATTCAAAAGCACATTGCAGAAATGGCGGAGCTAGAAAAGAGTCGAAAGTCATCATTATCACCGTATGTGTATACAGTATACATTGCGTTCTTTGTTTTTCTGGCAATTGCCCTATTATTGACAATTAACTTTGTTCCTGAAATTGAAAAGATAAAGGCCGGATTTGATACTGCCGCTCCAACATCTGGTTCTAATAGTCCTGAGCTCTTCAGTGCCATCAAAAGCTTTGATCCTGCTCTCCTAAAATCAATGATGTACAACATGGCAATAATAGAATCAGTTTTTGGCGGATTGGCAGTTGGAAAAATTGGTTCTTCAAATTACATCGCTGGAATTAAACACGTAATCATAATGCTAGTCATTACTATCATCTCATTTACTCTAGTGGGCTAATTTTTAAAAAGATCAGATTTTGAGGTTTTCTAGATAACATGATAGAAGTAGAGCAAATCAGGATCATTGCAGGCTTGGCTATGCTCTCTATTTCCTCTGGAATTGATATTTGGAAGAGGGAAATACATGACTATTATTGGCTAATTTTTGGAGCCATCGCACTAGTCATATCAGTGATCTTTTGGAGTGAGTCGTATTTGGTCAGAATTGGATATGCCATGATCATTGCACCTATTGCCCTCATTGTTTGGCGAATGGGTTTGTTTGGAGGTGCAGATGCATTTGCGCTAATTGTTCTTGCAGGATTGTGCCCAGTTTTGACACTATCTCATAATCCAGTTACACCTTTAACGACACTATCAAATGCGGCAATTCTAATCATAATACCAATTTCATTGAACATGATTAGAAATTCTTACGCCGTGGTAACAGGTCAGAGAATATTTGAAGGGTTTGAAGAGTCGCGAGGAAAAAAAATCGCTGCATCCATGATTGGCCATAAAAGCAAGAATCCAAAGTACGGATTTTCAATAGAGGAGCTCAAAGAAGGCAAAAAGAAATTCTCACTAAGAATTCATAATGCCGAGACTGCAGAATTTTGCACCAGCCCAAACACTTGGATAACACAAGGAATTCCATATTTGCTGCTAATTACTGGTGGATTTATTATTCAATTAATTTTTGGTGATATTTTTCTAAATTTTTTCAAGATGTTCTAATATAGAGTTAAAATCAAAGGCGCCGGATAAGGGATTCGAACCCCTGAGTGCGAATGCACAACCGCTATCCAGTTGAGATTTGATCTCGAGGCGGTCGCCGTACCACTTGGCTAATCCGGCACCAACATAGGCAAATGAACTGTCCCTAATATAGCAAATCACACAATACAAAAACTAGTAGAATCAAAAACATACTATGGGATTAGACCTAAAGGGACTCATCACCAAAGAAAAAACAAACCTAGAGTCATTTACATCAAAGGTAATTGCAGTTGATGCTTACAATACAATCTATCAGTTCCTATCAATAATTCGCGGTCCAGACGGGATGTCACTTTCAGATGCGCAAGGTCGTGTGACTAGTCATCTAAGCGGCTTGTTTTATAGAAACATCAACTTTCTTTCCCTAGGAATAAAGCCAGTATTTGTCTTTGATGGAAAATCACCTTCTCTTAAAGCAGCAGAAATTGAACGAAGAAGGCAGATCAAAAAGGAGGCGACCATAAAATACGAAAAGGCACTAGCCGATGGAAATATGGAGGATGTTAGAAAGTATGCCCAACAGACAACATCAATGCAAGATGGAATGGTCGATGATGCAAAAAAACTACTAGAATTATTTGGAATTCCCTGGATTCAGGCTCCTGCAGAGGGAGAGGCAACTGCAGCACATCTGACTAAAATTGGATTAGCATATGCATCAGCAAGTCAGGATTATGACTCGATCTTGTTTGGCGCAAAAAAACTAGTCCGCAATTTCACAAATTCGGGAAGAAGAAAACTCCCAAACCGAAACACCTACATCGAAATAGAGCCAGAGATTATCGATACATCCAGAGTTTTATCAGACTTGGGTGTTAGTGCAGAACAGCTAGTCGATATTGGAATTTTAATTGGAACTGACTTTAATCCAGATGGATTTGATAGAATCGGTCCAAAGACAGCTCTAAAGATGATCAAAGAAAATGGAAGATTAGAAGACGTAAAACAAATACAAGAAAAACTCCAAACAGTCCCATATGAGGAAATTCGCAAGATCTTTTTACAGCCCAAAGTAGCCGAAGTTTCAGAGATAAAATTCGGAGAGCCTGACTATGCAAAAATAACTAGTTATCTTGCAGGTGAGCGCAGTTTCTCCAAAGACAGAGTCGAGTCCTCCTTGAATCGACTTCAAAAAAGCACAGTCAAGCGTAGCCACACATTAGAGCAGTGGTTTGGATAGACAAACTCACTTCTTATATTTCAGAGTGTGACTCGTATTGTTGGTTCGTGTAATGTATTTAGTGATGAATGAATTCAATCGCAAAAAGGAATACGGCATAAAGATTCGAGATCAGTATGCAAAATGTCTAGCTAGTCTAAGAAAAGGACAAACCATAAACCCAGATGAATTTGTAAAAGCACATCTTAACGAATTTACTAGTAGAGAACTATCGTTGAAGTCTAATCGTGGTCTGGTTTATCATAGTCTTTCCATAGGCAAAAAAATAGGTATGTTACGAGTTCTTACACAGGAAGAAACTGGTTACTCTATTTCCTTCAAAAATTTTTGTGAGCTGGAAACGGTGAAATATTTTACCAAGCAATTAAGAGGCTCTTCCCACAAAAACCTCAAATCAAAAAAGTTGGGTGGAACGGCCGAGGCCTATGCATGGAAGCTATGGAAATTCAACGAATGGCTACACGGGAAGACGTTCGAATTTCAAAGATTTGTCCCAAAAGACAATGGCGACTACAAACGCATGCAGGAAAAGATAACACTGGAGGGGGTTGAACATTTCCTAAGACTATACCAAGAATCAGAAAAACCCCAAGAATTCAGCAAGATCATTAAAACATATTTGCTGGATTCCGTTCACGAAGGCAAGAGGTCCAAGACCATGAAAATAGACATTTCAGCAATCAAATCATATTTTGAAAAAAATGATGAGGCATTAATCATAAGATTCGATCCTAAAACCAATTACAAAACAACCGATGGTGATGATGAACAACCAAGTATGACTTTAGTGGATGTCATGAATTTACTAACTAAAGGAAAACCAACCATTACACAAACTGCCGTATTTCTTTGCAAGTTGCATAGAGGACTCGACAATTCCACAATGGCAGACAGATTCAATTTTGAGGCGTGGGGTCAACTTGTAAAATATTTTGAAACTGACGACTATACAAAATGGAATCTCAAGAAATGCCCAGTCCCAATACGATTAACGAGATTAAAGACCAGAATTGGACATGAGGGGTTTTTGGACGTCGATGCCGTAAAAGCGATTCAAGATTATTTAGATCACAGAGAAAGACACAAAGAAAATCCAATGCGTGGTGGTGCCATATTTCTCAATGATAGAGGACAGCCAATAACAGAGGGATGGATTCAAACGAGTTTTAGAAAGCTGAGAAAAAACGCTGGGCTGGATAAAGAATTACCCAGCTACAAACTGCAAAAACGCTACAAAGTAACATCGCATGAGTTCAGAGACTTGTTAAAATCAACTCTAATTGATGCTGGGACCAGACCAGACTTGGCAGACCACTTTATCGGTCATGCACCGAAAGATACCTATGAAAAACAGGCAACGCTATACCCAGAATCATTACGTAAAGAATACAGTAAGGCATCCAAGTTGTTGAACATATTTTCCAATTTTGTCAGCAGTGTCAAGAGTGCTCAAAACGAGGACAGCATTAAAGAAAGAATGAGTAAAATGGAATCGGAGCTTGCCAAACTCTACAAGCACCACGACAGAACCAAAAACCTGAAGCGAAAAAAGTGATTATTTGAAATTCCAGTATTCAGACTTGGGAAAAATGTCACTAAAAGGATCATCTGGCTTTGTAGGGTTTAGTGATGCCATCTCAGTTTTGTCTCTGCTAAGGCAATAGTTTAGGAATATTTGCTCATTTTTGCTAAAAATGCCAAGATTCAGGAACAATTCCAAGTAGTATGTGCGAATGTGTAGTGCATCTGAATTATACAGACCTAGTCGGATAGGAATCGAGTTTTTTTCAAATCCATAGGTTGATTTCAATTCATCTTCTTTGTTTCTTGAAATGTTAAAGTCATTACATAATTTGATAATGTCTTGAATATCATGTGTATCCAACTTGGTTTTGTCATTTTCATGTGTTTTAGATGATGTATCAAAGAAATTTTTTATAAATTCAGAAATTATTTTTTGTTCTTTTGAAGAATCAAATCTCATATTTTTTGAAAATCTTTTGCTAAGCGTATAGTAGTATCGGCCAAGAATCATCAAAAACTCTACATTCGTATGTTGCATCGGTGCTGATTTTATTATTCTGGTAATTACCACGCTGTCTCTAGGGATTGTATTTTTTATGATTTGATGTGCCTGTTTTGAGAAATGCACAGTCTGAGAATAATCATCATGTAAGATCTTCAGAGCATTTAAAAAAATCGGAGTTAGAATCTTGATGCATTCTTCCTTGATTTGATTTGAATATTTCATTTCTGGTTGTTCAAGATACCAAGTAAGGAATAATGGCAGATTTGCAAGCAAATCATGTCGTGCCTTATGAAGTCGCAAATGAATTGCTGTTTTTGATTCGCCAAAAGTTGTTTTTTTAGAATGAATCATCTCAAAAGTATCAGAAAAATTATGTTCCAGTCCAGAGTCTGGTGGGATCGATTCATTGTTCTCATGTAGATTTTTAAAATCTGGAATTGGAATGAACCCATCACCTAATTCTGGGTGCTTTTTAATCAGATTAAGCAGTGCAGTGACAAGCTTGAATTTTTCTTTTAATTTGACTAGAGTGAGATTTGACTTTGATGGGAAGCAAAGTGGTGTGATTTTTCCCTTGAATGTTCTAAGCTCAATGATGTTTGCTTTTTTCGGGTCGGACATTTCTGGCAAATACTCCAAGACTGTAACTCTGGAAGCGATTTGTTGGTCTTGTAGCTCTTGAATTAGGCGATTTTTAGAAACCCCAGATACCTCGTATTTTGCTAGGATTTCTCGTGTCTTTTCAAAAATCAGGTATTTTTTTGATTCCAATTCAGTATAGGTATCTGTATACTTGGTTTATTATATATTCTATTTTTGTGATTGAATTCATGAACAGCAATCAGAACGAAACGTCATTTGAAAACACACCAACGCGAAAACAAGACTGTTATTCATACGAGTGCGAGTGTCAAAACAAAAAAACACGTCGAATAACATTTGATGGTGCAAAGATTGGCAACTATTCAGTAGAATATTGTCAAAAATGCTATGATTCTGATGATAAAGAATTCATGATTTGTGAGGAGGAATTGATTTGAACGGAACAGATCTAAGAAAGATGCTCATAGACAGCACTTCCAAAGAAATCAATCGCAATTCAAAAAAGCGTAAAAATATCTCGATTGCTTATTTTACTGCTATACAAATTATTTCTAGAGAGTGTAGATACGGTAGAACTCACAATACTAGAGAACTGCGTCAAATCACAGGATTTTCAAAGCAACGACTCAATTATTGCCTTGTAAACATGTGCGAAGATGGAATTCTAAAGAGGTTGGACAAAGGGCTATATCGTATTACGGAATCTGGTAAAAGAATTTACGACCAGTATGAGAGGCTTTACGGGAAGCAACTTGTTCGAATAGAGAACATGCATGTTTCATATCCTATAACTGGTGATTTGGGACCAATCAACATCAAGTCAAACTGGAAAAGGGCAGGATTAAGAAACTCCAAAGTGTGGATTGGAAAACTAAAAGATCACACTGTAAGGCTAATCAAAACACATTATGGGTTTGAATTTCAAGTATATGTAACAAAGGTATTAGGAACTAGTCCAAATGAGGCCTACTTTTATGCCAGAAATGAGGCAGATAGTATTGCATTAGAGGTAGAGGCAAGGGGAGTGCAAATAGGCAACGGTTGGGTTTCATCAGAGCCAGAGATTGCAATTCCATCACCAATCGCATCAGCCCTTTTGATGACTAGTGGTGCAAGTCAGATTAGAACTGACAAGGGAATAATTAATCGCTCAAAGGGACGATGTGCAGATTGGGAGCCTAGAAGTCTTCAGCAGGCTCAAAAAATGGCAGATATGCCAGATGCAATAGACAGGATTTTAGAAAAACTTGATGCACTATTTGATTTGCTTTCAAACAAAAACACGACAGCGAATAACTCTGATGGACATGCAAATTAGTAGGTTTTTGGAAAAAATCATGGAATTTGTGCCTGCATTTTGGACAAATTATGGGGGTGTCAACATTATCAAGGAACACAGCTAAAGTAGACCTCTTTGGGTAATCTAATTTTGTTCTATTTTGGACTAGTTCTCAAGCTTCCACCTGAAAATCATTCATAGACTTTATTGTAACTCCTTACATCTCTTTTGGAATATTCTATACTCTAAAACATGCTGTTATGTCTTGATGGTGTATTTTCCAGTAAGTAAAGTAACGTTAGCTACGTTGTTTTAACGTTTTTTAACGTTAGCTACATTATTCCTTTTACTAAAACCAATAGAAAAAACATCAGGCCTTGAAATCATAAAATTAAATGCGTATAAACTAGAAAAGCCTATTTTTATCATGCTAAACCCACAACTGCCAATAAAAAAAGAGCAACTCAAGGACAAATACTCTACACTCTCAGACCTAATGCAGTCAATTGACAGGCAGATACGTAGTTCTTCCTGAAGAATGTTTTACTCCAACAAATAAGGCAGAGTGATTTTACGACGGGTTTACTTTTAGCTCAAAAGTATCCCTTGAAAGAATAATCGTAATCTGGTCACCCTCCATAAACTGATTAACCTCATACAATTGTGTAAGCATAATACAATTCTTGTTGTTAACTTTCATTTCATAGATCTTATTTTTAAATTTCAGTTTAAAGATCTTATCCTTATCTGGAAATTCCTCTCGAATATTTTTTGGCAACCCAACATACTTGTATTTTGCTTCACTGGCAGAGAGTGTTTTACTAAATTCCATAGTGCGTTGTGCTTAGTATTGTATAATAACTTGCTCTTATATTCAAGTTCGTTCTAAAAAATAAAATGTCAATAACAAACACAACAAGTGAATCTGAAGATTGGACTTTTCTAGAGTATAGCACTAAACAACATACTCATGGCTTTCATTTGTATCCTGCAAGAATGCATCCACAGATTGCCAAAAGATTAATCACAAAATATGCAAAACCAAATCAGGTTGTTTTTGATCCATTTATGGGCTCAGGTGGAGTTCTAGTAGAGTCTTTAATTCATGGAAACAATACTGTTGGAATAGACATCAATCCGTTTGCAGTGTTGCTCTCGAAGGTAAAAACCACACCTATTGAAGGACAAAAACTCACTAAAATCTTCGATAAACTCATCAATAGTTCAAAGTCAGATCTCACTAACAAAATCCCACATGACGTTGCACCAAAATCAAAATCACTAGATTTGGATTTTTGGTATAAGAAAGACGTTTTAAACAAACTCAAAATTCTAAAACATCATATCTTCGATTTAAGAGATGATGACGTTAAAGATTTTTTCAAAATATGTTTCTCGTTAACCTCTAGAAAATGCAGTAATCAAAGAAATAGTATTTACAAAATTTATAGGATGAATTCAAAAGATTTAGAATCTTTTAATCCCAATGTCTTTGATGTGTTTGCAGACGTATGCAAAAAGAACATTATCGGCATGGACAATTTTGTATCTGAGAAAAAAAATGCTAAGGCGTTTCCAATACTTGGTGATTCTAGAAATATTGAGAGTTCTTTTTCCAAAATTCCAGATTCGGTATTGGATGATGATAAAGCACATCTTGTAGTCACATCACCCCCATATGGTGATCACAGCACTACTGTTGCATATGGTCAATTTTCAAAACATCTTGGTTTATGGTTAGAATTACCAGAAGAACAATTACTTGCCGTTGATAAGGTTGGCCTAGGTGGAAGGAAGAAAGACTTTGCAGAGCTAGAATCAGATTTGCTTGATGAAACAATACAGCAAGTAGAGCATAACGACAAGCAAATCACCAAGAAGGCGAATAATCCAAGCAGAGCACAAGATGTGTTTGCATTCTTTTTTGATCTTGATTCATGTCTGAATCAAATATCACAAAATCTGAAAAAAGGCAAAAGCCATTGTTGTTTTGTGGTAGCAAACAGAACGGTAAGACGGGTGAAAATCCCAACCGATGAAATCATCGTTGAACTCGCAAAAAAGTATGGATTTACCCATACTCAAACAATCTACAGGACGATTGCCAATAAAGCAATGTCATCAAAAAACGCACCTGAAAACATATCTGATCAGGTAGGTGAAACAATGACTCGAGAAAGCATTGTCATTTGGAAATACTAGATGAATTCTGAACGGCTATAGAATCCTGCTATGTTCTCAAATTTTGCTCTAAAGCCCGTTCCATGGTCATGTTTGGTGTCATATCCTTCCTGACCATCAATCTCACCTTCCACATCATGCATTCTTAGATCATACTTGATTTTACCCTCATCTATTGATCTGTAGAATTTTTCTTTATCAAATCCTGTAAAGATACAAGTTGTATTGAAGTGAAAATATTCATGAAAACCATCTTTATGAAGATGGTTCATACTACAGTTACAATTTCTTAGCTCTGAATCTGCTCGAACAATTAACAAATTTTCTAACTTCCCAAGAATTTTATCTAAATCCACGTAAGCTACTTCCTGATTATTTACCACCAAAAATAGTCTTTCCCTATTTCGCCTAATTTTCATCTTACTTATCGATTCATACTTGCTTTTTACGAATCTGTCGGCACTAATTGTTGCGTAAAGGTTTCTTCGCTTTCTTCCCTGTTCATCACTATACCCGTATTTTGCTAAAAGTTCACTATTACTTAGTCCACCATGTGGAGCTTGTGTAACTAAAGAGATCAAATGTCTATTAATCAATGGTTTACTCTTTCGAGGATCAATTTTCTTGTATCTTTGCGATTTTAACTCGAACAGAATTTCATTGTATTTTCCAATGTCGATAAAATCACCTTTGGTGTAATTGTTTTCCCTTATTCCCAGTAAGGTCTCTAAAGTAAAACCGATTCCAGTATTATCAATCCTAAGGGCTGGAACAAAGCCACAATTCTTGATTTCATTCATCTTTTTGACAAAATCAATTCTGGGAATTTCTGAACCCATATGTATTAAGGTAAAAATTTTGAATTAACGGCCAAACTCAAAATTTCTTACAAAATGGAAGAAAAAACTAAACAAAAATGAAATCGATGATTTTGTGGGCGATGAAGTAAGAAATTGTAACTTTTGTAATACCTACATACCATAAGAAATTCTTAATTACCACACAAAATATGAACAATAAATGAAGATTTTATTACTTTTGAGCACAATTGTTATGTTATCTATAATCGGATACATGGATCATTTTGCATTTGCCGAC